>DFKT01000059.1:13583-24949 GCA_002373595.1 Lachnospiraceae bacterium UBA3638 | reverse complement strand
CGAGACTGACGGATGAGGAAGTCTCGCAGTCGATAGAGGCAGTGACGAAGCTCGTTAACTATTATCATATATAGACAGATAAAGAGGACGGATAATATGCTGGACGTTTTGATACTCGGAGCGGGTGTGACGGGATGCAGCATTGCAAGGGAACTGTCGAGATACGATCTGAATGTTCTCGTGGTTGATAAGCATTCCGATGTATGCGAAGGCACATCCAAGGCAAACAGCGGTATCGTGCATGCGGGCTATGACGCAAAGCCCGGAACGCTAAAGGCTAAGCTCAATGTAGAAGGAAACAGCCTGATAAAGGAACTTTCTGAGGAACTGGATTTCCCGTTTAGGGAAAACGGTTCTCTTGTTCTATGCTTTGATGAAAAAGACAGAGATGTCATAAATAAACTCTACGATCAGGGCGTTACAAACGGTGTCAAAGGTCTGCAGATCATTGAGAAGGATAGGATCAAAGAGCTGGAGCCCAATGTGACCGATGATGCGGTGTGCGCACTCTATGCTCCGTCGGCAGGTGTTGTATGTCCTTTCCTTTTGACGATAGCCATGGCAGAGAACGCATCCGTCAACGGAGTAAACTTCTCACTCAAGACTGAATGTGATCTGATAGAGAAGACTGAAAGCGGATACAGAGTCCGCACCAACAAGGGAACATTTGAAACAAAGACCGTGGTAAATGCAGCCGGAGTGTCCTCGGATGTATTCCACAATATGGTCAGTGATAAGAAGATAAAGATAATCCCCCGCAAGGGAGAATACCTCCTTATGGATAGGACAGTCGGCGGAACCGTATCACATACGATATTCCAGCTTCCGACCAAGCTCGGCAAGGGTGTGCTCGTCACACAGACTGTCCATGGCAATCTCCTCGTCGGGCCCAATGCCAATGATATAGAGGACGGAGAGGAAGTGAGCACCACAGCGGACGGACTCTCGGAAGTGGCTGCCAAAGCCGCGCTCAGTATACCGGGACTGCCGGGCAGACAGACGATAACATCATTTGCGGGTGTGCGCGCACATGAGGAAAACGGAGACTTCATCTTAGGTGAATGTGAAGATGCTCCGGGATTCTACGATGCAGCCGGTATAGAATCACCGGGACTTACATGTGCTCCCGCGATAGGAGTAATGCTTGCGTGCATGATCGCGGATAAACTTAATGCAGATCTGAAGAATGATTTTATCAATACCAGAAAGGGCATTCCCAATCCCAAGGAGATGACCCGTGAAGAATACGAAGCTCTCATAAAGGAAAACCCGCTCTATGCGAATGTAATATGTCGCTGCGAGACGATCACAGAGGGTGAGATAGTAGACTCCATCAGGCGACCTCTCGGAGCTTCCACACTCGACGGAGTAAAGCGCAGGACCAGAGCCGGAATGGGCAGATGTCAGGCTGGATTCTGCAGTCCCAAGGTTGCAGAGATACTCGCCAGAGAGATGGGAACGGACATAGGAGATATCAGAAAGAACGATCCCGGATCGGAGATCCTCAAAGGATACATCAAAGAAGATCTGTAGATATAAGACAATGAATTGATCCGGATGGGTGAATATATGAACAAGAGAAAACTGGTGATAATAGGAGGAGGACCTGCGGGACTTGCGGCTGCGATGGGCGCAAGAGAAGCCGGCGTGTCCGACATTCTTATCCTCGAGCGTGACGACAGACTCGGAGGTATCCTGAATCAGTGCATACATAACGGATTCGGACTTCATACTTTCAAAGAGGAACTTACGGGCCCCGAGTATGCTTCGAGATTTATCGATCGTGTAAAAGAGGCGGGCATAGAGTACAGAACGGGTGCGATGGTAACCGGCTTAAAGCCCGGTGATAACGGAACCGTGACAGTGACGGTAATGGGCAGGAGATTCGGACTCGAAGATATCACTGCCGGAGCGGTCATACTGGCTATGGGATGCAGAGAGAGATCGAGAGGCGCGCTCAACATCCCGGGATACAGACCTGCCGGCATATATACAGCCGGAACCGCACAGCGCTTCGTCAACATCGAAGGCAGAATGCCGGGTAAGGATGTAATCATTCTCGGATCGGGTGATATAGGACTCATCATGGCGAGAAGAATGACGCTCGAGGGAGCAAAGGTTCATCTGGTCGCTGAGCTCAATCCGTACTCCGGAGGACTCAAGAGAAATATCGCTCAGTGCTTGAATGATTTCGATATACCGCTTATGCTTTCGCATACAGTCGTAGATATAAAGGGCAGGAAGAGGATAGAGAGCGTAACCATAGCTGAGGTGGATGAGAAGTCAAAGCCGATCCCCGGAAGCGAAAAGGAATATCCTTGCGACACGTTACTCCTTTCGTGCGGACTCATTCCCGAAAACGAACTGACGGGAATGCTCGGAGCATCGATCAATCCCGTGACGGGAGGCCCTGTGGTAAGCGAGAGCCTGATGACGGATATACAGGGCGTATTCGCCTGCGGAAATGTACTCCATGTTCACGACTTAGTTGACTATGTATCGGAGGAAGCAGCGCAGGCCGGAAAGAACGCAGCGGCATACCTTAACGGAGCACTCAGGGCTGAAGGAAAAAAGCACACCCTTATTGCAAAGAACGGCGTGAGATACACTGTTCCGGCATCGATAGATCCGGGCAATATGGAAGATAAACAGATCGTCAGATTCAGAGTGGGAAAGAATTACCGCGGCGCTACCGTAAAGGTTACATGCGGCGACGAAGTCCTTAGCAGTGTAAAGAGACCGGTCATGGCACCCGGAGAGATGGAACAGGTCATCCTCAAAAAGGAAGTACTTACTAAACTTCCCGAAGGTGCGGATATCACGTTTGAGATAGTAGAGTAGGATCCGGAGGAAAGAATGAGCGAGATCAAAGAATTTGTATGTATAAGATGCCCTCTCGGATGCAATGTGAAAGCAGAAGTATCGGAAGGAGAGATAGTGAGCATCACGGGAAATACCTGCCCGAGAGGAGCGGAGTATGTTACCGCGGAGCTTACCGCACCTATGAGGACGGTGACCAGTATTGTGACTGTTGACGGCGGCGTACGGCCTGTTGTGAGCGTCAAGACTGCGTCTGATATTCCAAAGGGCGAGATCATGAACTGTGTAAAAGCGATAAAGGAATCAAAGGTTACCGCTCCCATAACGATCGGACAGGTGATAGTCGCAGATGTGTGCGGCACGGGAGTAGATGTAATAGCAACGGATAACTGCGACGCAGTTCAGGAAGGATGATATGGCTGAGTATATAATGGCCCTCGATCAGGGAACCACCAGCTCCAGATGCATACTCTTTGACAGAAGCGGTAATATCTGCGCGATGGAGCAGAAGGAATTCTCACAGGTCTATCCGAAAGCCGGATGGGTCGAGCACAATCCGATGGAGATATGGTCATCACAGCTTTCGGTAGCGACTGAGTGTATGGCTATTAAGGGAGTGACTGCATCCGATATCGCTGCCATAGGCATCACCAATCAGAGAGAGACCACTATACTGTGGGACAGGAAGACGGGTCAGCCCGTATATAATGCGATCGTCTGGCAGTGCAGACGTACTGCGGATATGATAGATAAGCTTAAGGCGGACGATCTTTCGGATCATGTGAGAAAGACGACAGGACTTATCCCTGATGCTTATTTCAGCGCATCCAAGATCGCATGGATCCTTGAGAACGTACCGGGAGTGAGGGACAGAGCGAAGAACGGAGAGATACTTTTCGGTACCGTTGACTGCTGGCTGATATGGAATCTCACCAAGGGAAGAGTACATGCGACGGATTATACCAATGCGTCGAGGACGATGCTCTTTGATATCCATAAGCTTGAATGGGATAAGAAGATACTTGAGTATTTTGATATACCCGAGTGCATGCTTCCGGAGGTTCATCCTTCGGGATATGGCTACGGCACTACGGATGAGACTGTACTCGGAGGAGAGATACCGATAGCAGGTGTGGCCGGAGACCAGCAGAGTGCACTCTTCGGACAGCTATGCTTTAACGAGGGGGATCTCAAGAATACATACGGAACGGGGTGCTTCCTCTTGATGAACACAGGTAAGAAAGCGATAGACTCTGCCTCGGGTTTGCTCACCACGATAGCTGCCGGGACGGATGAGAAGCCGGACTATGCGCTTGAGGGAAGTGTGTTCGTTGCCGGTGCTGCGGTACAGTGGCTGCGTGACGGCATGAGAATGATCAAGACCGCTTCGCAGACAAGAGAATATGCTGAGGCTGTTGAAGATACCGACGGGATGTATATCGTGCCTGCTTTTGCAGGACTTGGAGCACCCTATTGGAACCCTTATGCAAGGGGCACTGTAGTGGGACTGACGAGAGGCGTGAGCAAGGAACATTTCATAAGAGCGACTCTCGAGTCGATATGTTATCAGACCGCAGATGTTATACGTGCTATGGAGAAAGACTCAGGGATAAGCCTTACATCTCTCAAGGTGGACGGAGGTGCCAGCGCCAATGATTTCCTGATGGGATTCCAGGCGGATATAACGGGTGCGGATGTAGTAAGACCTACCTGCATAGAGACGACAGCTCTCGGAGCGGCTTATCTCGCGGGACTTACGGTAGGATACTGGAAGGACAGAGATGATCTCAGGGAGAATCTCAAAGTAGGAAAAGTATTCAGTCCCCGGATGGATGAGGAGAGAAGGAAAGCTCTTCTTAAGGGATGGAAGAGAGCAGTCAGATGTGCACTTGCATATACGGAGGAAGAAGACTGATGGCTGACAATAACAGAGTAAAGATCTCTTTTGAGAGGAGCAAGGTTAACGAATTCAGAAGTGCAAAGAATATTAATCCCATAAGAGAGATCGAGAAATATGCCAAGGGATTCGGAGCGACTCTTTTGAAGTCCGAATCTACTATGGTACTCGTAAGGGTAAGCAGCGATACTACCGATTCATTTATCACGGGATTAACAGGGTTTGTTACAAACCTCTTCGGAGTTAACACGACGGAAGGACTCATGTTCATTACAACGGAAGAGGATGAGCATGAGGAAAACGAAAGCAGGACGGAAGCCATCGCAGAGCAGCCCCGTGCAGAGAGAACTCCTGAGGAAGGTGCTGTAGCTTCTCCTGCTGCAGACCATAGTAAGATCACGATCCCCGACATCATAGAAGAATACGATGAGGGAGAAGGAAATGATGATATAAATACGATCCTTTCCGATATATGCTCGAATCCTCCCATCAGGTATTCACCTGCGATGAAGGATTATCTCTATGAGCTTAATTCGGCGATCAGGGGCCTTATGTCCATGAACGCTGAGGAGATACTCTGGCAGCAGAATCTCCTGATACCGATCAACAGAGGATTCGGACTGACCGCATTCATCCGCTCCATATGCAAGATTTATATGTATTACGATCTGGTAGAAGAGCAGAAAAAGAAAGGCAATGACCGCGATAAGGAAAATGAATCCGAACAGAAAGCAATCGACTACGATGCCATGTTCGAGGAGATGGTCATCCACAAAGTAAAGGGCGAGGAGGATGACGCCTGGGCTACGGCATGCGAAAAGGCGGAGAGCTTCTCGAGAGCAAATCGTACCGAGCGCAGGAAGATCATACTCTGCTTTGATATCTCGGAGTGGGTCGATGAACTTAATGTGGATCTCGTGAGAGACTCACTCAGGATAATAGAGAAATTCGCTACGAGTTACATGTGCATATTCAGGACTCCGTATATGGAGGAACAGGTCCTGAACCGCATACAGGATCAGCTCGGGGAGGTCATGGCGGTAAGGAGAGTGGACGTTCCGCCCATCCCTATCTCCAACATGGTGGACTACGTCAAGTCCAGAACAGTGAAGTATCACTTCTCGACCGATAATGATGTCGACTCATCCATCGAGCAGTGGATCATGCGCAAGAAGAAGAACGACTACTTCTACGGATACAAAGCGCTCAACAATATGGTTGGTGAATTCCTCTATGACAAGGCTCTCGAGAATGACAGAAAAGGAAATGCGGACAGCAAGATCCATACCGCCGACTTTGACAATTATCTCGATGAGAGATCGACAGAGGATCCCTACGAGATCCTCGGCAATATGATAGGTCTCGAGCAGGTCAAGAAAAAGATCCGCGAGATCGTCGCTCAGATAAGAGTATCCAAGGAACTCAGAGAGAAGAACGGCGAAGCGAATGTACCCTGTATCCATATGATGTTTACGGGCAGTCCCGGAACGGGCAAGACCACGGTAGCCAGACTCGTGGCCAGGATATTTAAAGAGGAAGGCATCCTCAGTAAGGGACTCTTCTACGAGATAAAAGGAAGAGACCTCTGCGGAAGATATATCGGTGATACCGCACCCAAGACTGCGGCGTACTGCCGTGATGCATATGGATCGGTCCTTTTCATCGATGAGGCATACAGTCTCTATGTCGAGGATTCGCCTAAGGACTATGGACATGAGGCAATAGCTACTCTTCTTACCGAGATGGAGAATCACAGGAAGGATTTCTGTATCATCATGGCCGGCTATACGGATGAGATGCACAATCTGATCAAGTCCAATCCCGGATTTGAGAGCAGAGTTCCCTACGAGATCGAATTCCCCAACTATACCAAGGAGGAACTGGAAGATATCTTCTGGTCCAACATGGGAGAGGGCGAGCACGACAAAGCGGTTGAGGATGCAGTCAGAAAATTCGTCAGCTCTATCGGAGAAGAGACGCTTAAGTCCAAGACGTTCAGCAACGGCAGACTGATCCGCAATCTCTACGAAAGAGCATGGGGTAAGGCTGCATACAGATACTATACCGGAGAGGACAAGGAGGTCGTCATCCGCGCAGAGGACATCGTTACATCAACTGAGGAGAATGATTTCGCTAAGATGGTAAAGGGCGAAAAAGAGGGCGTAGGTCCTATAGGATTTTTGTCATAAAGGAGAAAGAGATGAGAGACATTAAAGAGATACTCGCAGCATGTGATCATACTTTGCTTAAGCAGGAGGCAACGCCCGGCCAGATCATCGAGCTCCTGGATGATGCGATAAAGTATAGCACAGCATCGATATGTATTCCGCCCTGCTATATAGAGACGGCATCAAAGCATGCGCAGGGCAGGATGAAGATCTGCACCGTTATAGGATTCCCCAACGGAAATATGACCACTGAGTCAAAAGTCTTTGAGACTCAGGATGCGCTTAAAAAAGGCGCTGACGAGATAGATATGGTCATCAATATCGGCATGCTCAAGGCGGGCAGGAATGAGTATGTTAAGAACGAGATCATCAGGATAAATGATGCATGCAAATCATTCAGAGAAGATATCATCCTGAAGGTCATCATTGAGACATGCCTTCTTACGGATGATGAAAAGAAGAAGATGTGCGAGATAGTCACCGAGAGCAAGGCAGACTTTATCAAGACTTCTACCGGATTCTCCACTGCAGGAGCAACCTTTGCGGACATAGAACTTTTTGCGAAATACGTCGGCAAGGATGTTAAGATCAAAGCAGCGGGAGGTATCTCGAGTATAGAGGATGCCGACAGATTTCTTGATCTGGGTGCTTCGAGACTCGGCACCAGCAGAGTTGTTAAGATTGTCAAAGAATCAAAACTTCTTTGATATGACATAAAGGACTTAAAAGGGAAAGGATCAAACAAAAGTGATTTAAAATGGACATCAAGGACGAGCAGAAACAAAAGGCTAAGGGCGAAGGTAACTCTGTAATGGTTAAAGTCGCCACATTTATTGTGGACAGGAGAAACCTGTTCTTTCTTATTTTCGGGATAGGAATAATATTCTGTCTGATATCGAGCGGATGGGTCAAAGTTGAGAACGATCTGGCTGCATATCTTCCCGGTACTTCAGAGACCAGACGCGGTATAGACCTGATGGGCGAAGAGTTCATCACATACGGTACTGCGGACATCATGGTGACTAACATAAACTATGATGAAGCAAGACGCATAGCGGACATCATCGAGAGCAGGAGTGATGTTTATCTGCTTTCGTTTGATGACAGCAGCGAGCATTACAATAATTTCTCCGCTTTGTACAACATCACTTTCAGATATGCCGAGGATGATGACAAAGCGTTGGAAGCTCTCGAGGATATAGAATCAGGACTCGAGGGATATGACATATATGTATCCACATCAATGGGAGATGCATCGGCCAAGCAGATAGAGAGCGAGATGCAGGTCGTAAGCGTGCTGGTTGCGATAGTTGTGCTCTCGGTGCTCCTGTTCACATCGCTCACATATGCGGAGGTTCCGGTTCTTATACTTACATTCGGAGCATCAGCGATACTTGCTGCAGGCACCAACTTCATGCTTGGCACGATCTCTTTTGTTTCGAACTCGGTAACTATAGTGCTTCAGCTTGCGCTGTCCGTTGATTATGCGGTCATATTCTGTAACAGATACAAAGAAGAACATGAATCGCTTTCCATCAGAGAAGCGGATATCATCGCTCTGAGCAAAGCTATCCCCGAGATATTTGCAAGTTCGCTTACCACTATAGGCGGACTTGTCGCCATGCTCTTCATGCAGTTCGGTATTGGACGCGATATGGCAATATGTCTTATCAAGGCGATCTTCTTCAGCCTCTTCTCGGTATTCCTTCTCATGCCCGGACTGCTGATGATCTTCGGCAAGGCAATGGACAAGACTAAGCACAAGAGCTTTGTTCCCAAGATCCCGCTGGTGGGTAAATTTGATTATCATACGAGATATATAATCGCACCTGCTTTTGTCGTACTTATCATCGCCGCAATGCTTGTTCAAAAGAACTGTCCTTTTGTTTACGGATATTCACAGATAGAGACTCCTGTAAAGAACAGCACGCAGATCGCGCAGGAGATGATCGAGGAGAGTTTCGGCAGATCTAATTTCGTCGCGCTTGTAGTACCGTCAGGCGATTATGACAAGGAGAAGAAACTTCTGGCTGAACTCGACAATATGCCTGAAGTCGATCATACACAAGGGCTTGCCAATACGGAAGCGATGGACGGATACATGCTCACCGATCAGCTCACCGCGAGAGAATTCTCGGAGTTGATGGATGTGGACTATGAAGTGTCTGAACTTCTGTATATGGCGTATGCGATAAATGATGAGAACTACGCCAAGATCATCAACGGTTTCTCCGGGTACAGTGTGCCGCTGATCGACATCATTATGTTCCTCTATGATGAAGTGAATCAGGGATATGTGACTCTCGACAGTGAGACCTTTGATAAACTTAGGGATGCCAATGACAAAATGACCATGGCCAAGCAGCAGCTGCAGGGAGAGAACTACAGCCGCATGCTCGTATATCTCACGCTTCCTGAAGAGGGAGAGGAAACATTTGCATTTCTGGACAAGATGCATGAGATCGCAGGCAGGTATTACGATGAGAGCAAGGTTCTCGTCGCAGGTAATTCGACAAGCCAGTATGATCTCAAGAAATCGTTCGACAGAGACAATACAGTCGTAAGCGTTGTATCAATATTGGCAGTCCTGGTCGTATTGCTGTTTACATTCCTGTCAGCCGGAATGCCCGTTCTCCTTATCGCTGTAATACAGGGTGCGATATGGATCAACTTTGCATTCCCGGCTCTTCAGCACAACAATCTCTTCTTCCTCGGATATGTCATCGTAAGTTCCATTCAGATGGGTGCAAATATCGATTATGCGATCGTTATATCCGGTCGATATACCGAACTGCGCAAGATCATGGACAAAAAGACTGCGATAATAGAGACGCTCAACTTCGCATTCCCCACGATCATCACATCGGGATCCATGATGGTACTTGCCGGATTTATGATAGGAAATCTCTCGTCCGACGGAGCGATATGCGGCATTGGACAATGTCTCGGACGAGGTACCATTATCTCGATCATCCTTGTTATGTTTGTTCTCCCTCAGATACTCATGGTGGGAGAGAAGGTAATAGAGAAGACAAGTTTCGAAGTGTCATCGCCCATCAAACTCGACAGGGGCTTCGGTACTGTCAGAGTTGACGGCTTTGTCAGAGGCCAGGTAAACGGTGCAGTCATCGGAGAGATGCATGCACTGGTCAAAGGTGAGGTGAATGCGATCGTAACCATGGGCAATATGGTAACGGAGGGCGAAGACGATGAGAAATAAAAAGATGTTTTCATTGATACTTACGGCTGCAATGACTCTTCAGATGCTCTCGCCGATACATGCTCTTGCAACAGAAGAGGATCCGCTCAGATTGATAACCATAGACTCGGCGGACGATCTGATCGGGCTTGAGAATAACTGTCATGACGATTCGTGGTCAGTCGGAAAGACCGTAAAGCTTGATGCGGATATAGATCTGACAGGGGCGGATTTCAAAGGCATCCCAATCTTTAACGGGAAATTTGAAGGAAACGGACATACTGTCTCGGGATATACCTACGGCGGAGAGGGTTATGTTACGGGCTTTTTCAGATATATAGGACCGCAGGGAACTGTGCGCGATCTGAATATATCAGGTACCGTGATCGCAACCGGCGATCAGAAATGCACCGGTATGCTCGCAGGTATCAACCAGGGACTTATTGAGAAATGCAGTGTGAGCGGAAGCGTCAGCGGAAACCGTGAGACCGGCGGACTCGTCGGCATCAATCAGCCCGGAGGATTCATCTACAAATGCGAGAGCACAGTGGATGTAAGCGGGTATTATTACACGGGCGGAATCGCAGGCAAGAACTTCGGAAGAGTAAGCTACTGCGTCAATAAAGGTAATGTCAATAATACCGAATCCTGGGTAATGGGCGATGACGAAAAGAGTGAAGATATCATAGAGACCATAACCGATGAGACCACAGCACCGAGTATGCAGAGCGGTGTCGACACGGGTGGTATAATCGGTTATTCCGACGGCGTTATTGATTTCTGCAGGAACGAGGGCGTCGTAGGATACGATCATGTCGGTTACAATATCGGCGGTATCGCGGGACGCACTCTCGGACTTATCTATTCATCTCACAACTATGGATTTGTATATGGCAAGAAAGATGTCGGCGGAATAGCGGGTCAGCTCGAGCCCTATATTGAGACGGATAAGGCGAAGTCCATAAGATCATCCATAGAACGCGTTAACGACAGTGTTGTTGCTACCATCAATACTGCTGAGGCAGCCGGAGAAGCTATAAGCGATGATCTTGAGAAATTAAGCGATCACTCCAAAGCCGCACTGGACAGCGCGGACGAGCTTGCAAAGCTTTATTCCGACGGAACCGATACAGGACTTGAAGCAGAGAAGCTTGCCGATGAAGCTAAGGATACGGCAAAGGATAAAGCGGACGAATCCAAGGATAAAACGAAGGACAAGATAAAAGAGGCTCAGGACGATCCTGAGAAAGCGGCAGAAGAAGCAAAGGATAAAGCAAAAGAT
>DFKT01000059.1:0-13524 GCA_002373595.1 Lachnospiraceae bacterium UBA3638 | reverse complement strand
GATAAAGCAAAAGATTACTACGACAGCGCACGCGAAAGAATAGAAAACAGGGACGGAGACGAGATCGAAGACCTGAACATCAGAGACAGAGATGTCGATGCGGACAAAGCAAAGGTAAGAAGTGATCTCACAAAGGGCAGTGAAGAGTGGAACAGGAATATGAATGCCATGCTCGATGATCTGGATGGTATGGCTGATTCGCTTTCCGCGCTCACCAAGGATTCGGATAAGTATTCCGATGAGCTTAACGACTGTATCAGGGAGACGGATAATCGCGTGACTGCAACCTATGATCTGATATCGGATCTGGTTGGAGGAGTGCGTGAAGAGGGGGTTAAATATCTCTTTACGGACATATCAGAGAGTGAACTCCTGTCTCTGGATGATCCTCACAAGACGCTGCGTGATTCGAACGGAGGAGTGATCATGGACTGCTCCAACAGAAACTCCGTGAAGTGCGATCTGCAGGGCGGAGGTATAGTCGGATCTCTGGCAGTGGATGATGAGAATCTCGAGAATAATGCGATCCTTTCATTTGCACTTACCGCAGGCGAGAGTTATACCACATCGGGCATGATCGTCACCTGCAAAAACCTGGCACTTGTCAGCGTGAAGAATAATTACGCAGGTGGTATCGTCGGAAAGATGGATCGTGGTATCGTGTATCGCTCCGAAGGATACGGACCTGTGGAAAGCATAGAAGGTGACTACATCGGAGGTATCGCCGGAAGGAGCGATTCCGTGATCAGGAAGTCCTATGTGATGTGTACGCTCTCCGGAGATGAGGAACTTGGAGGCATAGCGGGTTACGCCACGGCGGTTAAAGACTGTGTAGCCCTGCCTACATTCGGAGATCACACCGGAACGAGCGGTGCCATAGCAGGTCAGATACTCCGCGACAAAAAGACGGAAGAGATGAATGCGAGCGATCTGTCAGGCAATGTATTTGTCTGTGACAGTGCATACGGAATAGATGATATCAGCTACAAGGGAGTAGCGGAGGCGACGGATTATGCGAGCGCGCTTGAGATCCCGGACATCCCTGAAGCATTCTCGGATCTGACCGTCTCTTTCAGAGTGGGTGATCGGATCGTAAAGACAGTCAGCGTTAAGTACGGACAGAGTCTGGAAGGGATCGAGACCCCGGAACTTGAGCATACGGACGGATCATACGGATCCTGGCCCGACCTTACAGGGCGTACCGCTCTCGGAAATATAATGGTTACTGCGGAGTTCATACCCGAGATAACCGTGCTTTCATCGGCTCTTGAATATGAGGAAAACGGGAAGCCCCTTGCGCTCATATCGGGTGGATTCGACAGTGATGATATATTTGACGCAAGCTTCGAGCGTATGGCTGCGACAAGTATTACCGATAATAACGGCAAGACGGTAAAGATAAAGGATGCGCTCAGATACCGCCTCGAGCTGACTGCTCACGAGGGTGCAATAGATACGGAAAACGGCGGAATACTGAGACTCTACACGCCATACAAGGATTGCACAGTGTACTGTACGCCTTATGATGCCGCTTCCGGCATTTCCGGACAGGCTTGGACCGCTGTAGAGTCCGAGATGAAGGGAAGCTATGTGGTAGTCGATTATGCCGAGAATACGGAATATATGGTAGTCGAAAAGCCCGGCAACACCATATATATTGTGACAGGCGCGGGATGTGCGGCAGCAGTACTTGTCATTGCCATTATTAGTGTAAAAATACACGGCAAAAAGAAGGCAAAACACTTGAACAAAGCCGTCAAATCATAGTAAAATCTTAATATCTGTATACAAGGGAGGTTTCCGATATGGAAAAAGAAGAATTTTTGGAAGTTTATCGTCATTCGATGGCGCATATTCTTGCCAAAGCTGTCATTGAGATTTTTGGTAAGGAGAATGTTCAGTATGCCATCGGACCGCAGATCGCGGATGGATTTTATTATGATTTTATCTTGCCTCGAGCTATCACCGAGGATGACTATAAGACTATCGAAGACAAGATGACCGAGATCATCAGGCGTAAAGAGGACTGGACCCGCAAGGAAGTAACCCGTGCGGAGGGACTTGATATGTTTAAGGAGCAGCGCTTCAAGGCTGAGATCATTAATGATCTGCCTGAGGATGCTACTCTCACGGTTTATTACACCGGAGATGATTTCGTGGATCTTTGCCGCGGACCTCATATCGAGAATTCACGTGACCTCATGGGTGTCGCATTCAAAGTAAAGTCGGCATCCGGCGCATATTGGAGAGGAGACGAAAAGAGAGACTCTCTTCAGAGGATCTATGTATACGCATTCCCGAGCAAGGATGAATTAAAGGCACATCTCAATCTCATCAAAGAGGCCATGGAGAGAGATCACAAGAAGCTCGGACCTCAGCTCGATCTCTTTATGTTCCATGAGACCGCACCCGGAATGCCCTATTGGCTTCCCAGAGGATGGAAGCTCTATCAGACCCTGCTGGGGTTCTCCAGAGAGATTCAGGCAAAGCACGGCTATCAGGAGATCGCCGCTCCCCTTGTCAACAACAAGAAGCTCTGGCTGATCAGCGGTCACTGGGCACATTATATCAACAACATGTTCATGGTTCCCGGTATCACCGGACAGCTCACTGCAGATGCGGATGTCTCCGGACTTGTCGATACCGTGGATGCACTTGATGATGATGCGGCTGAGAAGTTCGCTGTAAAGATGGCTGCAAGACAGCCTCTGTATTCTCGCGAGGCAGACGATACGATGGCTGCAAAGCCCATGAACTGTCCCAATGCGATGATGACCTACAAGCGTACGATCCACTCCTACAAGGAGCTGCCCATCAGATACAGCGAGTACGATGTCCTTCACCGTAAGGAGAAATCCGGACAGATGAACGGACTCTTCAGAGTACAGGAGTTCAGACAGGACGACGATCACACCTTCGTAATGGAGAGCCAGATCGAGGATGAGATCGCTGATATCATGAGCCTTGCCGATGAGATCTACGGTGCGTTCGGAGTTACCTATCGTGCCGAGTTCTCAACCCGTCCCGATGACTACATGGGCGACATCGAAGTATGGAACAGAGCAGAGGCTGCTCTTAAGCGCATACTCGACAAGAAGTACGGCGAGGGCAATTACGAGGTTAACGAGGGAGACGGCGCATTCTACGGACCCAAGATCGACCTTCAGTTCAAGGACGCTCTCGGAAGAGAATGGCAGTGCGGAACCATCCAGCTCGACTTCCAGCTTCCTCACAACTTTGGCCTGACCTATCAGGATGCCGAAGGTAATATGACGCAGCCCGTTGTCATCCACCGTGCCATCTACGGATCTCTTGAGAGATTCATAGGTATCATCACCGAGAACTACAAAGGAGCTTTCCCGTTCTGGCTTTCACCTTATCAGGTGGGCATCGTTCCCATTAAGCCCGAACACAATGAGTATGCAAAGAGTGTAGCAGATAAGCTCGAGGCTCTCGGAATCCGTGTCGAGGCTGACTATGCGGACAAGAATATGAACGAGAAGATCAAGTTCTTCCGCACCATGAAGGATCCTTACATCCTCGTTATCGGCGACAAGGAAGCACAGGACGGCACCGTTTCCGTAACTGTCCGCGGTCAGAAAGAGCAGCTTCACGGCGTAAAGGCAGATGCATTCTGTGCAGCATGCGCGAAGATGGACAGGGAAAAGAGCCAGGAACCTATTAATGTAATGGAGTAAAGATGGCAGCAATAGCAGTAGAAGCCGGAAAAGTAATACACACTGCCGGACAGCCCTTCGGATCCGTCGAGCTTATCACATCGGGAAAAGTAGATCTTGTCTACCCAGGCGGTAAGGTCGAACTCGGAAAGGGCGATGTCATGGGCATCTGTGAAATATGTAATGAGGTACATTTCTTTGAGTATGTTGCAGCAGAGGAAACGACTCTCGCCGCATACCAGATAACAAGCCTCGAAGCACTGGAAGATCTCCTCGGGAAGAATCCCGATGCGGCAAGGATCTTCCTTTGCTCATGTTTCCGGCAGATCACTTATCTGCTCGGACAGTGCTCGATATCCGAGCTTAAGTGCAGTGATTTCTATCGCAATCTGAAAGAGGATTTTGAACTGTATTCGGATCTGTGCAACAGATATCGCGTACAGATCAATTCTTTCGAAAATATGGATAATCTCACCTCACGTTTCGTTGAGGAGGCTCCCGACCTTTGGCTCAGTGAGTATTACTCGGGACTCGGAAATGCATATACAGGTGAGGGAAGCAAAGCACTTGTAAAGAACGCATCCGTATCGATGGGGATGCTAAGGAAAGCAAGCCTGGACTGTCGTAAGGCATTCCAGATACTCGACGAGCATCATCGCTACCAGAGTGATGTGGCTGCTTTGTATTTCTCGGGAGACAGAGGAGATTTCTACGAAGCTCTCACGGGTATACTGTTCCGCGTCGATGCGGGATCAAAGGATCACAGTGAATTGGTTGAGATCCTCAAGAGGATCACCGATCAGTTCAAGGGTATCATTGACCTTGAGAGCGATGAGTTTAAGGACAGACTTGTAGATTTCGGCACAGATACCAAATCCAAAACTTCCGATGCTTCCGACAAAGGGACCAAGACGATTGAGATCGATGAGGATCTTGCAGGTTCGCTCGATACCATCATCAAATTCGCTGGAGCGGATCCCGGTGTATCGCTTCATTTCCGCGAGCATGTTGTTTCGTACAAGCAGCTTCAGGATCCTGATTCCATGGATGACAGAGCTGTCAGATTGAGGCGCGCCATCACACAGGAATTCTACGAGATATATACGGGCGCATTTATCAATACCATCAATAACGACGAGATACCTCTCGCAGTATGGATGTTTCTGTACTTCGGATATGTTGACGAGGAACTTGCAGGAGAGAAGAATGTTGCGATTCTGGCCAAGCTCGCAAAGGGTATCATGGATCACTCGGATGCGGGAGTGTACACCTTCTACGATTGGCTCATGGCTATCCGTGAGGGTGATAAGAATCCCAGCCGTGATGAGTTTGAGACTGATTACTTCGACTATCTGAATAAGCAGAGAGCAAGCGGAACCATCAGCAACGAGGAGATGAAGAACCTCGAGAAAGATCCCGATGCCCGCGTTGAATATGAGCTCAAGAACTTCTTCCCGAATGTCAACAAGATGACCTTCGGACGTATCACCACATTCTGTCCGATATTTGCAGACAAGAACGTATTAAAGGATCTTGAGACTACATATGTCACTCTGTCCGAGATCTCCAGACTTCTTCAGCAGATCAGAAACATCGATTATTCCGCTTTCTACAGAGAGGGACTTGATACCAGGAACGCAAGAGTCATGGGCAAGGAGATCATACATCAGGAATTTCTTCCCGACTTTATCCTTATGCCCAATGTAGGTGTACGCGGAGTAATGTGGCAGGAGATCGAGGGCAAGGTCAGAAATTCACCCGGCCGTATGGCCCTTTCCATTTTCCACATGGAGGACCTTCAGACTACTCTGGTCAGACTTACCGGGGAGCTCAGATGGGAGCTCTGTAAGAGAGTACAGGGTGCGAGATGGAACGATGTCACGGATCCTTCGCTTACTTCCGAGTACTTTGACTATGTACAGTTCTACAGAAAGAATAACGACCTTTCGGCCGATGCCAAAGAGAAAGTACGCGTAAGCCTCCAACGTGCCAAGAACAGCTTCAAGGAGATGTTCGTAAGAGACTATCTCGTATGGGTTCTCTTTGAGGGCAACGGCTCGCCGAGACTTAACAAGGTGGCGAGGGAGATCCTCTTCAAGTATTGTCCTTTCCACAATGATGTTGCCACCAAACTCAAACAGAACCCGCTCTACTCCGACATAATAGAGCGCCGTGGACTCAAGACTGCTCAGCGCCTGCATCATCTGGATAATCTTAAAAAGAAACTTGTTGCAGCCGGGGTGAAGATTCCGGATACATTGGAAGCGGAAATAGCATTCGCAGAAGGGAAGCCTGATCAATGACATATGTGAATCTCATTCACCAATCAGCGATCTTTATAGCGACGATACTGACATGCGCGTCATGTCTTATCTATACGCTTTTAAAGGGCAAAAATGACAGGACACAGAACAAACTGTTCATAGTGCTCCTGGTCGATGTTATTGTCAGTGCCTTTTCGTGTATAGGCAATCTCATCGGAAAGAATATGACATTTAACTATTCCGTTTCGATGGTTCTTTCCGATTCGTGTGTCTTTGTTTATTTCCTTACACATACTGCACTTGCTCCTGTCTTTTTCTATTATTCGATCTTTGTGAGCAAAGCCAATCACAGGATATCCAGAGACTTAAGTCTGGCTTTTGCGGTTCCCATGATCATCACAGAGGTGTTAGTCATTACCAACCCTCTTACAAGATGGGTCTATTCGATAGGTCCCAATGTTACATTCAAAAGAGAATGGGCAGAGTTTGTCATATATGTAGCCGCAGCTATGTACTATGCGATCTCAACCACTTATGTCGTCATCAACTGGAAGGCGATGGAAGTGCGCAAGAGGATCGCACTCGTTTATTTCTTTATGATCATAATAGCCGGTGTACTCATCCAGCTCTTTATCAGCGAGGTAAAGAGCGAGCTCTTTGCGGAAGCACTGGCTCTCATGGGCATTATGCTCGTCATAGAAAATGAAGATCACAGGATCGACAACCTGATAGGTATCTACAACAGAAGCGCTCTGAGGGAGGATCTGCGCGCATACCTAAAGCTGTTAAAGAGATTTGATGTTATAAGCATCAGACTTACCAACTCAGCATCACTCCAGAGATTTAACGGAGCATCTGAACTTATCACCGTCGTCACGGATTATCTCAAAGAGATACATCCCTGGTACCGCATCTATCATGCCAATCAGAATTCGTTCATGCTCCTGTGCATGGAAGGCGATGAGGAGACGACCGATGCGCTGGCTCACAAGATCCAGGACAGATTCAAGACCAGCTTCAAGGCGACGGACGAGGAAGTCATTCTCCATGCTTTTGTCATGACTGCCGAGATCCCCGCGAGATTCAAGGATGCCGAAGATATTATGCTCATGGTGGACGGACCTCTTCCGCGCAAGACCAATATGGATGTAATCGGCGGCGACGGACTCAACTATCTCGTGCGTTGGGCGGAGGTCGAGAATGCGGTACATCGCGGATTCACAGAGAATTCATATGAAGTATTCTACCAGCCCGTATATGATGCCAAGGAACAGAGAGTTCACTCCGCCGAGGCTCTGCTCAGACTTCACGACAGTCTGCTCGGAGAGGTGCCTCCTTCGGAACTTATCCCCGTAGCGGAGCAGAACGGAATGATCGAGAAGATCGGCGAGTTCGTGCTCGAGGAGGTATGTCACTTCTTCAGCAGTGGTATCCCCGTCGACCTCGGACTCGAGTACATCGATATCAACCTCTCCGTTATTCAGTGCATGCAGACCGGATTTGTCGAGAATGTAGTTAAGATAGTCAGCAAGTATAAGGTAGAACCTTCCAGGATCAATTTCGAGATTACCGAAGCGGTTGCATCCAGCGATCATGAAGTGCTCGACCGCGTCATGAAGGAACTCAAAGGACGCGGATTCAGATTCTCCATGGATGAATATGGCATAGGCTATTCCAATATGCAGTCCATCTTTACCAATTACTTCGACATAGTAAAGATAGACAGGAACGTCCTCTGGGAAGCAGAGAAGAGCGTACCCGAGAGAGTTGTGCTTGAGAACAGCGTAAGGATGATGAGGGAGATGAACCGCAAGATCCTCGTAGAGGGTGTTGAGACTCAGGACCAGATCAATCTCCTCAACGATATGGCTGTTGACTATCTCCAGGGTTATTACTTCTCCAAGCCTGTTAATCAGAATGAGTTCATCGGTATACTCAGAGTCACCGAGCAGGCAAGAATGGAGGAGAAGAAGGCACGTGCAGCCAATGAGGCCAAGAGCAATTTCCTTGCAAGCATGTCGCATGAGATAAGAACTCCTATCAACGCCGTACTTGGTATGGACGAGATGATCCTCCGTGAGTGCAAGGATGATAAGATCAGAGAGTTCGCACAGAATATCGAGGGAGCGGGCAAGACTCTGCTCTCGCTTATAAATGACATCCTCGACTTCTCCAAGATAGAAGCCGGCGACATGGAGATAACGGAGGGAGAGTACAAGCTCTCTGCGATGCTCCATGATGTCATCAATATGATACAGATCAAGGCCAATCAGAAGAACCTTGAATTCAAAGTGGCAGTCGACGAGAGGATACCTGAGAATCTCATCGGTGATGAGATGCGTATCAGACAGGTCATGCTGAACATCCTGAACAATGCCGTCAAGTACACTCAGAAAGGTTCCGTCACGCTGGATGTAAGAGGAACGATGACCGGATCCGGCAAGCTGACACTGAGAATATCCGTAAGCGATACCGGAATGGGTATCCGCAAGGAGGATATGAACAAGCTCTTTAACAAGTTCCAGAGACTTGACCTCGAGAAGAACAAGACGATCGAGGGAAGCGGACTCGGACTGGCCATCACATACAACCTGCTCCATCTCATGAACGGAGATATCACGGTAGACAGTGAGTACGGAAAGGGATCGACTTTCATCATCTCCATCCCTCAGACCGCAGTATCCGATACCGCAATAGGAGATTTCAAGAAGAAGTATTCGTCCTACGAGGATGACAAGAGCACATACAGAGAGCTCTTCCGTGCGCCTGAGGCAAGGATACTCGTTGTCGATGATACACCGATGAACCACACGGTTATGAAACAGCTCCTCAAGAAGACGCTTATCAAGATCGACTCCGTAGAGAGCGGACTTGAGTGTCTTGATATGGTGGGTAAGACTGCATACGATATCATATTCCTCGATTACAGGATGCCCGGTATGGACGGTGTTGAGACGCTCCACCGCATGAGAGAAGCAGATCCCGAGCTCAACAGGGATGTTCCCGTCATCTCACTTACGGCCAATGCATTGTCAGGAGCAAGGGAGGAATTTCTGGCAGAGGGATTCTCTGATTACCTTATGAAGCCCATCGACAGCAAGGAACTCGAGATGATGCTCATCAAGTATCTGCCCGAGGAGAAGGTCGAGCACGGAGATAATGACGCTCCCGTAGAGACCAGACCCTCTTCGAGAAAGACGGATGTCAGCTTCTCGGAGTCCGCTGCAGGAGAGAGAAAGTGGGATGTTCTCGCATACCTTACAGGCTTTGTTCATCTCGATATCGATGACGGTATCAGGAATTGCGGATCCAAGGAGGTATACCTCGATATTCTCGGAAATGTTAAGGATGAGTTCGGACAGAGATCCGATGAGATCTGGCAGGCGTTTATGGCCGAGGATTGGGGAACATATACGGACAAGGTGCATGCTCTGAAGAGTACGATGCTCACGATAGGTGCGAAGGATGTCGCAGGCAAAGCCAGAACGCTCGAAGAAGCAGGCGACAATAGAGACATAGATTATATCAGGGCCAATACGCCCAATCTGTTGGAGATATACAGGAATCTCGTTCTTAAGCTTAAGTCCAGTGTAGGTAACTGATCATAGGTTTGCAGACTAAACGGAGGTGACTTTATGAGCAGATTTGTAGTCGCAGGTATCATCCAGATCGAGACCATCGTTAAGGTCGAGAAGATACCGGTAGTATTCTCTCCCGTAACAAGTGCGCCGGATACGATCTTTACTTCAGCCGGAGGAGACGCATTTAACGAGTCTCTCGCTTTTCGATGGCTCGGTGACGATGTCGATCTTCTGTCGGTCGTAGGCAGGAATCAGGATCTGGGCATTCTCAATCCCGCGAACAGGGAAGTCACTCTCGATGACAAATACATCCTTCCCATCATAGACAATACACCTACTCAGGTCGTACTCTACGACAACGATCGCCGTGAGCAGATATTTGAGGATATCAAGGGACTGCGTGAGGCGGAATACAAGATGTCCATGGTGCCGCCACTTATCGCAGGATGTGATATGCTCGTGCTCTCAAATGCCAATTTCTGCAGACCGTTTATCGATGTGGCAAAGAAGTATGGCAGAAAGATAGCCGTCAATATTCATACATATATTCCCGAAAAAGAAAAATATAATGTTGACTTTCTTCAGAATGCGTCTATATTGTATTTCAGCGATGATACGATCGAGACTGATCCGTTTGACTTCGTCAGGAGCATAGCGGACAAATATGATCCGGAGATCATAATCCTCGGTCAGGGCGCTAAGGGTCTTATTCTTTATGATAAGCAAAGAGACATTAATGTTCATTATGATACCGTCAAGACCAATGAGGTAGTAAATACGACCGGTGCCGGTAACGCAATGTTCGCATGCTTCCTGCATTACTATAATGAGACGGGGGACTCGGTCCTTTCGATCAAGAATGCAATGCTCTTCGCTTCCTACAAGATAGGATACATGGGAACCTCGAACGGATTTATGACCGTCGAGCAGCTTGAGCAGTGGAGAAGTCTCATCTGGGGAGAGAAAGCGTCTCTTATTCAGCAGTGATACTCCGACACTATCCTCGGAGATAAAATATGTACAATATCAAAAAGGCGAAGCCTCACAGATTCACAACAGATATGACCGATGGTAACCCCACCGGTCTTATCATACGTTTCATGATACCGATGGTCATCGGTAATGTGTTTCAGCAGCTATATAATCTCGTCGATACCGTCATAGTCGGCAAGGCGATAGATGCGGACGCTCTCGCGGCTGTAGGTGCCACGGGATCGCTCAATTTCCTTTTCTTCTCGTTATGCAACGGACTTGCAAACGGTATAGGTATCTCCGTATCGCACGCTTTCGGTGCAGGAGATAATGAGACTGTGAGAAAGACGATTGCGAATGCCTTCTACATAATGACTGTTGCAGCCGTGATGATGGGTGGACTCGGAATCCTGCTGGCCAGGCCGGTCCTCACTCTGTTAAAGACACCCGGAAACATTATAGACGATTCTGTTCTCTACATGCAGATAGTCAGTGCCGGTGTCATAGCTGTATCCATGTACAACTGTATATCCGCAATATTAAGGGGACTCGGAGACTCCAAGACGCCCCTGTATTTCCTCGTTGTATCGAGCGTCATAAATGTATGCCTCGACCTTTTCTTTATCATTAATCTCCACTGGGGTGTTGCCGGTGCCGCCATAGCGACTATCATCGCACAGGCTTCGGCAGCGGTTGGCAGCCTCATATACTCGATCAAGACCAACCCCGAGTTCAGGATAGAGAGAAACGAGTGGAAACCGGATACTTATATCATCCACAAATCATGCATGCTCGGTCTCCCTCTGGCCGGGCAGTCATCGATGATAGCTTTGTCCTGTGTCATACTGCAGGGTGTGGTCAATCCGTTCGGATCGGTCGTATGTGCGGCATTTACCGCTACGGGAAGAGTCGAGCAGCTCATCCATCAGCCGTTTAATTCGCTGGGTATGGCCCTTTCCACGTACACAGGCCAGAATATAGGAGCCAATAAGCCCGACAGAGTTGACAAGGGTCTTAGACAGAGCATGATCATCATGCTCATACTCTGCGCTGTCATAATACCGATATTCCAGCTCTTCTCACCCTCTATCATGGGTGTATTCGTAAAGCAGGAGGAAGCGGAAGTAATAGCCGTGGGAGCGCAGGCACTTCGCCTTACAAGCTGGTTCTACATCCCTCTTGGAATGATATATGTATGCAGAGGATTACTCAACGGAGCAGGCGATGCGGTCTATTCATTCATGAACGGCGTGTACGAGATGATAGGAAGGACGCTCTTCCCCAAGCCACTGACGATGATCCCGCACGTGGGAGTATGGGGTATCTGGTGGGGTACGGCCCTTACCTGGACGATGACAGGAATATACGGATTTGTGCGCTATAAGAGGGGCAAGTGGAGAGTCAAAACGATTGAGAGAAACCGCTGAATATGGTATAATTGAGGAGCGACATCAGGTCACCGATCAATCAATCAATATTCAGGGAGAATACTATGTCTCAGCGTTATGACATCAACGACAATTGGCTTTTTTCCGAGAACTACTCGGATGAGATGAAGGAGCTTTCTTATTCGGATGAAGGTATGACCAAAGTTCGCATACCTCATACCGTCAAGGAGACTCCTTTTCATTATTTTGATGAAAGTATCTATCAGATGGAGAGCTGCTACAGGCGCCACCTGAACATACCTGCAGAGTGGAAAGGCAAGAGAGTAAGGCTTACATTTGACGGAGCCGGACACAAGGCAGAGGTATTTATCAACGGAGAGAAAGCCGCCGAGCATTGGTGCGGATATACTGCATTTACGATCGACCTTACGGACAGGATCAAGTTCGGTGAGGACAACGTGGTTTGCGTAAAGCTCGACAGCCGTGAGAATATCAATACTCCGCCCTTCGGATTCGTTATCGATTATATGACATACGGCGGACTCTACAGAGAGGTCTATCTCGATGTATCCGAGCAGGTATATATCGGAGATGTGTTCCTCCGTACGGAGAAAAAGGACGGCAAGGTGATGCTTTCCGGCGCAGTAAAGACGGAGAACCTCATCTTTGCAAACATTACCCTCAGACAGTATATCGTACAGGACGGAGGAGAGAGGAGACTTATCTTTGAGAAGGCTCTGGAGAAAGATGCGGACGGCTTTGAGGCTGATCCCGGAGATGTAAAGCTCTGGAGCCCCGATTCTCCCAATATGTACACGATAATAACTCAGCTCGTCGATACGGAGACCAAGGCTGTATATGATGAGAGAGAGGATTCTTTCGGATTCCGCATAGCAGAGTTCAGAAACGACGGACTTTATATCAATGACAAGTACTTCAAGATAAGAGGGTTGAACCGTCATCAGAGTTATCCTTATGTCGGATATGCGATGCCGGATAAGATGCAGAGACTTGATGCGCAGATCCTCAAAAATGAGCTCGGTGTGAACGCCGTACGTACTTCACATTATCCTCAGTCCCATGCATTCATAGACGAGTGCGACAGACTCGGACTTGTGGTATTTACGGAGATCCCCGGATGGCAGCATATCGGAAACGATGAGTGGAAGGACAGAGCAGTCGAGAATGTCGAGGATATGATCAGACAGTATCGCAACCATCCTTCGATACTCATATGGGGCGTGCGTATCAATGAGTCTGCAGATGATGATGAATTCTACAAACGTACGAATGAAGCAGCACATCGTCTCGATCCCGGCAGACCGACCGGAGGCGTCAGATGTATCAAGAACAGTAATCTGCTGGAAGATGTATATACCTACAATGATTTCGTTCACGAGGGAACGAAGGAAGGGTGCGAGCCCAAGAAGAATGTAACGTCGGATATGTCGAAGCCCTACTTTATCAGTGAGTACGGCGGACATATGTATCCGACCAAGGCATTCGATGATGAAGAGCACAGAAGAGAGCATGCGATAAGACATGCAAATGTTCTTGATGCTGTTGCCGGATACAGAGATATACTCGGAAGCTTCGGCTGGTGTATGTTTGACTACAATACACATAAGGATTTCGGAAGCGG
>DFKT01000043.1 GCA_002373595.1 Lachnospiraceae bacterium UBA3638 | reverse complement strand
GGCGCTCGGGACCGTTTTACGCCACACTTCGCTTGCTAAGCGCTGCGCGAGTGTTCATAAAACATACACCGTCCCGCCGATTAGAAAAAGCAATTACAGACATAAACTAACGATTGACTTTTGGGGTGCGAGAGATTATCCTAGATATATTGTATACAAGTATAATGTGTCGAATGACATTCAAAAGATACAAGAGGAGGAGTTAAGAAATGTCCAGAGTTTACAATTTTTCGGCAGGACCTGCGGTACTTCCCGAGGAGGTGCTCAAAGAAGCGGCAGACGAGATGCTTGATTATGAAGGATCCGGAATGTCCGTTATGGAGATGAGCCACCGATCTAAGGTCTATGACAAGATCATTAAGGACGCAGAGACCGATCTTCGCGAACTTATGAACATCCCTGACAATTACAAGGTTCTTTTCCTTCAGGGTGGTGCAAGCCAGCAGTTCGCAATGATCCCCATGAACCTTATGAAGAATAAGAAGGCCGGATATATCGTAACCGGACAGTGGGCAAAGAAGGCATATCAGGAAGCTCAGATCTATGGAGAGGCTGTAAAGCTTGCTTCTTCCGAGGATCAGACCTTCTCATACATCCCCGATTGCTCGGATCTTCCCATCACTGATGATATGGACTATGTCTATATCTGCGAGAATAATACCATCTACGGAACCAAGTACAAGACCCTTCCCAATACCAAGGGCAAGGATCTCGTAGCCGATGTTTCCAGCTGTTTCCTTTCTGAGCCTGTTGACGTATCAAAGTACGGTGTCATCTACGGCGGAGTTCAGAAGAATGTAGGACCTGCAGGCGTTGTCATCGTTATCATCCGCGAGGATCTTATCACTGAGGATACGCTTCCCGGAACTCCTACCATGCTCAAGTACAAGATCCACGCTGACAATGATTCACTTTACAATACCCCTCCCTGCTACGGTATCTATATCTGCGGAAAGGTATTCAAGTGGCTCAAGAAGCAGGGCGGCCTTGCAGAGATGAAGAAGCGCAACGAGGAGAAGGCTAAGATTCTATATGATTTCCTCGATCAGAGCAAGCTTTTCAAGGGTACCGTTCGCAAGGAAGACAGATCCCTCATGAACGTTCCTTTCGTTACCGGTAATGAGGAACTCGACGCTAAGTTCGTTAAGGAGGCTACCGCTGCCGGATTCGTCAACCTTAAAGGACACCGTACCGTTGGCGGTATGAGAGCAAGCATCTACAATGCAATGCCCAAGGAGGGTGTAGAGAAGCTCGTTGAGTTTATGAAGAAATTTGAGGCGGAGAACGCTTAATTTAGAAAGGACAGAAGAATGTACAAGATTAATTGTCTCAATCCGATCTCTCAGGTAGGTCTTAAGAACCTCACCGACAACTATGAGATCACCGATAAATTCGAAGCTGCAGAGGGCGTTCTCGTAAGAAGTGCCGCTATGCATGATCTCGAGCTTCCGGATTCACTTCTCTGCGTAGCAAGAGCCGGTGCCGGTGTAAACAACATCCCTCTCGACAAGTGCGCTGAGAAAGGTATCGTAGTGTTCAACACTCCCGGTGCCAATGCAAACGGTGTTAAAGAGCTCGTTCTTGCAGGACTTTTCCTTGCAGCCCGTGATATCGCAGGCGGTATCGATTGGGTAAAGGCTAATAAGGGCGACGAGAATATCGCCAAGACTGCAGAGAAGGAGAAGAAGAACTTCGCAGGAACCGAGATCCAGGGCAAGAAGCTCGGTGTCATCGGTCTCGGAGCTATCGGCGTAAAGGTCGCAAATACTGCGATCGCTCTCGGAATGGATGTTTACGGATACGATCCTTATCTTTCCGTAAATGCTGCTTGGAGCCTCAACAGAGAAGTTCATCACGTAGAGAAGGTAGAGGATATCTACCAGACCTGCGATTACATCACCATTCACGTACCCCTTCTTGACTCCACCAAGGGTATGATTGGACGCGAAGCCATCTCCATGATGAAGGACGGAGTAGTAGTCCTTAACTTTGCAAGAGATCTTCTTGTTGCCGAGACCGATATGATCGAGGCTCTCAAGAACGGCAAGGTAGCAAGATATGTTTCCGATTTCCCGAATCCTACCACTGCGGGAGCAGATGGATGTATCGTCATCCCTCACCTTGGAGCATCTACCGAGGAATCTGAGGACAACTGCGCTGTAATGGCTGTTGCAGAGCTTATGGATTATCTTGAGAACGGAACTATCAGGAACAGCGTAAACTATCCTGCATGTGATATGGGTCCCTGCAATAATGCAGGACGTATCGCTGTATTCCACAAAAATATCGCAAATATGATCACCCAGTTCACCGCTGTCATCGGCGCTGAAAAGATCAATATTTCCGACATGACCAACAAGTCCAAGGGAGAGTATGCATACACGCTGCTTGACCTCGATGATATTCCTACCGACTCTCTTGTTGGCAAACTCAAGGCTATCGACGGAGTTTATCGCGTCAGAATCATCAAGGGATGATTCCGGCGGTTACGCCCTCGGGTGATATTGTCGAAATATGAAATTAAAAAAATCTTTGTCAGGTTAAAACCTTTTGCTGTTCTCATTCGTAATCATATATGAAGGCAGGATTAATTGATTATTTGGCGCTTTTTTTGCCGGTGATCGAAAACAGCGGAGGTTTATATGAATACACTCATCAAAGAAGCAAAAAACGGTAGTTACGAGGCTCTCAGCAAACTCTATGAGGGGTGCCGAAAGAAAGGTTTATCCGTTGCCAATCAATATGTCAAAAATGACACTGATTCCGAGGATATGTACCAGGATGCCTTTCTCAAGGCAATGGAGAATATAGACAAATTTGATGAGAACCGCGATTTCCAGCCCTGGCTTGATACCATAATCGTCAATACCTGCAAGGACTTTTTGAGAAAAAAGCGCCCATTGAACTTCACTGATATGTCGGATGAAGAGAGCGAATTTGTAGACACGATAGAAAGCTCCGATGTGAGCTCGCTCCCGGAAAGCAGTTATGTACGCAGGGAAATGCTGACGATAGTTGACGGGATCGTCGAAATGCTCCCGAGCGAGCAAAAAGAAGCAACGTTATTATTCTATTTCAAGGACTTTACCGTAAAACAGGTGGCTGAATATCAGCATGTGTCCGAGGATACCGTTAAAAGCAGGCTCAGTTATTCCAGAAAAAAGGTCGAACAGGCGACAAGGGATTATGAGCGAAAGAACGGTATAAAGATAAGCATCGCCACCGTTATTCCCGCACTTTTCGTGCTTTATTTCAAAAACAGTGCATACGCCTCTGAATTTGAAGCGGCTTTTGCTGCAATTTCGGCTTCGGGCGGATATACCGGCACGGGCGCCATGACCATGACCGGCGCGGCAGTTGTTAATGCAGGCACCGCAGCCGGTAAAATCGCTGCCTGGAAGATCATCGCAATAATATCTGCATGCATAATTGCAGCTGCCGGCGGCGTATTTGCAATTAATAAATTTACCTCGCCGGATAATCGTCGCGAGGTCGTGACGGTAAGCCCCGAAAACACATCGGAAATATCCGAAGATCAGACAGAAAAAGATACTAAACCGGCAGAGCCTTCGGTAAAGTCCGAGGAAAACGGTCCGGAACCGGCTTGGCCGGAACCTGCAGCAGAGAAATCATCTCCTTCGGTTGAAGCAGTCAGAAATGCAAAGATCGGAGACATCGTAGAATACGGATCATATGAGCAGGACGGTGATGACTCAAACGGTACGGAGCCCATTGAATGGCAGGTAATTGCAAACGAAGACGGCAAAAAGCTTCTTTTATCCAAATATATTCTGATTCCTCTTGGAAATATGATGGAATTTCCCGGAGACGGCGTTAATTATACCTGGAAAGAGTGCGGCATCAGAACTTACCTGAATGGGGATTTTTATGAATCCGCATTTACGGATGAAGAAAGAGAAAATATAGCAAAGACTCAGATACGCACCACTTGGTCGGATGCCTGCTCGCTCGGTGCCGAATTGGTGGATGTGGAAACGATCACAAAAGAATCCATCGGAACCGTGTTTAGTTATGAAGAGGGCAGGATAGTTACGACAGACAAAATCTTTATTCCTGATTTCAAAGAAGATCTTGTCAGATATATGAATGCTGAAGAAGGCAGCCAGTATGGAATGTACGGCGGAACGGATATCCTCGCAAAAGCTACCGTAGCAAGCGGTCTGCCGAACATCCCATATGAGCAATGGTGTTACGATGAAGCAAAAGCGTTATGTTCCAAAGATCTGAAACTTGACGAAAGCCTGATAGGTGAAGAATTCGGAAACTTTATCATGAGAAACGGAGGCTCGGCCAATTGGGAACAGATCAAAACCACGGATTTTCATGTCATGTACGGTTACTCAGCCGCATCATATTCACCCTGGCCTCTTAATTCCCTGTGTATGCCAAGTGCAGCAGACATCGGTATACGCCCCATGATGTGGGTCGAGGCAGATCCCGGTAAAGCCGGGGTCAGCAGTCAGGATTTATCCGGGGATCAGTCCGTAAACACATTTGACTATTCCGATGCAAATGTGGGAGATTTGATCAAATTCGGACATTACGAACAGGATAGAAAAACATCGAACGGTAAGGAAGAAATAGAATGGCTCGTACTTTCAAAAGAAGATGACAGGATGCTGGTGATCAGCCGTTATGTGCTTGATTGGGCGAAATATAACGAAAAATTGGAAGACGTGACATGGGAAGACTGCACGTTAAGGAACTGGCTGAATGACAGCTTTTATAACACGGCTTTCACCTCACAGGAACAGAAAAAGATCGTAGCGGTAACCAATGATAATCCGGACAGCAATGCATTTTTTAACTCTGATTATGCTATAAAATTGGAAGTCGGGCATGGAACCAGCGAACCGGTCTTAAGGGGACAGGGAGCTGACGGCGGTAATGAGACCAGGGACAATGTCTTTTGCCTGAGCTACGAGGAAGCCCTTTCCTGTTTTGAGTCTGATGAAGAAAGAAAATGTGCTCCGACCAGGTATGCAATGTCGCCGACGAACGATATGTTTACAGGGCATGTATGGGCCGATATCAGTGCCGGCAAAACGGAAGACGGCATCGGCATGTGCGGATGGTGGCTGCGTTCGCCCGGTTCGGGTCAGGAACATGCCATGGTCGTCCAGTCAGGCGGGTATATAAGGGGTCGCAATACTGTTCAAACCGGAATTTATGGTGTGCGCCCCGCTATATGGCTCAGTAGTAAATGAATAAAACAGCACGGGAGACCATATGGTCTCCCGTGCGTCACTAAGTCAAAAATTATCATCTGTACAGCAGCGGGGGAGCACCTTCCTCGCCGTCATTGAGATCCTGGAGTGCTTCGCGCATCTTGTTGTCGGATGCAACTGATGCTTCACTAGCCAGATCCATATACTTGATAAAGATATCTTCAACAGATGACCCCTTCTCGGCTGCCAGCTTCTCGAATATCGGGCGAAGCTTTTCGAGCTGTACCGATACCTGAGTCTTCTGAGGGTCTATATCCCCGAGCACTTCCTCAGCATAATCATTTATCCTTTTGAGCATTTCTTTTTCTTCGTTAGTCATTGATTTCTCCTTACTTGTTTACATAAGAGTATTATATTGATTTTTCCACTGATTTCAAGCATCAAATCCTTTACAAATATTGTCTTTTTCCTTGCCCGAAACACCCGAAAATGGTAAAATTACCGTGTATGTTTATGTGAAAACCGGAGGTAATAATTTGGCAAAAGTAAGACCTTTTAATGCATACAGACCGAGGAGCGGAATGGAAGACAAGATCGCTGCTCTGCCTTATGATGTCTACAATCGTTCGGAGGCTAAATCCGTTGTTTTGACCAATCCCGAGTCCTTTCTTGCGATAGACCGCGCCGAGAGTCAGTTTTCCGACGATGTAGATACATATGATGACCGCGTATATGCAAAAGCGGCCGATATGATCAGGGAGCGTATTGCTGACGGCAGATTCGTCCGTGATGAGGGAGACCCCTGCTATTATCTTTATGAGCTTACCATGGACGGACGCAGCCAGACCGGTATTGTAGGCTGTGCATCCATTGACGATTATAAGGACGGTATTATCAAAAAGCATGAGAACACCCGTGCTGACAAGGAGGAAGACCGTATCCGCCATGTTGATACCACCGGATTCCAGACCGGTCCTATATTCCTTGCATACAGAGCGTGTGATTCTCTTCGTGATATCATCGCAAAGATCAAGCAGACTAAGGCTGTAAATGACTTTACTTCCGATGACGGTATCCGTCACAGAGTATGGGTTATTGCAGACGGTGCAGATGTAGAGGCAGTCAGATCTGCATTTGATTCCATACCCAACCTCTATATCGCAGACGGTCATCACAGATGTGCATCCGCCGTAAAGGTTGGATTTAAGCGCCGTGAGGCTAATCCCGGATACACCGGGGATGAAGAGTTTAACTACTTCCTCAGCGTTATTTTCCCCGACGAAGAGCTTAAGATCATGGATTATAACCGCGTGGTAAAGGACCTTAACGGACTTGATGAGGAGAACTTCAAGACAGCTGTAACTAAAGCCGGATTTGATATAGCTGACGCAAATGCTGCCGGTGATGATACCGGACGCCCCGCCAAGAAAGGTACTTTCGGAATGTACCTCGGCGGCAAGTGGTATATTCTGACCGCCCGGGATGAGATAAAGAGCAGCGACGCCGTAGCAGGACTGGATGTTTCAATCCTTCAGGACAGACTCCTCGGACCTGTTCTCGGTATAGGAGATCCTAAGACGGATAAGAGGATCGATTTCGTCGGAGGTATCAGAGGCCTCAAAGAATTAGAGAGAAGGTGCTCCGAAAGCGGTGATTGCAAGGTCGCTTTTGCGATGTATCCGACTTCGATAGAAGAGCTTTTTGCAGTAGCTGATGCGGGCAGGCTCATGCCGCCTAAGTCCACATGGTTTGAGCCTAAGCTGAGAAGCGGACTTTTCCTTCACTCACTTACCTGATAACAGATCGTTGCACCGACATATAAACCTCGGAGAGGAAATGCATTATGAACAATAAACTCTACAAAATGATGGATTGGGCTTCGATAGAAGAGGTCATCTACTCCGAATGTGACAGACCCAGAGAAATCCTCGGAACTCATGCCGCAGGCAGTTTCACGCTTCTTCAGGCATACTTTCCGGGAGCCAGCGAAGTGGTCGTAGAGTGGAAAGAAAACGGAAAGCCTACGAACAATAAGCTTGAGATAGCTGATGATGACGGATTCTTTGCAGTGCTTCTTCCTACCAGGGATCCCGGTGCATATACTTACGCCGTTACCTACGAAGAGAGGACCGAAGGATCCAAGACTCTCAAAAAGAGAGTTGTAAAATGCGGTGATCCCTATAGATTCGAAAGCCAGCTTTCCGCAAATGATATAGCAAAACTTAATGCAGGAACCTACCCGGCTGCTGAGAGAAAGCTCGGAGCTCATCCCATGACAATCGATGGAGAGA
>DFKT01000015.1 GCA_002373595.1 Lachnospiraceae bacterium UBA3638 | reverse complement strand
GAGGCGTTTATTGCAAAAGGAGAATATTTATATTGACAATTTAATAAAATCGGTTTAAAGTATCATTGCGAGGTAAGTGGCACTTGCAAAAAAAGGAGGGTATTATGCATATGCTTGAAGACAGGGCGAAGGATTTTTATGATTTTTTGAATGCAGGTCCCATGACGGATGAAAAAGCCTTTTATATTTTTGACAATATTGATGATATCGAATTTGATTCTGCGAGGGTAGAGCTGTCAATCCGTGTTGTTTTGAATGTATTATCGGACGAAGAAATATGCAAAAAATACCTGGTTTATGATCTGGCAAGGGTTGCGGCATGGATAGTAAACGAAAAGATAGATTGGGAGTCGTTTGGGTTTTCGGATGATCTGGAGGATATTTCCTTGCTGACGGGCGTTGGAGAGGAGCAGAATATCGCTAAGGACAAGGACGCAGTTGCGGAGAGTATAGTTCATAACCTTGGAAGGATAAAAGAAAGCTGTCATACCGAGCTTAGCGGAGATCTGATCGAAAGCGCGATAGGGCTGACTCTTTATCCCGAATATGCGGATTCATACGGTGAAGATATCGACTGGGATGAGACCGAATCCAGAATAACGCGCGAGTATTCATCACAGGAGCTCGTCACCGTCATCAGACACCTGACCGAGCAGTATCTTTCGTCCGACGAGGCACCGAGGTATGTTAAAACACTTGCCTGAAACCGGAATATAGTGATTAGGATTAACAGAATAATCAAGTCAATATGCGTATCGAAATACAAATGATAGAAGGAGACGAAATGTATAGTGTGATTATCAGAATAAAAAAAGAAACGGCAGGTGATAAGCTGGAATTTGTAAAAAGAATAATCGAGAACCAGTATATTAATAAATTCGGAAGAATAATCAATTCAAGTAGGGAATCCGGAACATTGGTTTTTGAAGGAGAGGGCGATGAGGCATATGCTTGTATGGATTATGCCACTTCGAGATTGATTCTTCAAAAAGATGTTATGGATTCAATAGAAAGCTGGGAGTGGATCGATAGTGATGATCCGGAAGAAAACGGAAGCATCCTGAATTCTTATGAAAAATATTTTAATAAGAAGTAAGGGGTGAATGCTATGACGAAAAAATATAAGCAGATAGCATTTGATCTGGATACAAAGATGTTGTAAAAGTATTATCCAAGAGATAATTGGAGAAAGGCATATGATGACATAAAAGAACATATGCTTTTAAACGGATTCGAGTGGCAACAAGGATCTGTGTATGTTTCCAGAAAAAAGCTTTCAACATATGATATCACGATTATTCTGACATATATGGTTGTAAGGTGTCCGTGGTTGAATAAATGTATGCGTGATTGCAGAGAAACCGATATAGGAAATTCTCATGATAAGAGCTATATATTTAACACAGACGAAGATATTCCGACTCGCGAAGATATGCATAGAACACAACAAGAACCTGAAAAAAAGGGGACAAGAGTCAATATAAAAACCATGATTAAAAAGAATAAAACATTAGCAGATGAAATCAACGGAGAGAGAGATTCATTTCGGAGGGAAAGAGGCTTTGGTATAGGTGATTGATATGGGAAAAATGATAGAAAAAAAATACACACTTCCGGAGTCTGAATATTACTCGGACGAATTCCGCAGATTATGGGATGAGATGCTTGAGAAATATTCCTTTAGGGACAGCGAGACGGAAAGGACCGTCCGTAATTACGGAAGTACCGTAAAACTCATATGCGATCATGCAAAAAAGGATTTTCTCGAGCTTACGGGTGATGACGCCGTTTCTTTTTTCGAAATGCTTGATGAACGCGTGAAGAGAGCCGACCTGAAGGGCTCTACCGCATTTACATACAAAAAGAATCTGAGAAGTGTCGGGAATTATCTTGAAAGGATGCCGCAGAGCAAAGGGAAAAAAGCATATGCCTCTCCGTTCACAGGTCTGGTTTTTGACAGAAACGCCGGCAATCGCTTCGCTTCACGAAAACAAAACGAAGGCAAAGAATGTGAAGAAGCCAAGACAGAGGCCGCAAAAATATTGTCTTCGATAAAACGATCCGAGCGTGAACAATATTATTATATTTTTTGTATGCTGGCGTATTTCGGGGAGCTTACGCCGGTAAAGATATGCGATATGAAACGCGGACAGCTCGGATTTGAAGACGGGAAGGCTGTATTTTCCTTCGAGATCAACAGGCAGCGTCCCAAGACCGAGCTGCCCGGCAGAGAGCTTTCGAAGCTTCAGCAGGAGACACATAATGTAAGATACAGATTACCGGAAGAAGCGGAAAAAGGTTTTTGTGAGTTTTATCCGGAGTATATCCGACGGGTCGGAGACCGGATCGGAAAGGAACCGGAGTATGTATTTTACAACAGGAATTACTGCCCGATAAATTTTAAGACCCTGAGTACGACAATAAAAAAGCATATTACAAAGTGCGGGACGCAGCGGATAAAGCACATCCGCGATCTGTGCGGCATACTGAGTGAGTGATATTGTCCGGTCTGAGCAGGCGGTGTTTGCAACATCGGAGGACTTTTTGTATAATTACGGAGGTACAGTAAATGCTGGTCGGATAAGAAAATGATTTATACAGTTACGCTCAATCCTTCAATAGATCATATAGTTAGAATGAATTCTCCGATACGCGATGGTGAGACCAATCGCTGTTCTTCGGAGGATTTTTTTATTGGCGGTAAAGGGATCAATGTCTCTACGATCCTTAAGGAGCTGGGACTTGAAAGCACGGCGATGGGTTTTCTTGCCGGATTTACCGGTGCCGAGATAAAAAAAGAAGTCGAAGCCAGAGGGATAGTGTCCGATTTTACAGAGCTTGAGAGCGGCAATACCAGAATAAACATTAAGCTCAAGGGCGCATCCGAGACCGAGATAAACGGATTGGGACCGGATATCCCGATGAGCTGTTTTGAAGATTTAAAATCAAAGCTTTCAAAAATAAAAAAAGGTGATGTTCTCATACTTGCGGGCAGTGTTCCGCCGTCCCTTCCGGATGATGCATATTCACAGCTTCTGTCTGCCGCCGGCGAGGGAGCCGTAACGATAGTCGATGCATCCGGGATACAGCTCGTGAATGCGCTTAAGGAGCATCCGTTTCTTATAAAACCGAATATTGCCGAGCTTCGTGAGGCTGCCGGACTTCCGACGGACAGCGGCGGATCCGTTATCTCCATGTGTGAAAGGATGCGCTCACTCGGCGCGCGCAATATACTTGTATCGATGGGCGCGGACGGTGCGGTGTTTTGCCTTGAAAACGGAGAAGCGTATGCGGCGGAGGCGGCAGTAGGCACGCTTAAAAATTCTGTTGGAAGCGGGGACTCGATGCTGGCGGGCTTTATATATTCCTATCTTGATGAGCATGACCCCGCCAAAGCTCTGAAGATGGGGACGGCGGCAGGCGGTGCCACAGCGTTTAACGATGATCTTGCCACAAAGGAAATGATCCTTTCCGTTTTGAATTCGCTCCCTGATCCGAAAAGGATCTGACGGAGCATATAACCGACGGGAGAATACGGAGCGTACATATTAAGGGAACTTACGGGAGCAGAGAAATGCCGGAGAGCGAATCAAAAAAGATAACAGGTTTTTCTTCTTTTCCGGGAATGGCGCTCGGGAAAGCATATGTGGTATGCGATGAGTTTCCTTCGGATGAGGGCGTATCGGAGTTTTCACACCTCAGTAACGAGGAGCGCGCAGGCGAATACCGGAGAGTGCTTGATGACTACAAGAACTCTGTAGGAATCCTCGCGGAAAAGATACGGCGCAATATCGGCGCAAACGAGGCCGCGATAGTACTGAGCAGGATAATCATGCTCGAGGATGCGGATTACTCCGGCGAGATAGAGAGACTGATCCTCGAAGGGATGGAAATATCCCGGGCGATCTACTTTGTGTCGGATACGATACGGGCCAATATATCCGCGCTTCCCGAGGAATATATGAGAGCCAGAGCGGATGATGTCCTCGATATAAGAAACGGACTTCTCGGTGCTCTTTACGGTAAAAAGGAAGCCGATTACAGCGATGTTCCCGAAGGCTCGATCCTTATCCTTAAAAACATTTCGGTCTCCACTGCCGCAACCATAGACAAGGAGCGCGTAAAGGCAATAGTAGTGGAGGAGGGCAGTGCATCCTCCCACTCATCCATTATACTCTCCGCAATGGGGATCCCCACCGCATTCGGAGTCGGCGAATCTGCCGGGCTTATCTCCACGGGCGATACTGTTTTTGTCGATACGACCAAAACGGAGAGTGAGTTGGCGGTTGTAAGAAACGATGACGACAGGCGTATGTACGAAGTCAGGATAGAAAACTACAATGCGCTTGTGGCAAGATCCAAAAACGACATAAGGAAAAAGATCACTACAAAGGACGGACGAAACATTGAAATATGCTGCAATATCGGCACTGCAGAGGATGCAGGCGAAGCTCTCGAAAACGGAGGAGACGGGATAGGTCTTCTTCGCACGGAATTTCTATTCTCCGACAGAGAGACCCCGCCGACAGAAGACGAACAGTTTGAATGCTATACGAAGATACTTCAGATAATGAAGGAATATCAGGTGACTATCAGGACACTTGATGCAGGAGGAGACAAACCACTCTCGTATATACCAATACCCAAGGAGGATAATCCGGCACTGGGTGTGCGTGGTATCAGACTCTATAGGAGATTTCCGGATATATACAAGACACAGCTGCGTGCGCTCGTACGTGCATCGGCGTACGGTGATCTGAGAATTATGATCCCGATGGTGACGGATATCGAAGAGATGGATTCGGTAAGATCATATATATCCGAGGTGATGAGAGACTTTGACAGATCGGGTATTTCATATAACAGAGAATTAAAGATCGGATGCATGATCGAAACGCCCGCAGCCGCTATATGTGCGCAGGAGCTGGCAGAGCATGCGGATTTTTTCTCCATAGGCACAAATGATCTTGTTCAGTATGTTATGTGCGCGGACAGAAATAACTCACGAGTGACTTCTCCCAGGATGATTTACAATCCGGCTGTAACGAGACTGATCAAAGGTGTTGCTGACGCTGCCGCAGAAAAAGGTATACCTGTAAGTGTATGCGGCGAAGCAGCATCGGATGAGGATTTCATCAGGATCCTTCTCTCATATGGGATAGAGAGCTTTAGCGTAAGCCCCGGGAAGTGCGCTGTCGTAAAGCAGATGCTATCAGAAATCTCTATTGCCGACTAACGGATATTGCTATTACCCGGAGCATTTACATTTGATCCTAACAGCGTATAATACACGTAACAAGAATTAATCTGTATTTGTAGAGAAAAGAGGTGAAAATAGTTATGGTATCACAGGCAGGAAAAACCAAATCGAGAGCGGGACAAGATACGCTCATCAAAGTTGTTTTCACTGGTCTGCTCGCAGCTTTGTCTTACGTAGTATTTACATTTTTACAGATCAAGATCCCGCTTCCCGGAGGAGATGCAGTATCGATCCATCTCGGTAATGCGGTTTGCGTAATAGGAGCACTTCTTATCGGAGGCTTCTGGGGAGGTCTCGGAGGAGCCATAGGAATGACTATAGGAGACATCTTTGATCCGGTATATGTTGTATATGCGCCCAAGACCTTTGTTCTTAAGCTTTGCATCGGTCTTATTACCGGACTTGTCGCTCATAAGATCGGACATATCAGCGAACAGTCGGACAAGAAAAAGGTAGTCGGATGGGCAATTGCGGGATCCGTGGCAGGATTGCTCTTTAACGTTATCTTTGATCCGCTTGTTGGATATTTCTATAAGAGATTCCTTCTCGGCAAACCTGCAGCCGATATCACGCTTGCTTGGAACATAAGTGTCACGGCGTTTAATGCTTTCGTATCAACGATCGTGGCGGTGCTCGTTTATCTGGCACTCAGACCGGCGCTTAAGAAAGCAGGTCTTATCGAGTGATCGTGACAGGATAATAAGTATAATAAAACAGGCGGCTCATGGCCGCCTGTTTATATTCTGAAGATATGTTTTTCAAACAACAGAAATTGAGGGTCAGATAGATGCGAGAGCCTGGTCGAGAGCTTTTGAAAGCTGGTCGGCGCATGATGTTCCGCGTCCCTTGCAATCGTTTCCGCGAATGATGTCGCTTACCTCAGATGCGGGCCTTCCCTCTACGAGTTTCCCTATAGCCTTGAGATTGCCGTTGCATCCGTTTGTGAAGACGAGATTGTGGATGCGGTTCTCATCATCAAGCTGGAAAGTGATATTGGTCGAGCAAACGCCCGTGGGTTTGAAATTGATTTCTCTCATTTTGATCTCCTAAAACTATTTCCTGGTTCTCTTCTTGGTCTCGGTCTTGGCAGGTTTCTCGAACTTGACCGGCTTGTCGGGTTTCTGAAGCTTCTCCTGGAATCCGGGACGATAGAGGTGTCTCGGGATACCGTCTACCATGATGGGCGCAACATCGCCCTGGATAAGAGGTCTTACATAAGTGATGAATTCCTGAGTTACATAGGTTCCGTCCTTGGTGATCCACTCTCTGGGTACGAGTCTCTCGTCATTAGCAATCTTGTGGACATCCTTAACCTCAGTCGTTGCCTGATAAGGATCATCGGAAAGTCTGATAAATACAACCATCTTTCCGGTATCGCCTTCGTCCGCAGCTTTCATAGCTGCACCACCTACCTCGTATGCTTCAAGGATATCGACTCTCGATGAACAGTGGCTGGCTGCGCGCTGTAAGGTGGAGAGCTCAATGGCACGGGTCTTGCATCCTATCTTTGCCGATACGACATCACACAGATATCTGGCTGTTCCGGTGAGCTGCTTGTGTCCGAAAGCATCGACATACTCGATGGTATTGCCGAGCTCGCTTATGTACTTTCCGTCTGCGGTTCTGATACCCTCTGAAACCGCTACGACTATGGATTCTTTTTTCTTAAGCATATTTCCGATCTTGTCTATGAATCCGTCTACATCGAAAGGAAGCTCGGGAAGGTAGATGAGGTCGGGACCGTCACAATCCTCGCCCTTTGCCAGAGCGGATGCACCGGTGAGCCATCCTGCGTTTCTTCCCATTATCTCGATGATAATAACCTGTCCGTTCTTGGTCTCAAGGCTCCAGCCGTCGCGGATGATCTCCTTAACGGAAGTACCGATGTATTTAGCGGCTGATCCGTATCCGGGAGTGTGATCGGTAAGAGCGAGGTCATTGTCGATGGTCTTGGGACATCCGACAAAGCGGATATCCGAACCGGTGATGATCGCAAAGTCAGAGAGCTTCTTGATCGTATCCATGGAATCGTTACCGCCGATGTATATGAAGCAGTCGATCTCGAGATCGTCGAGTATCCGAAAGATGGTCTTGTAGAGATCTTCATTCTCATGAATGTTGGGAAGTTTATAACGGCAGGAGCCGAGATATGCCGAGGGGGTACGCTTCAGGAGCTCTGCGTCGAGGCCTGTCTGGATATGCTCGGAGAGGTCAACATAGCGACCTTCGAGAAGTCCCTGTACTCCGTGGATCATGCCGTATACCTTCTTGTATCCGCGGTCCATAGCGGTACGGTATACACCTGCAAGTGACGAATTGATAGCTGCGGTGGGTCCTCCGGACTGGCCGACAATGACATTTCGTTTTTCTTTTCTGAGCATGGTCTGATACCTCCTTTTGGCTAATTATATATTGTAAGATGCGGTTATGGCAAGAAGGCTGTGTGCGCATCTCAGGAAGCATAGGATTTCCACTGCCATGAATATATATGGGATCTTACGGTCTTTGACGAGCATATAGACTTTTTCATACAGGATGAAGAGCATCATGGCGGGAAAATATACCGAGAGAAAGATCCAAAGAGAGTATCCGCCCGGAATGAACTCACAGAGCATTGTAAAGATCGTCCACACGGAGGCGGACATCAAAAGCATACGGTATGACGAACCTCCGATGTCAGGGATCCGGCTTAAAAGGAGTATGATCGGAAGGATCATTACACAGAGTATTACCAGTGAATGTATCCGGTCCGGGATCGTATCCGAAGGTATTACCGCAGATGCCTTATAGAAAAGGTTTATAAAGAAAGCAGGATCGATCTGCGGAGAAAGCGCAAACACAAATATGATAAATCTTGAAATCGACAGCAGGCGGTCATTACTTTTTGAAACAAACAGTCCCGGAACAGAGACAAGAATAACAAATAGCGCCATACCGATATTTATACAAATTTCCCAGAATTCCCTGCTTTTACTTTCGTAATGAAGGAACATCCAGTATCCGACACCGGTAGCCATCTGCCTGTCGATACCTGCATAGACAGCCATAATAAGTACAGCCAATGCGAGGATCGGCAGGATCATACGGTATGCTTTTGAGAAGCTGTTGTTTTTCATACAGTCTGATACAGGCAGAGCTTAATGCATGCTCCCATCGCGATCATGATCGTCATCCCATAGATCAGGGATGCGCAGATCTTTTCATCCTTTTCCCCGATCCTGTACATAAGTCTGCATGCAGTGGCAATCGTAAGGACCATCGTGCCGAATGATGCTCTGTCCGGATAGTGGGGAGAGAGTATCATAGCTCCGTATGAGAGAAGGATAGCAAACAGCAAAATACCTTCCGTACGGTCGAACGAAATACTCAAAAGTGTATGAGCTGCGATCATCACAAACCCAAGTATGATGAGTGAGGGAAACAGGAAATCTCCTATCCCGCGCAGCATTGAAAGTATCCGATTTATCAGTTCCTGTGACAGAGGGAGCTTATCGATCTCATTTACTCTTACGAAGTTTCCGGGAGCCAGGATGCAAAGAATGCTGCCGATAAGGGACCCGATAAGTCCTATGATCATCCAGGCCTTTACAGGTTTCTTATCCGCCCTTACTCTGATAAGGATCACGGTAAGCGCTATAACGAAGCAGGTCGGCCCCATATTCTCATTGCTCCATCCGCTTATCAGGGACAGAGGGATCATCCAGAGGTTTACAAGGCGCAGGTCGGGACTTTCGGGGTCTTCGACTGCTCTCAGATAAGGACAGAGGAAACAGAGGATCCATACTGTTGAATATACATAGTTCACGGAGCCTGCTTCCCAAAGCATGCTCATCTTGATATTTGGATTGAATGCGAATAATCCGGACAGCGCAAAGAGGAAAATGGCGATGATCGCAGGACTGCCGTTTATATCAAAGTTTTTTCGCGAAATCCTGCAGATGATGAAAGCAAGAACGAGAGTAGTGAGTGTATTGAAGATATCCGCCGCAGCATTTCCCGTCATGAGGATCAGCTGCAGGAGACCGTGCGTGATAACGCGTCCGCCCCAGTTATTGTAGTGCCAGATCTGGCTCTCGATCACGTCTCCAAAACCGGAAAGCGGTGCACCGGTCGCAAGGTTGGTGGAATACCAGTCATCGTCCATCATAAATGGGACTCCGCGGTTTGCCAGGAAAAGAAGGATCCCGATAAGACAGACCGCGAGCAGGTATATGGCAGATATGATTTTTCTGTTTTCGCGTATTTTCATGCAATATTGATTATATCACGAAAAATATTCCTTAAACACATAAGATTATGATATAATGAACCTTGTTTTTGACGAGATCGGAGTGCAAAAAGAATGATTGAAAAGATAAAAACCTTTTGTAAAAAAAGGGAAGCCCGGGAGACAGGGGTCATACTTCTGGCGATATACGGCGGGCTGTCTTTTTGCTACATCATGAATCTGGCCGGATTTGCGGCCCAGAAGGACAGTCTCGGATTCACACAGAGTATATTCAGTATTTTACCGTTCCCTATCGTTTGGTATTTTCTTAAAAAGATTTCCTTTACTAAAAAACAATTTAGGTATGCAATGATCTTCGGAGCACTTCTCGGTCTGTCGATCGTTTGGGGCTATCAGCTCAGAATGCTCGGATACACTCTTCCCGGAGTAAAGAATAAGCTTGGTGCGATCATAGCGGGCGTAGGACTTGGCGTGGATTTTTTGCCGCTTACACTTAAGTGGTTTGTATTCCTTGATAGAAAAATCTCTGCAGAAAATAAGGCAGGGGAAGGACAGAAACCTGCGAAGAAGGATATCCGCACAGTATTTGTCTGCTCATGGGCCGGTATATTTGCGCTTTGGGTTCCTGTATTTCTCGCTTATTTCCCTGCGATAATGAGCTATGATTTCCACAGGCAGTCCGGAGAGGCTTTCCGCGGAACTATATGGTTCTGGGCGCATCACCCGGTTGTTCACACATATCTGATCAGAATATTCCTGCTCCTCGGCGAGAGACTGGGTTCGTACGAAGCCGGAATGGCTGCATTTTCAATATGTCAGATGCTCCTCGTATCCTTCGCACTTGCTTATTCTTTTGCTGTCATATATGAGATAACAGGCAGGAAGAGATGGGCATATATACCGACAGTCTTTTTCGGGATCATTCCGTTCAGCCCCGTGCTGGCACTCAGTATCACCAAGGACATTCCCTATGCAGCACTGATGCTGATCATGATAGTTGAGATCTGCAGGATCAGAAATGCAGCAGACATAAAGGAAAGGATCCTGCATATCATCATCCTGGTCATTGCAGGTATTCCCGATATATGGCTCAGAAACAATGCGGCTTATGCATTTGCCGCTATGATACCTTTCTGGATCATATGTGAGAAAGGACTTAAAAAGAAACTGACCGCATTGGCAATATCCGCAGTCATCCTGGTCGGAGGCGTCGGCGGCAGGAGCCTTATCATGAAGGCGTTCAACGCTATACCTCAGAACGGAAAGATAGAAATGCTCAGCGTTCCCATGATGCAGATGGGAAGAGTTGCAATATATCAGAATGCCAACTTAAGTGAAGAATCACGCCGTATCCTTTCGGAATACTTCAAAGATGTCGACATGGACGAGGATACATACTATGCGCCGATAGCGGATGGTATGAGAGATCATACGATAGGATTTGATGAGGTTGATAACTGGGGTAAGTTCGCCAAAGACTGGCTGTACATTGGACTTCGATATCCCAATGATTACATAGACGCTTTCCTGGCGCTCACTGCAGGGTACTGGTCACCCGATGACTTTACACATGCGGAGATGCTCGGATACGGGGATGATACCAATCTTGGACTGCTTTATACTTTTAATGCATCTCACAGTGATGCGTTTGAAGGGGTGGAGCAGGTATCGAAACTTCCCGCTCTCAGGAAACTGTATGATCGTATGGTAAACGGAAACTCATATTACTCCTGGCCTGCATTATCCGGACTCATGAAGCCGGCTTTATATTTCTGGATGCTCATACTTCTCGCTTTTTCCGCCGTCTATGTAAGGACGGGAAGGAAGTGGGTGTATGCGCTGTATCCTGTAATGTATATGCTGACCTGCATCCTGGGTCCCACGGTAAATTTCAGATATATTTATCCCGTACTCATAACATTGCCTTTCCTGTATGCGGTCATGATCTTTGACCTAAGGAAGAGCGGCGATGACAGTGAGACGGCCCCTGCAGTAAATGATTGAAAGGAAAGGTAACTGATCATGGGAGGCTTTTTTGCAACAGCACTGAAAGAGGATTGTTTGTTTGATCTGTTCTTCGGAACCGATTATCATTCCCACCTCGGAACGAGACGCGCGGGAATGATATCCTTCGGAAAGGAAAACGGCTTCAATCGTTCGATCCACAATATCGAGAACACTCCGTTCAGAACGAAGTTCGATAAGGATATGCACGAGATGAAAGGAAATCTTGGTATCGGATGCATATCGGATTATGAACCGCAGCCTCTCGTTGTCAGATCACACCACGGAACATACGCGATAACTACCGTAGGTAAGATCAATAATGTCGCAGAGCTTGCGGAAGAGGTCATCGGCAGGGGGACTCAGTTCCAGGAGATGAGCGGCAGTATGATCAATGCGACCGAGCTTGTCGCTGCGCTCGTCAATCAAAAGGACAATCTTATCGAAGGTATTCAGTATGCGCAGAGTCGTATAGACGGATCGATGACGATGCTCCTTCTTACTCCTGACGGAATATACTGCGCGAGAGATCCGCTCGGAAGGACTCCGATAGCGATCGGACGCAAGGAATCCGGTTTCTGTGCTGCATTTGAATCCTTTGCTTATCTCAATCTCGGATACAAGGATTATAAGGATCTCGGCCCCGGTGAGATAGCTGTTATTACTCCCGAGGGAGTGACCACGCTTGTTAATCCCGGCAAGGACATGAAGATATGTACATTCCTCTGGGTTTATTATGGATATCCTTCTTCCAGATATGAGGGAGTGAGCGTAGAGGTCATGAGAACGAATTGCGGTAAGCTTCTTGCCCGCAGAGACGGCATGACTAAAAATGAGATAGACAGCGTTGCGGGTGTTCCCGATTCGGGTACCGCACATGCAGTCGGATATGCAAATGAGTCGGGTGTACCTTTTGCAAGACCTTTCATCAAGTATACTCCGACCTGGCCGAGATCATTCATGCCGACAATTCAGTCCAAGAGAGATCTCATCGCAAAGATGAAACTGATCCCCGTACATGAACTCATCGACGGACAGAGACTTCTGCTCATCGACGATTCTATCGTCAGAGGAACACAGCTTCGCGAGACCACAGAGTTCCTCTATGACAGCGGAGCCAAGGAAGTGCATATAAGACCCGCGTGCCCTCCCATACTCTTCGGATGTAAGTACCTTAATTTCTCCAGATCCACTTCGGAGATGGAGCTTATCGCGAGACAGATGATCAATAAAGAAGAGGGAGAGGATGTCACAAGATCGATCCTCGAGGATTATGCAAATCCTGATTCGGACAGATACCACCGTATGATAGATGACATCTGTCAGAAACTCGGATTCACATCACTGCGTTACAACAGACTTGACGATATGCTCGATGCGGTCGGTATAGACAGAAGTAAACTCTGCACATACTGCTGGAATGGAAAAGAGTAACGAAGTATCTCTCCGGAGAACATACAGTGCCGGAAGCCAGATGTGGCTGAAGGGAAAAAACAACAGGCTCTGCAATATGGGCTGCGGCGTTGTTGCTCTGGTGGATTTCTGCATTTACGAAGGGCTTATACCTAAGCCTAAGGATCGGGATGAATACTGCGATAGGATAAATGAGTATGCATCCAAATATATCCCCATCATCCCGGGACTTGGGATCGCACCGTATATTTATCCGTTTTTTGTGAACAGGTTCTTCAGAAAGAACGGATATCCGTACAGGATCAAGGGAATAACTTTTATCGGAAAGACAGACCGTCTCATCCGGATGCTTGAGGATGATATCCCCGTGATCTTTGCAGCGGGCGCGACCTATCCGATAGTATTCAGGAAAAAGGGAGTCATGTTATACAGCCCGAGTGATGAGGGACCGAGCCTGATAACGGCATCGGGGCAGAGGGCCAGATCGCATTATATGACTCTTACGGGTATCGAAAAGCTAAGGACTAAGGACGAAAAGATAGGGTCCGATTACCTGAGGGTTTACAGCTGGGGCAGGGAGTATTACATCTCACCGAGAGAGTACTCGGAGTTTAGCAGGTACACTTTTCCCGCAACAAATATGTTCTATGTAATTAAACGTCTTTGAAAACCGCGAAATCCTTGCTTTTTTCGAAGAGTATGATACTATTATATAGTGTGTGTTAACAGCCGGGGAGATTCCCTAGGCTGTAATAAGATATTCAAAGAAAGGAAAAAACTATGTACAAGTCACATGTAGAGATCGAGAAGGTGTACGGAAGAGAGATCGTCGATTCCAGAGGAAACCCGACCGTTGAGGCAGAGGTTACTCTTACCGACGGTACCGTTGCCAGAGGAACCGCACCCAGCGGAGCATCTACCGGCGAGTTTGAGGCACTTGAGCTTCGTGACAAGGATGCAAAGCGCTATCTCGGAAAGGGTGTACTTAAGGCAGTTAAAAATATCAACGGACCTATCAACAATGCACTCGTAGGAATGAATCCCTATGATATCTATGCTGTAGATGCTGCTATGATCAAGGTTGACAATACCAAGACCAAGAGCAAACTCGGAGCAAATGCTATCCTTGCTGTATCGATCGCGGTAGCAAGAGCAGCTGCAGAGTCCCTTAACATCCCTCTTTACAGATTCCTTGGAGGCGTTAACGGAAACCGCATGCCCGTTCCCATGATGAACATCTTAAACGGAGGAGCTCACGCAGCAAACTCTGTTGATACTCAGGAATTCATGATCATGCCCGTAGGAGCTCCCAGCTTCACCGAGGGACTTCGCTGGTGTGCAGAGGTATTCCACTCACTTCAAGCTCTCCTTAAGAAGGAAGGCAAGGCTACTTCCGTAGGAGATGAGGGAGGATTCGCTCCCGACCTTGACAGCGATGAGGATACTCTCGATCACATTATGCAGGCTATCAAGAATGCCGGATATGTTCCCGGAAAGGACTTCATGCTCGCTATGGACGCTGCTTCTTCCGAGTGGAAGGATAAGTCCAAGGGCAAGGGACATTATCTCCAGCCCAAGAGCAAGAGAAAGTTCACCAGCAAGGAGCTTGTTGAGCACTGGAGAAGCCTCATCGACAAGTATCCCATCATCTCCATCGAGGATGGACTTGATGAGGAGGATTGGGATGGCTGGCAGTATATGACCCAGCAGCTCGGCGACAGGGTACAGCTCGTAGGTGATGATCTCTTTGTTACCAATACCGAGAGACTTGCAAAGGGCATCAAGCTCGGCGCAGGAAATGCTATCCTTATCAAGCTCAATCAGATCGGTTCCGTATCTGAGACTCTTGAGGCTATCAAGATGGCTCACAAGGCAGGATACGCCGCTATCACTTCTCACCGTTCCGGAGAGACCGAGGACACCACGATCGCAGATCTCGCAGTTGCTCTTAACACCTGCCAGATCAAGACCGGAGCACCTTCCCGTTCGGAGCGTGTTGCAAAGTACAACCAGCTCATCCGCATCGAGGAAGAGCTTGGCAAGAATGCAGCTTATCCCGGAATGGGCGCTTTCAATGTAAAGAACCCTTCCGTTAAGGGAGCATCCAAGTCTTCTTCAAGCTCATCCAAGTCGAGCTCCGCAAAGGTACCCGCTAAAGCGCCTGCAAAGGCACCCGCAAAGGCACCCGCTAAAGCACCTGCAAAATCATCCAAGCCTGCGGCTAAGTCAAAGAAGAAGTAATTAAGTGTAACGATCGAAACCGCACCCCCATCGGTGCGGTTTCGTTTTTTTACCGGCATTATATGTAATACTCAAAGCTGGAATGAAGACAGAAAGGGGTATTTATGGTAGATCAGAGAAAAGTTGCAATGATAGGATGCGGATTTGTCGGAAGCGCATCAGCTTTTGCTCTTATGCAGAGCGGAATGTTCTCGGAGATGGTAATGATAGATGCCAATGTGGCTAAGGCGGAGGGAGAAGCTCTCGATATAAGCCACGGTGTTCCCTATGCCAGACCCATGAAGATCTATGCAGGAACATACGACGATATCGTAGATGCTGCGATCATTGTTATCAGTGCGGGAGCCAATCAGAAGCCCGGTGAGACAAGACTCGATCTTGTTAAGAAGAACATCGCGATATTCCGTTCTATTATGAACGAACTCACGAGCAGAAAAGTTGAAGGCATACTGCTCATAGTTGCCAATCCCGTAGATATACTCACGGCCGCTGCACAGAAGCTTTCCGGACTTCCCGAAAACAGAGTGCTCGGATCCGGTACTGTTCTTGATACCGCAAGATTCAAATATCTCCTCGGAGAGCATCTTGGTGTCGATACCAGAAATGTACATGCATTCATACTTGGTGAGCACGGCGACAGTGAGATCGCAGTATGGAGCAGCGCCAATGTATCGGGAGTGCCTGTAAATGAGTTCTGTGAGCTCAAGGGATATCACGATCATGAGCGCTCCATGAAGGAGATTGCCGATCAGGTAAAGAACAGCGCTTATGAGATTATAGAGAAGAAGCAGGCTACTTATTACGGTATCGCAATGGGCGTACGAAGGATATGCGAAGCGATCATAAGGGATGAGAAGTCCGTACTTCCGGTATCCAGAATGATCCACGGCGAGTTCGGAATAGACGGAGTTGCCCTCAGCCTGCCCGCAATAGTCGGAGCTGACGGCGTGGAGGCACCGGTACCTGCAGAGCTTAACGAAGAGGAGCTTGCCGCACTTAGGAAATCAGCGGATGTCCTCAAAGAGATACTTAACGAAAATCTCTGATGTGGTATATGTGAAGGAGCGCCCGCCATGCGGCGGACGCTCCTTTTTAATTAAGGTTTTATCTCTATGATCCTTGCGTTTGCCGTTCTGTATCGGTATATCTTGGGAAGGGATCTTTCGTCAAAAGGACGTCGGAGGTTCCTTTCGATAGCTGCGTGCCTCAATAAAAACGGTTTGGGCAGGCCGTTCGGATTGTCCTTTATCGAATGTATCCTCACATCATTCAGCCCGTCGAATACAATATAGTAGTCGCCCAGCATCTCGCCCAACCTGTACATTACTCCCGGATACAGTATGGATACAGCACCGTTCTTCCATCCGGTGTTTGTCAGCACATAGCCGAAAGCAGGACAATTGGCGGAAGTGTAAATGCGTGCCGCAGCTTTTACTTCATCGTGAGTCAGTTCATTGGGCATGAACAATCCCTTTTTCTCAAAGTTGATATTTTCCAGGTATTCGGTGTTAAAGAGCCTCGGTGGGATGCGCTCGCTCATATTTATCAGCGCCTGATCTACGAGCTGCGTTTTTTCGATTTCCCAGTTGGAAACTTCCTCATAATGGATAGACCAGCTCTCATACCGCCCTGATATCCGGACGAGTCTTGCGAGAGCAAGGTACATCCCCATTTTTCTGATTCCCACCTCGCCGGAGTAGCTCCTTTTTCGGGTGGTCAGGGAAAAGGGACGAAGGATGAGATTGTTTCTGACTTCCGCGTAATCATTGAATCCGTTGCTGCATGTTTTGACGATGGTGTAGTGTTTTTCGCACATCTTCAGATCCTCCTTTTCAGGCGGCACGATTTGCCGATAGAATAGCTCCGCAATCGCGGTTATTCCTGAAGGATCTGTCTGTGACAGGTACGAAATATACAAAAAAAGAAAATAAAGAAAAAGCACCCTGTAGAGCGGATGCTCCGCGGGGTGCCTGTGATTTACTTTATTGGATAAGCCTCGATTATTTTGCCTTTCCCTGGTTGGCTACGGCTTCCATCTTTGCTTTGAGTGCTTCCTGATCTCCAAGATAGTAGTGCTTGATCACATTGAAATCGTCATCGAACTCATATACAAGAGGGATACCGGTGGGGATGTTGACACCGATGATATCCTCGGGACTCATATCGTCGAAGTACTTAACAAGAGCACGAAGTGAGTTGCCGTGTGCTGCGATGATCACGCGCTTGCCTGCCTTCATGTCAGCCTTTACAACCTCGTTGAAGAAAGGAACAACTCTCTCGATGGTGGTCTCGAGGCTCTCGTTGTCGGGAAGGAGAGAAGGATCTACGTCTCTGTACATAGCCTGCTTCTTTGCACTTCTGTCATCGGTGGGATCGAGAACGGGGGGCTTGACATCGAATGAACGTCTCCAGATCTTAACCTGATCCTCGCCGTACTTCTCAGCGGTCTCGGATTTGTTAAGTCCCTGAAGAGCTCCATAGTGACGCTCGTTGAGCTTCCAGGTCTTTACAACAGGGAGCCAGTTGCGGTCCATCTCGTCAAGAATGTGATTGAGAGTGTGGATAGCGCGCTTGAGGTATGAGGTGTATGCAATATCAAAATCGTATCCCTCTTCCTTAAGAGTAATGCCGGCCTGCTTTGCTTCCTCATGTCCTTTCTCGCTGAGATCGACATCGGTCCAGCCGGTGAAGAGGTTGAGCTTGTTCCACTCACTCTCGCCATGTCTTACAAGTACAAGTTTCATCATTTTGGGTTTCCTCCGGTTTATTTATTCTTTTAGAAATAATATTATGCGTTAGCCAGTTCGCAAAGCTCGTTCAGCATCTTGGGAAGTTCGGTATCCATATTCTCGTCGGAGAACTGACAGGTTCCTACCTTCTCGTGTCCGCCGCCGTTATACTTGAGCATAAGGCTTCCTACGTTAACTTTGCTGGTCTTATTGAGGATGCTGTATCCAACGGCTGCGGAGCATCCTACGCCGCCTCTTCCGCTGACTATCCATGCGGAGATGTTCTGCTCGGGATACATGCTGTAGATCATGAAGCGGTTGCCGGTATAGATGGGATCAACACCGCGAAGGTCGGTGATGATAACATTGCCTTCGGTGCGTGTGTGAAGCTTGACCATCTCCTTGAACTTGGCAGTCTGCTCCTCGTATACCTCAATTCTCTCCTTAACATCGGGAAGAGCGAGGATTTCATCGGTAGTCATCCTGCGGCAGCAGTCCATGAGCTTTTCCATAAGACCGTAGTTGGGGATGGTGAACTGTCTCCAGCGACCGAGCCCGGTTCTGGGATCCATAAGGAATCCTACGAGTATCCATCCGGTGGGATTAAGGACCTCGTCAATCGTAAGGTTACCGGAGTCAACCTTATCAACGGCAACCATCATATCATCAAAGAAATGAGAGAATTTTTCGCGACCGCCGTAGTAATCATAGATAACACGCGCGCAGGAAGGAGCTGAACTGTCACTCTTTCCCTTATACTTTCCCTCGAGGTTAAGACGCTCAAATTCACTTGAATGGTGGTCAAACCACAGTCCGCAGCCCTCTACATAGGGAACATTGGCAAGACAGTCATCCTCGTCGATGAGGACCTTGCCGTCCTGCAGATCCTTGGGGTGTGCGAACATCCAATTGTCGACTATGCCGGCCTCCAGAAGGAGTGCGCCGCATGCAAGTCCGTCGAAGTCAGATCTCGTTACAAGTCTCATTCCATGCCTCCTAAATTATTCAGAACAAACTTTGTAACATTATAACATAAAGGATGTTCATTGTCATATATTTCTTGTTATAAATAGGGCTTGGATGTATAATTTTATATACAATGTTCTCCGGGAAAGAGAGGTAGTTCTATGTCAGATCAGTACAGCTCGGGTCAGACTGACACAGCGGGCGAAAAAGTCAGCTTCATTAATTCGTTTCCAACCAGGATAGCCCTGATGGTAACGGGGATACTGACCGTCATTGTGATCATAGTATCCGTGACCGCGACCGGCGGTGCGGCAAAGAGCACGGTTATAGCGGTGGATGTGATCTCGATAGTGATCGCATCGATACTTATACTTGCCGTCGTGCATAAGATGTTCGACCCCTTAAGGGAAGTTGTAAAGATAATCGACAGGGTCTCGGAATTTGATTTCAGGAGATATCCCGGTGCCGAGAAGCTCGTTAAAAGAAAGGGTGAGTTCGGCGCGATAGCCAGGTCGGTCCGCGTTATGAGAGCCAACCTGCGCGGTATCATCAATGAGATAGATAAGAGCTCCGATCTGATCAAGGCGGATATCACCGGGCTTGAGGAGACTACGGATATAGTAAGCGGAATGTGTTCCGATAATTCTGCGACCACCGAGGAGCTTGCGGCTTCCATGGCGGAGTGTGCTTCCTCTATAGACAATATCGCCGGAGATATCAGTGCGGCACAGAATTCCACGCACCAGATAGAGATGATGGCGAATGACGGAACGCTTATGTCCGAGGAAGTAATGGAGAGGGCGACCAAGCTTAAGAAGACTACGACCACTGCAGCAACGGCAACAAGACGCAAATATGATGATGTCAGGAAGGATTCCGATGCTGCGATAGAGAGCTCGAAAGCTGTCGAGAGGATAAACGAACTTACCGGTACCATCATGTCCATATCTTCGCAGACCAGACTTCTTGCACTCAATGCTTCTATCGAAGCCGCAAGAGCCGGAGAGGCAGGCAAGGGATTTGCAGTCGTAGCAACGGAGATAGGAAATCTTGCAAATGATACATCGTCCGCAGTTGCCGATATCAATTCGATAGTGGGCGAGGTTAATGACGCAGTATCTCAGATGCAGAAATGTATGGAAGAGATGGGGGATTTCCTTGAGAATACCGTCCTGGGCGATTATGAATCCTTCCAGAAGGTGGGAGAGCAGTATCAGGATGACGCCGATATGTTCAAGGACAGTATGGTAAGCATCAAGAATGCTGTGGACGATCTGATCATTGCCATGAAGAATATCACGGGCACGATATCATCCATCAATACCGCTGTCGGAGAGACTTCAGACGGTGTTGCGGATATAGCGGACAAGACGACGGAAATGGTCAGCGATATGAGCATGACATCGGCCAAAGTGGCGGAAGTAAAGGATTGTGCCGATGCGCTGCATGATATCGTCGGCAGATTTGTGGGGGCCTGACCGTCCCAAACCGCTTATAATCGCACAATACTTGCATTTTTATGCAAAAAAAGGTAAAATGTCTGTTAGTTTTATATAGAAGATTCATATTCAGCCGTACCATGTTCCGAATTGTCAGGCAGTAATACAATTACTTGGAGGTAGGTTCTATGAAGAAGACGGAAAAGAACAGACGACTTATTGGTCAGGTGGTTCTCATTGCAATAGCGGGACTTCTCATTATGTCACTGCTTCTTTGCATCACTGCATACAAGCAGATCGAAGGCTCATACCACGACATGGGCGTGGAAGTGCTTAAAGCGGCCTGCATGCAGCTTGAAGATGCGGCGGACTTTATGTATGAAGGTGACTGGCATGAGGAAGACGGTGTCCTTTTTAAGGGCGAATGGGATATGGAAGATGACTTCCAGAAGTATATCGATCGCATGTCTGCAGATACCGGTCTGGAGTTCACGGTCATCAAAGACAAGACTCGTCGTATGACTACCATAGACGGAATGAAAGGCAAGGACATCGGAGATGCTGCTTACAATTCCGTAAGGTCAGGGAAAGATTTCGCGGATTTCAAGACCGTGATCAACAACGAGAAATATTACGTCTATTACACCCCTTTCACAGTAAACGGATCATATTACGGATGTTTCTTTGCGGGACGCCCCGCATCCGATATCAATGCCGAGATGAACAAGAAGATAGCTACTCTTCTTGCTATCATGACCGCAACTACCATAGTTATGGTAGTCATCGGATTCCTTGTTTCCAAGAAGTATTCTGTATTCATGAAAGAGATCGCAAAGAATGTTGATGACCTCGCAAGCGGAAATCTTGCAGTTAGGGTCGATCCTGTTCTTGTGGCACGCAAAGATGAACTTGGTATTATCGCAGAGGGCGTTGAGTCACTCAGCGATAAGCTCCGCGATGTTATCAGCAGATCACAGAACGCATCCGGAGAACTCGATAATTCAAGTTCCGAACTCGCAGAGTCCGCAGGTCAGGCATCGGCAGCTTCCGATCAGGTTACCGATGCAGTCGGTGAGATCTCCAAGGGTGCGGTCGGACAGGCAGAGAGCGTTGAGAACGCTGCCGGCGATATGGATGACATCGGAAGAAATATCGAGAACATTACTGACAATGTACACGAGATGGATTCTTATGCGGCAGAGATGAAGGATGCCTGCGACAAGGCAATGGATGCTCTTGATAAGCTCATCCGCCAGAGCGGGGAGGTTACCGCGTCCGTTAAGGATATCGGAGAGACTATCAACTCCACCAATGAGTCGGCAAAGACAATCTCCGAATTCACTCAGGCGATCACCGATATTGCAAGCCAGACCAATCTCCTTTCACTCAATGCTTCCATAGAGGCAGCCAGAGCAGGAGAGGCAGGAAAGGGATTTGCAGTCGTAGCCGATGAGATCAGAGCTCTTGCAGATCAGTCGAGCGACTCCGCAAACAAGATAAAAGGTATCGTAGAGAAGCTCCTTGCTAACGCAGCATCTTCGGTAAGCGTTCTCGAGAAACTCAATGAGAGCTTCGATGTGCAGGCAGCACAGCTTGATTCTACCAGAGAGAATATGGAGACCATGTCCGGAAACGTTGCAAACGTAAGAGACACCTCCGCAAGCATCAACGATCAGGTTGCACAGCTCAACAGCGCGAAGAACGGACTCACGGAGATCATCTCCGATCTGTCCGCGATCTCCGAGGAGAATGCAGCTTCCACTCAGGAGACGAACGCTTCCATGGAAGAGCTCAACGCAACATTTACCATTATCAGCAACTCCGCTTCGAAACTTCAGGATCTCTCCAAGGAACTTGCTGATACGATAAGCTACTTCAAACTTTGATAATGTTAAAACATTAAATAAAAACTCTTAAAGAGACAGGGAGGTCAGGATGGCTAGTACAAATCAAAACAAATCAGGCGGATTCAATTACATGAAGATGCTCATGCTCTTCGGAATGATCCCAATCGTGATTTTCGCAGTTGTCGTACTGCTCGTAGTCACGAGTAAGGTAAGGAACGAGGTGCAGAGCAACATCGTCGAGAAACTCGAAGTGGCTAACACCATGTTCAACGAGTGGGCTGTCACCGAGATCAACGAGGAAGGCGGTGTTGAAGTATTTACCAAGGAAGGCGCTGATCACACCTATGTAGATTCGCTTACCGGTAAGGGACTTCAGCTTACTGTATTCGTAGGCGACACCCGTGCGATCACATCACTCCCCGGAAGTGCTCCCAACGGCAGAAATGAGGGAACCAAGGCCGGTGAGGCTGCTATCAATACCTGCTTAAGGGGAGGACAGCACTTCCAGCAGGATGGCATCGAGATTGGCGGCAAGAAATACTATGTTGATTATTTGCCCATCAGGATCAACGGCGAGATCGTAGGTATGACCTTTGTCGGCCAGACCAATGAAGCGGTATCCGCTGCGGTAAGCGCTGTCATCGGACCTATCCTTGTAATAGGTTTAATACTTGTTATTTTCTTCGCAGTACTTGTTATACTCTTTGCATTCAAGGTTCGTCAGGCACCTGTCGCGATCAGCGAGGACCTTAACGTTGTTGCGGACGGAGATCTTACTTCTCCCGTTACCGCTACCAGCGGCGTAACCGAGAACGTAAATATGATCAACTCCATCAACCGTATGAAGAACACCCTTAGAGATACCGTTCAGACCATCAAGGATAATTCCGATGAGCTCGCTCAGAATGCAGAAGTTGTCCGTGAACTCTCCGACAACAGTTCATCCTCTGCAGCTCAGATCAGTACAGCAGTCGGCGAGCTTGCTACGACCGCACAGAGCATGGCTGAGAACGTACAGGATGTAAACTCTCAGGCAGTTGATATGGATGCTACCGTATCCGATATCAGCGAGAATATCGAATCCCTCAATGCTAATGCTAACGACATGCGCAAGATAAGCATCGAGGCTTCCGAGAAGATGAAGACGGTCATGAAGAGCTCCCAGAGCAGCGTAAGTGCCGTTGAGTCCATCAACAAGCAGATCCTTCTTACCAATGATTCCATCACCAAGGTTAACGAGGCTATCGAGCTTATCATCGATATCGCCAGCCAGACCAAGCTCCTTTCGCTCAACGCTTCCATCGAGGCTGCAAGAGCAGGTGAGGCAGGTAAGGGATTCGCAGTCGTTGCAGACAGCATCAGCCAGCTTTCAGAGCAGTCCAATGCAAGCGCAGCTACCATCAAGGGCATTGCAGAAGAGATCCTTGCCAACTCCGAGACTTCGGTTAAGCTTGCAAGTGAGATCATGAGCGCAATGACCGATGAGCAGGCTGAGATCTCTGCAGCTCAGGACAGCTTCACCAAGCTTAACGAGGCTATCGGCCAGAGCGTAGAGAGCATTGAGCAGATCGACAGCATGACCGGTTCGCTCCGCACCATCAAGGAACAGATCGTATCCAACGTAAGCGACCTTTCCGCTATCTCCGAGGAGAATGCGGCAAGTAACCAGGAGGTTAGCGCAAGCGTTGAGAGCATAGCAGCAAGCGTTGCTGAGATTGCAGACAAGATGAAGGATATGAACGATCTTGCCAAGAACCTCAACGATGCAGTTGCATTCTTCAAGTAATACTTTATAAACCTGTCTTTAAAGATCAAAAGGGGTTCCGCCGTAGGCGCGAGCCCCTTTTTTGCAAAGAATGAGAGCACAGAGAGAGCGGATGCAGTCATCAGAGATCGATAAAAAGAGAATATCGGATCTGGCTGGGGAGTCCATGAAATTGTCCGAGGAATCCCTTTTAATGCAATACAGATTCTTTGCACCTGCGCTTTCGAATATCGCTGTGACGGAAGGGAGCGAAGGCTTCCAAACCGACGGCAGGAGCATTTACTATGATCCTGTTCTCGTTCTCAAGCTTCAAAGGGACGATCCGGTAAGACTGACCAGAACATATCTCCATACGATCCTGCATCCTGTTTTTGGACATCTTTTCGCTGCGGATAAACTGAACCCTGAGCTTTGGGATCTGGCATGTGATATATCGACAGAAAGCGCTATACTGAGCGATCTGAAGGCGGGATATGAGTTGGATACCGATGCCGCGGCAAAGTCCGTTGTGGCGATGATCTTCAAGGATGCGGGTGGTCTCAGCGCAGACCGGATATACAGGTACTTTTCCAATGATCCGCCGTCCGAGAGGATGATCCACGAGTATACGCAGATATTTAAACGTGATTCTCATACTGTCTGGAGGCGGGTCCCGCAGGAAGAACTCTTCATAAATGAAGAGATGTGGAAAAAGATCAGCAGGCAGATATCGGCAGGGATCAATTCATCGTCTTCGGCATCAAAGGAAGCGGATCCATTGAAAGAGAATATTGAACTCGCCGGCAGAAAGAAGGTAAATTACTCGGCGGTGCTGCGCAGATTTTCCGTATCAGGCGAGTATATGAAAGCCAGTGAGGATGAGTTTGATTATATATATTATACCTACGGTCTGGAGACATATGGGAATATGCCTCTGATCGAACCTCTGGAATACAGGGAAGACAAGAAGATAAAGGATTTCGCGATAATCATAGATACTTCCGCATCCACCAAGGGAGAGACTGTTTCCGGATTTTTAAGGAAGACTGCTGATATACTGAAAAACAGTGATTCATACTTTTCAAAGGTCTGTATACATATCCTGCAATGTGACAGCGATGTAAAGAGCGATATCAGGATAACTGACAGAGAAGAACTTGAGAATTTTATCAGGAACGGAAAACTCACAGGCATGGGTGCAACAGACTTCAGACCGGCGTTTGAATATGTCGATGAACTGGTAAGAAACAGGGAATTTACTGATCTCAAGGGAGTAATATATTTCACGGACGGATATGGGATATATCCACACAAGGCACCGGGATATGACGCGGTATTTGCTTTTCCCGGAGAGGATATAAACAGACCGAAGGTTCCTGCCTGGGCAATATGCACAGTGTTGGATGAGGATGACCTGCAAAGAGCCGGAAGTGTAAGCGATACAGATCAGGAGAATTGAAATGAATATCTCACAGGCAAAAGAAACAATAAAAAATACGGTAAAGATGTACCTCAAAAAAGATGAATTCGGGGACTATCGCATACCTGTCGTAAGACAGAGACCTGTGTTTTTGCTTGGCGCTCCGGGTATAGGTAAGACCGCGATAATGGAGCAGGTCGCATCGGAACTAGGCATAGCGCTGGTGTCATATTCTATGACGCATCATACCAGACAGTCGGCCCTGGGTCTTCCGTATATAGAAAAAAAGAACTATGACGGTGAGGAATATTCCGTGTCGGAATACACGATGAGTGAGATCATCGCTTCCGTATATGAGACTATGGAGATCAGCGGGGTAAAGGAAGGGATACTATTCCTTGATGAGATAAACTGCGTATCGGAGACGCTGGCACCCTCTATGCTGCAGTTCCTGCAGTACAAAGTATTCGGCAGACATCGCGTGCCGGAGGGCTGGGTCATAGTAACCGCCGGCAATCCACCTGAGTATAACAGGAGTGTGCGTGAATTTGATGTGGTGACCATGGACAGACTAAAAGTTCTTGAAGTGGAGGCTGATCTTCCCGCATGGAGAGTATATGCAAAGGAAAGGCAGATACACGGTGCAATCATGGGATTCCTTGACATGAAGAGAGAGTACTTCTATCTCATGGAGACCACGGCCGAAGGACGCGGATATGTGACAGCCAGAGGCTGGGAGGATCTCTCTCAGATCATATATCTGTATGAGGAAGAAGGGCTGGAGGTGACTGAGGAACTCATATCTCAATATATCAGGAGCGGAAATGTAGCTGCGGAATTTTCCGCATATTACGATCTCTACAGGAAATACAACAGAGAATACAATATCGATCGCATATTATCCGAAGGACCTTTCGAAGAGGCTTATCTCGTTGCCGACAGAGCCTCGCTTGATGAGAAAGTAGCAGTAACGGGTATGCTGTCCGACCGTGTGGGTGCGGATATGCGCGATGTGATGGAGAAGACAGATGTGATCTCCGAAGCCGGAAAGGTGTTCAGACAGGTAAAGGAAGCAGCAGGCGCGCAGACAGGAAATGACAGTGCTGAGGATATATTGGAAAAAGCGATAGGTGATCTTCAGAAAAAGATGACATCACTTGAGAGAGCAGGTTCGCTCTCTCCCTCAGAAAAAAAGAAGCAAAAAAGCACGCTCGTATATCTCGGCGATGCATTGAGCAACGTAAAGAGAATGGGTACGCCCGACATCATTACGGCATATGATTCGATAAAGGCGATGTATGAAAAGAGCGTAGGCGATATACGTGACAGATCCGAGATCGTAAGACAGGAGACAGCAAATGTATATGCTTTTCTGGACGGGGCTTTCGGTGAAGGAAACGAAAAGATGATGTTTACGACTTCGCTTACATCCGGAAGCTATAGTGCGCGCTTTATCGCAGCTTTCGGAAGCGATGAATACGTTGAGAACAGTAAGAAGATGATGGTATATGACAGAAGTGCCGATCTTCGCGACAGGATAATAAAGCTTGATCTGGAATAAATGGAAAGAGTTAAGACAAAAGAAATTGAAATAAGTATTCCGGGAGGTGAGCTTGTCTTTGAAACGGACGGGGAAAAGGCGTTTCTTTCGCGAGTTGCGGGAAGGCCTTATGAAGCTTTGGTTCCGGAAGTGCTTTCTGACGGATCGAGAGTGGTATCTGTCGGAAGAAAAGCTTTCTTAGGAAAGAAGCAGATTAAAAGTATCACACTTCCTGACAGTGTGCGTGAGATAGGTGACTGGGCTTTTGCGTATTGCGATCTGCTTGATGAGGTTACGATGCCCCGTACGACAGTCGGCAAGGATATATTCTTAGGATGCACGCGGATAAGGAAAGTGTTTTTCGGTGACAGGGATGATACGGAGACAGCCGCTCTTCTTGCAAAGATAGCCACGGATGTAAAAGCATCATACCTTGTTGATCCTGAGATAATCGGTACAACCGAATGGTATGAGAAGTGGGATGCAAGGCTGATCAGTATATTGAACGAGCCGGACAGTGAGGGGTTTTCACATCAGATACTCTGCGGCGAGGAGGATTATGGCAGCAGCGATCAGAATGCGTATGAGCTCAGACGAAGGATGGACAAGGCGGAAGTATGCATGCTCAGAGCCATGAATGATAAGCATCTGGCGGACAACCTCAGAGAGACGATAAATGATTATATCTTTTCACACAATGCCGGAGCATCACCCGGCGCAGAGAGCTGGAAAGTTATACTCGAGAGGCATCCCGATGACCGTGAATGGTATGAATTTTATGTAAAATTAAGTTGTGTTAACGACGGAAATATTGATAATATATTAAATGACATTAAGGACACTCATCCGGAGCTTAAAGCTTATCTGCTGAGGAATACGGGAAAGAAAGATTTCCTTGATTCGCTGATGCTCTAGAGAAGTGATCGGACAAACAAAAGAGGTGATGAAATGAATTACGAACAGGCACTTGAAAAATGCAAAAAATACGGACAAGAACATGTTTTTAAGTACTATGATGAACTCAGCGAAGAGGAAAAGAAAGGACTCCTTGATCAGATAGAGATTACTGATTTTGAGATCCTTGATTCTGTTCATCACAGGGATGAGCTTGCAGGAAAGGGCGTGATCTCTCCCCTTACATGCATGGAGATCCCTGAAATAGAGGCAAATGCAGCAGAGTTTGAGAAGTGCGGCCTTGATGCCATAAAAGCAGGAAAAGTGGCAGCAGTTCTTCTTGCCGGAGGTATGGGCACCAGACTCGGATCTGACAATCCGAAGGGCATGTATAATGTCGGAAAGACGAGAAAACTGTACATATTCGAATGTCTTATCAATAATCTTCTTGATGTCACAAATAAGGCCGGATGCCCCGTGCATCTCTTTGTGATGACGAGCGAGAAGAATAATGACGCTACTGTCAGTTTCCTTAAAGAGCATTCTTTCTTCGGATATCCCGGAGAGTTCGTACACTTCTTCAAGCAGGATATGGCAGCGGCTACCGACTATGAAGGCAAGGTGTACATGGAGGAGAAAGGCAGGATATCTACATCCCCCAACGGAAACGGAGGATGGTTCGCATCGCTCGACAAAGCAGGTCTTCTCGACAAGGTTCATGAGTGGGGCATTGAGTGGATGAATGTCTTCGCGGTCGACAATGTGCTTCAGCGTATCGCAGATCCGGTGTTTGTGGGTGCCACCATTTCCAAGAAGTGCACCGTCGGAGCAAAGGTGGTTAAGAAAGCCGCACGCGATGAGAAAGTCGGAGCTATCTGCTTAGAGGACGGCAAGCCTTCCATAGTTGAATACTACGAGATGACGGATGAACTCATGGATGCCAAGAATGAAAAGGGAGAGCCCGCATATAACTTCGGCGTTATACTTAATTACCTTTTCTATGTACCTGAGCTTGAGCGCATAGTGAGAGAGGAACTTCCTCTTCACATTGTTGAGAAGAAGATCCCTTATATTGACGAAGCGGGCAATCCTGTTAAGCCCGAGGAGCCCAACGGATTTAAATTTGAGAACCTTGTACTTGATATGATCCACAAGATGGACAGCTGTCTGCCCTTTGAGGTCGTAAGAGAAAAGGAATTTGCGCCGATCAAGAATAAGACCGGAGTCGACTCGGTGGAGAGCGCGAGAGCTCTTCTTGAGAAAAACGGAGTGACTCTGTAGAGGAGGTAGTATGGGAAAGATACTTGTTACCGGAGGAGCAGGATTTATCGGCAGCCACACCGTCGTAGAGCTTCAGAATGCGGGATATGAAGTTGTCGTTGCAGACAATCTTTCCAATGCAAGTGAGAAAGCGCTGGAGAGAGCTGCAGCCATAACCGGCAAGAAAGCAGATTTTTACAAGGTAGATATAAGAGATCGCGAAGGACTTGGAAAGATCTTTGCAGAGCACAAGATCGATGCGGTCATTCATTTCGCGGGATTAAAAGCTGTAGGAGAGTCTGTCAGGAAGCCTTGGGAGTATTATGACAATAACATCACAGGAACACTTACGCTTGTCGATGTGATGAGAACGAACGGCTGTAAGAATATCATTTTTTCATCAAGCGCAACCGTATACGGAACACCTGCTTTCGTGCCTATCACGGAGGAATGCCCCAAGGGACAGTGCACCAATCCCTATGGCTGGACCAAGTCCATGCTCGAGCAGATCCTGTCGGATATACAGAAAGCGGATAATGAGTGGAATGTGATCCTGCTCAGATATTTCAATCCTATCGGGGCACACAAGTCCGGCACCATGGGAGAGGATCCCAGCGGCATCCCGAACAATCTCATGCCTTACATCACTCAGGTCGCTATAGGAAAACTTCCCGAGCTTGGAATATTCGGAGATGACTACGATACACCCGACGGCACCGGAGTTCGCGATTATATCCATGTGATGGATCTGGCAGAGGGACATGTAAAGGCGCTTGCCAAGATCAAAGAGAAGGCGGGTCTTAAGATCTATAACCTCGGAACCGGACAGGGATACAGCGTACTCGATATAGTACATAATTTTGAGGAAGCCAGCGGAGTAAAGATCAAATACTCCATCAAAGAGAGAAGACCGGGAGATATTGCGCAGTGCTATGCGGACGCATCACTTGCCAAGAAAGAACTCGGTTGGGAGGCTAAATACGGGATCAAAGAGATGTGCGAGGACTCCTGGCGCTGGCAGAAAAATAATCCGAACGGATACAATGATTGATAAAAAAGCGATCCCATAAGAGAAGAGGCGGTCCCTGGCGGGATCGCCTTTAATATTTTGGATCTTCTTCGATCACGCTTATCTCCAGATAATCGAAAGAGATGTTTTCTATGAATGAATCCTGATCAAATCTTGTCTTGGAGACACGCTTGAAATCGGCTATATTACTCTCCAGCCACACGGGAACCTGCAGATCGAATTTCACACATACCTGCTCAAGTGCATGCATGATCTTATGCGTCCTGGTGTCATCCGAGGAGTCTTCGATGACGATGTCTCTCTGAAGTTTTGAATCTTTAAATGTTTTGGCCCAGAGTCTGAACATGATTCCTTTACAAGTTGCACAATAAAAGCGAACATTTTGAGAAGTTTTTGTAAATATTTCCCACTTTAAGCCCAAAATATGCTATAATTCGCTAAAGGGTGTATGCATAATTATACACACGGAAACGGAAATTGACAAATGGAATGGATCGGCGAAAACGACAGCATTGAAACCTGGCAGGAAGTCAGCCTTGTATATAACGCGGCGATGCGCCAGGTCAGAACGAAGATGGAGATCCTCAATGAGGAGTTCCAGCACGTTCATCAATACAATCCCATAGAGCATATCAAGTCCAGAATAAAAACCCCTGAAAGCATAGTCAAAAAGCTTCGCAGACACGGTCTCGATTCGACTATCGAGAATATGGTGAACTATGTCAATGACATAGCCGGAGTGCGTATCATATGCTCATTTACTTCCGATATCTTTATGCTTGCGGACATGATCGAGCATCAGCAGGATATCAAGGTCATTGGGATCAAGGACTATATCACGTACCCTAAGTCCAGCGGATACAAGAGCTATCATATGATAGTGACCGTGCCCGTATACCTTTCCGACCGCATGGTCGAGACCAAGGTTGAGATACAGATAAGGACTGTAGCCATGGACTTCTGGGCAAGCCTGGAGCACAAGATCCACTACAAGTTCGAGGGTGATGCTCCGGAGCATATCAAACAGGAGCTCGTGGATTGCGCTCATCTTGTTTCGGATCTTGATGAGAAGATGCTCCAGCTCAATGAAGAGATACTGGAATTCAGCAGAAAGCTGGAAGAGCAGAACGGATAAAGCCTCATAAAATGAGGAGTGCCCGGACACCTTTCGGCATCCGGGCGATTATGAAAAAATGATCGAAGTATTTCAAGGGTTGTATTCAGTATATTCGTGAAATATGAATAAAATATGAACGTCATGTAAATAATCGGTAAAAACAAGGGTCTTTCATTTTTCGGTCATTTCCGATATACTGTAAATGTTGTGAAACTGCTTTTGTAGCGGAGGATAAAGATGGATACATTCATGGATCAGTTGTCACAAAAGCTCAACGCACAGGAGATAATCAGAGCCAACGGCGAGGCTGAGACCGAGCAGATGGTCGTTATGCGTGCCCAGGTAAAGGAATATCAGGATTGCCTCGACAAGATGAAAATGGTAGCCGAGGAAATAGGCGGTATCCAGGCTCGCATCGAGATGCTCCCCGAGGGCGGGACTGCGAGCAGCTTAAGCCCCGAAGCGATTGACGAGTTAAAGGACCAGATCCGTGAGATCACCAAAGGAAGCGAAGCTCAGATCGAAGCGATCCGCAAAGCCACCGAGGATAAGCTCGAGGATATCAGGAAAGCAAATGAGGAGCAGCTTGTAAATATCCGCCGTGAGAATGTCGAGCAGTTAAAGGCTGTAGAGCAGGTAAGTGAAGATCTCGGCGGTATCGGCGCACAGATCGCTACACTTTCCTCCAAGGAGAGCAGCCCCGCGATCAGCGAGGAGCTTATCGGCGATCTCAAAAACAGAATGGATGAGCTCACCAGGACCAATTCCGAGATCATGAGCGAGCTTTCCAAATCAAACGGCGACAAGCTTGATGAGATCGCAAGAGCAAACGGCGAAAAACTGGACGTATTCGCCAAGGTAAACAGTGAGAGAATAGACCAGCTTCAGAAGACTCTTATCGAGAGCCTCGGAAGCGGAGATGATTTCCATAAGGAATGCGTAAGGATATATCGCAATGTACAGGCGGTAGTCCAGGAAGAGTGCAACAAGCTCCACGGCGAGATGAAGGACACACTCGATCCTTATGAGAAGCAGATCAAGTCGGTAAAGAAAGCAGCGAGGACGGCAGTATTCTTCTCCGTAGCGGGAGTGATAGTTCAGTTCGTCATCCACTATTTATTGTAAGCAGGGTTTCGTGACAGTCAGGAAAACACACAAGGTACTGGAATATAGATTTATACTGGCGTCCTTCGCGACGCTGGTTTTTTGTGCGATCGTTTTTTTACAGTTCACACCATTTCATTCTGACGGAGACAATTATTTCCACGCATTCTTAAATGACACATATGTCGGAAGCACGAGCGATTCGGAGACCATAGACCGCCTTCTTATTGAGGCACGCAGAAATGTTGCCGCAGAGGCACAGGGAACTCTGTTCGCGGGTGCAAACCTTCGTATAGAATCCGAGGAAGTCCTTTTCGGAAATGTCGATTCGGACAGAAGGGTCAGACAGAATATGGAGGAGGTTCTTAGGAATGCAGAGACGGATATCCTCTCACCTTCATACACCATCAAGATCAACGAGTACATAGTAAACCTTGCCAGTGAAGAGGAGGCGGTACAGCTCCTTCAGGCTGCGATAAGCAGATATGATGAATCGGGAGAGTTCAAAGTATCTCTGATGGAGGACAACGGAAGAGGATTTTCCGCTCAGACCGTTCAGATAGCGAAGAAGCCTGATGAGGCCGTGACAAAGAGCATAACCAAGACACCCAGGGCGGGCATAGCATTTCTGTCGGATGTGGGTGACAGGGAGTTCGACGGAGTGGTCAAGGAACTTGACTTCGATGATTACGATCTTGGAATAGTCTCGATGAACTTTGCGGAGAATGTAGAGATATCCGAGAGCTATATGCCTAAGTCCCAGCTCACACCTCTCGATGTTGCGATAGAGGAAGTTACCAAGGAGGAGGAAAAGCCCAGCGAGTATACTATCGTGAGCGGCGACACTCTTTCGGGTATCTCCATGAAACTGAATATCCCTATGGAGACTCTCATCTCATTGAACAGCGATAAACTTAAGGATGAGCATTCCACTCTTCATATAGATGATAAGCTTATATACACCGTTCCCGAGCCGGAAGTTTCCGTTGAGAGGATAGAGAGAGTTTATAAGGAAGAGATCTACGAGGCTGATGTCATAATCATCCCCAAGGACGATTGGTACACGACCAAGACCAATGTCATACAGCAGCCTTCGGCGGGATCCAGAAATGCGATCAAGGATGAGTATTATATAAACGATAAGCTCGTATCCGAGACAGTACTTAAGGAAGAAGTCCTCATGGAGGCGGTTCCCATGATCATGGAACAGGGAACGATCATACCTCCTACATATATAAAGCCTCTCTCCGGAGGATATGTATCTTCGGGATTCGGACGCAGAAAGTCTCCCGGTGGTATCGGAAGTACATACCATAAGGGAGTCGACTGGGCAACTCCTACCGGAACCAGCGTATATGCTTCGAGCGGCGGAACGGTCGCTTCGGCAGGATGGGGAAGCGGATACGGATATGTCGTATACATCAATCACCCCGACGGACGCCAGACCAGATATGCTCACCTGAGCAAGATCCTCGTATCGGCCGGACAGTCTGTAGCACAGGGACAGCTCATAGCCAGGAGCGGAAGCACCGGAAACTCCACCGGACCGCACCTTCACTTTGAGATTCTCATAAACGGAAGCCAGGTAGATCCGCTTAATTATGTTCCCAGATAAAAAAATTGTTGACGATGGTCTTCAGTTGTGCTATATTCTTTTAGCCAACGTACCAACGGGCTTATTTTTTTGACCTTATAACAAACCGTAAAGAAGGAGAACGCTATGCGTACCAAGATCACACTCGCATGCACGGAGTGCAAACAACGCAACTATAACACCACCAAAGAAAAGAAGAACATGCCGGATCGTATGGAGATCAAGAAGTACTGCAGATTCTGCAAGAAGCATACTCTTCATAAGGAGACAAAATAATGTCCGATTCTTCCAAGAAGGAAAACAAGACAAAGTTTTTTGACGGAGTATCTGCTGAGTTTAATAAGGTAGATTGGCCGAATAGCAAGTCGACTTTCAGACAGTCGGTAGCTGTTGTCGTTATTTCCGTCATCTTTGGACTCATCATAGCCTTCATTGACTATGCTGCACAGTTCGGAGTTAACTTCCTGACAGGACTTTAAGGAGGAGTATATGGCAGAAGGAAAGTGGTATGTTATACATACTTATTCCGGATATGAGAATAAGGTAAAGGCGGATATCGAAAAGACCGTCGAGAATAATAAGAAGCTTGCCGAGCAGATATTTGAAGTAAGAGTCCCGACCGAGAATGTTGTCGAGATCAGAAACGGTTCGAAGAAGCCCGTCTCCAGAAAACTTCTTCCCGGATATGTGCTCGTAAATATGGATATGAACGATGAGACTTGGTATGTAGTCCGTAATACCCGCGGAGTAACCGGTTTTGTCGGACCCGGAAGCAAGCCGGTACCTCTTTCCGAGGCAGAGATGAAGCCCTTCGGAATCAAGGTAGACACGAGCAAGATAAATGTAGATTTTGGAGAGGGCGATACCATCGCCGTCATCGCGGGAGTTTGGAAGGATACCGTCGGAGTTGTTCAGAAGATGGACGAAAGCAAACAGACCGCAACCATCAATGTAGAACTCTTCGGCAGAGAAACGCCTGTTGAGATCAGCTTCGCAGAAGTGCGGAGAATGAGCTAGGATTAGGAGGAAAAAGAAATGGCAAAGAAAGTAGAAGGATATATCAAGCTGCAGATCCCTGCAGGCAAGGCAACTCCGGCACCCCCGGTTGGTCCTGCTCTCGGTCAGCACGGCGTTAATATCGTTGAGTTTACCAAGCAGTTCAATGCAGTAACCGCTGACAAGGGAGATACCATCATCCCCGTAGTCATCACTGTATATTCCGACAGATCATTCAGTTTCATCACCAAGACGCCGCCCGCAGCCGTACTGCTCAAGAAAGCAGCAGGGATAAAGAGCGGATCCGGTGTACCGAACAAGAATAAAGTAGCTACGATCTCCAAGGATAAGATCAGAGAGATCGCTGAGCTCAAGATGCCGGATCTTAATGCGGCAAACATCGATTCTGCTATGAGCATGATCGCGGGAACCGCCAGAAGCATGGGTATTGCCGTACAGGATTAATCCTGACGGTATACTATAAACTTATTGGGAGGCGTATAGATGAGTACGCCGTTTGAACCTAGGAGGTAAAGAAATGAAACACGGAAAGAAGTATGCGGAGGCAGCAAAGCTGTTCGACCGCGCAAACTACTACGAGCCCGAAGAGGCTGTAGCACTTGTTAAGAAGACTGCAAGCGCAAAGTTCGATGAGACTGTAGAGCTTCACATTCGTACCGGATGTGACGGACGTCACGCAGATCAGCAGATCAGAGGCGCAGTTGTTCTTCCCAACGGAACCGGTAAGACTGTAAGGGTTCTCGTTATCGCAAAGGGCGCTAAGCTCGATGAGGCACAGGCAGCAGGCGCTGACTATGTCGGAGGAGAGGAGCTCGTCCCCAAGATCCAGAATGATGGATGGCTTGATTTCGACGTTGTAGTTGCCACTCCCGACATGATGGGTGTTGTAGGACGTCTCGGTAAAGTTCTCGGACCTAAGGGTCTCATGCCGAACCCCAAGGCAGGAACCGTTACCATGGATGTTGCAAAGGCTATCAATGATATCAAAGCCG
>DFKT01000107.1 GCA_002373595.1 Lachnospiraceae bacterium UBA3638 | reverse complement strand
CAAGGAACTTCGAAAAGTAAAAGTCAGGACGGCTGATAGAGTAAGCATACATACTCATGACAAGGAGTCCAAGGAGTGTTCCCGCTACGGTTACGAAAATGGTAACGCCGTAGGAAACGAGAAGCTGATGTCCGTATCTGAGGACTGCGTTCATACCGTACATTGACCAGTGTGAATAGAAGAACTTAAATCCGTGCTGAGTGATAGATTTCTCATCTGCAAATGCCGAAGCTACAACGAGCTCGAGGGGCATGAAGCAATAAAGCGTGAACAGAATGAGGATTGCTGCGAGTATATACTGACCGATTCCCTTTTTCTCTCTTCTGGAAGGGGCCATATCAAGATTCTTTTTATTTTTGCTCATTTTGATCCCTCCTCTTAGAACAGTGCGTTCTCGGGCTCGATCTTACGAACCGAGAAGTTAGCGAACAACATCAGAAGCAAGCCGACAACTGACTGGAAGAGAGTCGTAGCTGCGGTGTATCCGAAGTTGGGATTTCCGAGGATGGCTCCGAGCACGTAGGAGTCGATAACTTCGGTCGTATCGAGAAGTCCTCCGCTGTGTCTTGTTACCTGATAGAAAAGACCTGTATCGGAACGCATTACATTACCAACTGAGAGAAGGAGCATGACCGTTATCATGGGGATAAGGCTGGGGAGCGTGATGTGCCAGATGCACTGCCACTTGTTAGCTCCGTCGATCTCTGCTGCTTCGTAAAGCTCTGCATCTATTCCGGCAAGAACGGACATGTAAAGAACCGAACCGTATCCGGTGTCTTTCCAGATCTTAACGATAAGAAGGATGATCGGCCAGAGACCTGCCGTCATGTAGAATCTCGTGCTGGTTCCGAAAGTATTGTTGATGATACCGTTTCTGGTATCGATGAATGCATAAACAATGAACTGTACAGCCGCATATGAAATGAATACGGGTACGATCATTATGGTCTGCAGCGTCTTTGCAAGCTTTTTGAAAATAAGCTGATCGATCGCGATTGCGAGCGTGACATTAAGGAATGTTCCTACGATCGTAAAGAGCAGGTAGTACAGTATCGTGTTGCGGGTGAAACTTACGAACTGTCCTGTCGATGCGGTAAGGAACTCGAAGTTCTTCATACCTACCCAGGGACTCTTGAAGATACCAAGCTGATAGTCAAACTTCTTGAATGCAAGAACGAGACCACCCATAGGTACGTACATAATGAAGAACAGTACCAGAAATGCCGGAAGCGCCATTATGATATGTGCTCTGTGCTTCCAAGTGTTACGAAAAAAACCCTTCATAGCCTTCCTCCCTCTTATTGCTTATATGTTAAGCAATTAACAGAAGTATATTATATCATATTGACGAAAAAAGCAAGGGTTTTGGACAATTTAATCGTCAAATTGTTCAAAGCCCTTTGCCATTTTACGTATTCTTTTGTGCAATTCGCAATCGCTTTATCTCTTATTTAGAAGAGTTTCTTTTTCTTCTTGGGAGTCTGCGGGCTTCCGCCGCCGTTTCTTTCCACTCTTTCTGCGGCATGGAGGCTGTCTCCGGTGAGTTCGTCAAATTTCCTCAAGAGCTCCTTTGCCTCATTTGAAAGTTTATCGGGGGTCTGGATCTCGAGGGTGATGTAATGATCTCCTCTCGTGTCCTTATTTCTCCAGGAAGGAACACCCTTGCCTTTGAGTCTGATCTGTGTATCGGACCGAGTGCCGGGCTTTACATCGTAGATGACTTTTCCGTCAACAGTGTCAACTACTACAGATCCTCCGAGAGCAGCGATCGCATATGAGATCGGTACGGTAGAGTAGATGTTGAAACCGTCTCTCTGGAATATGGGATGTCTGCCTACTATAGCCTCTACTCTCAGGTCTCCTCTCGGTCCTCCCATCGTTCCGGGCTCGCCGAGTCCCGACATATTGATGGCCTGTCCGTTATCGATACCTGCAGGTACGGTTACGGAATAGCGCTTCTTGATAGGTATGTATCCGGTTCCGCGGCAGTCGGGGCATTTCTCTCTGATTATCTTTCCGGTGCCGTGACAATCGGGACATGCTTCCACACTCCTCATCATGCCGAGCACGGACTGTCTGGTCCTTACTACCTGTCCCTTGCCTCCGCAGGTCTTACACTCTTCAGGCTTGGTGCCGGCCTTTGCTCCGGTTCCCTTACAGGACTTACAGTCTTCCTTGACGTTTACTTCTATTTCTTTCTCGCATCCGAATACTGCTTCTTCAAATGTAAGACGGACACTGGTCCTGATATTCGCCCCCTTCATAGGGCCTGCGTTGGATGAACGATATCTTCCGCCGCCTCCTCCGAAAAGGTCGCCGAATATATCTCCGAATCCGAAACTTCCGAAGATATCTCCGAAGTCCATTCCGCTGAAATCAAATCCGCCGGATCCGCCATTCTCAAATGCGGCATGTCCGAACTGGTCATACTTCGCTCTCTTGTCGGCATCACTGAGTACGGCATACGCCTCCGAAGCTTCCTTGAACTTAGCTTCAGCCTCTTTGTCTCCGGGGTTTACATCGGGATGATACTTCTTTGCAAGCTCCCTGTATGCTTTTTTCAGTGTCGCCTCGTCAGCGTTTTTGTCTACGCCGAGGACCTCGTAGTAATCTCTCTTATCTGCCATTTTTATCCGCCTTACTTTTTACGACAATATGCGATCTCGTCGATCGCATATCATCGTAGCATATTTTTACTCAGGTATTAAAGTTTATACCTCACGGAAATCTCCGTCAATAACATCGTCTCCGCCTGCATTGTCCGATGTGCTGTCAGCACCTGCATCTGCTGCTCCGCCTGCAAATCCGCTCATGTCGGGACCTGCTCCTGCTGCGCCTGCCTGCTGCTGCTGGATGTTCTCATACATCTTGGTGAATACGCCCTGTGCGGACTGTGTAAGTTTTTCCTTAGCGCTCTTCAGCTCATCAAGATCGCTGTCGCTGATGGAAGCCTCATTGCCCTTTACTCTCTCGAGTATGGTCTTTACTGCTTCAAGGTCTGCCTGTACCTGAGTCTTCTCGCTGTCTGCGATCTTGTCGCCTACATCGTTAAGAGCCTTCTCGGTCTGGAATACGAAGGAGTCTGCCTCGTTGATGGTCTCAACAGCTTCCTTTCTCTTCTTGTCCTGAGCTTCGAATTCCTGAGCTTCCTTGATAGCCTTCTCGATATCTGCATCGGACATGTTGGATCCTGCAGTAATGGTAATGTGCTGCTCCTTGCCGGTTCCGAGATCCTTAGCGGATACGTTAACGATACCGTTTGCATCGATATCGAAAGTAACCTCGATCTGAGGTACTCCTCTGGGAGCGGGAGCGATTCCGTCGAGACGGAACTGTCCGAGTGATTTATTATCCTTAGCGAACTGTCTCTCACCCTGTACGACATTGATGTCAACAGCGGTCTGGTTATCTGCCGCGGTCGAGAAGATCTGGCTCTTCTTTGCAGGGATGGTGGTGTTTCTCTCGATGAGCTTGGTAGCAACTCCGCCCATGGTCTCGATGGAGAGTGAAAGAGGAGTTACATCGAGAAGGAGAAGATCTCCTACTCCGGCATCACCTGCGAGCTTACCGCCCTGTACGGATGCACCGATCGCTACGCACTCATCAGGGTTAAGAGTCTTGCTGGGCTCCTTGCCGGTGAGCTGACGAACCTTTTCCTGAACTGCAGGGATACGAGTCGATCCGCCTACAAGAAGAACCTGTCCGAGATCGGCATTGGTAAGTCCTGCATCCTTCATTGCGTTCTGTACGGGGATAGCGGTCTTCTCTACGAGATCTCTGGTGAGCTCATCGAACTGTGCTCTGGAGAGATTCATGTCGAAGTGCTTGGGTCCCTCACTTGTAGCAGTGATGAAAGGAAGGTTGATGTTGGTGGTCATCGCGCTTGAAAGCTCTTTCTTAGCCTTCTCTGCAGCTTCCTTAAGTCTCTGCATTGCCATCTTGTCGCCGGAGAGATCTACGCCTTCAGTTTTCTTGAACTCATCAAGCATCCAGTCGATGATCTTGTTATCGAAGTCATCTCCTCCGAGGTGAGTATCACCGTTGGTGGAAAGAACTTCTACGACTCCGTCGCCGATCTCTATGATCGATACATCGAATGTACCGCCTCCGAGGTCGTATACCATGATCTTCTGCTCTTTCTCATTGTCGAGTCCGTATGCAAGAGCTGCAGCGGTGGGCTCGTTGATGATGCGCTTTACATCGAGTCCTGCGATCTTACCTGCGTCCTTGGTTGCCTGACGCTGTGCATCATTGAAGTATGCGGGAACAGTGATTACAGCTTCGCTTACCTTCTCGCCGAGATAGCTCTCTGCGTCAGCCTTAAGCTTCTGAAGTATCATTGCAGAGATCTGCTGAGGAGAGTACTTCTTGCCATCAATGGTACGTCCTCTGTCGGTACCCATGTCTCTCTTAATGGAGGAGATGGTCTTCTCAGCGTTGGTAACTGCCTGACGCTTTGCAGGCTCACCGATGAGTCTCTCTCCTGTCTTGGTGAATGCTACTACCGAAGGTGTGGTACGAGCGCCTTCAGCATTTGCGATAACGGTGGGCTTACCACCTTCCATAACCGCAACGCAGCTGTTGGTTGTTCCAAGGTCGATTCCGATTATCTTGCTCATTTCTTTATCCTCCTGATCTCTGTTCGGTCTCATGTGATCCCGAACGATATTTTATCTATTTGTTTCCGCTCTCGCGGATCAAAAGCTTTACTATTCTGCTACCGCTACCATACTGTGACGAAGGACCATGTCGTGATACATATATCCTTTTTGAAGTTCCTTCGTTACTGTTCCGGATTCAACTCCTTCTTCACCGGGCTCCTGCATCACCGCATTGTGGAGATTAGGATCAAACGGCTGTCCCAGCGCTTCTATCGGAGTGACTCCCAGCTTATCGAGTTCTGTCATAAGCTGTTTGTATATCATGTTCATTCCGTCTGAGAACGCATCAGTCTCTCTGTCCTCAGGTATGCTTGCCAGTCCTCTTTCGAAGTTATCGACTACCGGCAGTATCTTTTCGAGTACCGATTTCGAACCGAGCTCAAATGATGCGGATTTTTCTCTCTCTGTTCTCGTTCTGAAATTTTCAAACTCGGCAAGCTGGCGTTTTACTTTATCTTCAAGAGCTTCTATCTGCTCTTTCATGGCTTCTTTTTCTTTATCAGCCTTGCCTTTTCCGAAAAGCTTCTTATCTTTCTTTCCCTCGGATCCGTCTTCCGCTTCTTCGGATTCCTCTGCGGTTTCATCGGTGTCTTCGGTTTCTTCTGTCTCTTCTGCTTCTTCGGTTTCCGCAGCCTCTTCTTCCGAGATCTCCTCTTTTACTTCTTCCATATCTTCGGCAGCAGCTTCGGAAGCAGTATCTTTTACTTTCTCTTCAGCGTTTACTTCTTTCTTTGTGTTCTTAGCCATTTAGTGTCACACCCTTTCTAATCGCCGTTTCTGTATAGATCGTCCAGCTTTGCTTTCAGCTGTTTCAATGTCCCTATAACCTTGTCGTAGTCCATTCTCTTGGGACCTACGATACCGATCGTTCCTTTCAGTCCGTCTCCGAGCTCGTAGCTTGCTGTTACTACGCTGCAGTCCTGCATGCTGCTGACCTTGCTCTCCTGTCCTATGTAGACCTGAATACCGGTCTCCTCTCCGCCTTCATCGAGTACATTCGTGAGGAGGTCTCCTAACTGTTCCTTCTCCTCGAAGGTATTTATCAGTCCGCTCGCTCGCTCATTGTCCGCAAGCTCGGGATATCTGAATATGTTGTTGGCGCCGCTGGTGTAGACCTGGAGATCCTCATCGCTCATCGACTCGCCTATCGCATCGAGAACACTTCCTATCACATCGCTGTGTATTCCGGCCTGTGCCTTGAGAGCTGCTATCGTTCCGAGATTGATGTCCCCTACGGGCTTGCCGGCAAGCTGCGTGTTGAGAAGCATGTTCAGTGCGAGCATATCCTCTTCGCTCAGTTTCTCGGATACTTCGATCATCGCATTCTTGATGACATTTCCTTCTGTAACGATGACGCTGAGCACATGATGCTCATCGACACCCGAGAGCTGTATGAACTTAAGCTTGTTTCCGATCGCGCGGGGCGCGGTGATGAGGGATGCGTACTGAGTATCTTTGGCGAGGAGCTTTACAACACTCTTCAGCATATCCTCGAGTCTGTCCTGTCTCTCAAGGAGAACTTCCTTCATCTCGGTGATCTCTCGATCCTTGTCCTCCATCATGGAGTCGACATAGAATCTGTATCCCTTATCGGAAGGGATCCTTCCCGCGGAGGTGTGGGGCTGAACGATATATCCCATCTCCTCAAGGTCGGACATCTCATTTCTGATAGTCGCCGAGCTAAGGTTCAGATCCGTATACTTTGAAATGGTCCTGCTTCCTACAGGCTCTCCGGTCTCAAGGTAATTGCGGATGATCGCATTCAGTATTATCTTTTTTCGTTCATCCATCTGCGGCATCTTTTTCTTTGTTAGCACTCATCTCTCACGAGTGCTAATACCTTTCGATGAATAAGATAACACCTCGGACACGAAGTGTCAACGGCTTTTTTTATTTTCCGAAAAAGAAAAGCGGACAGGTCTCCCTGTCCGCTCTGTTTACATTATAAGTATATACCCGACCGGATCAGATGCCGAATGCTCCGGTAGCCTCTCCGCCGTTGATAACATAGTAAACCTTGTTCTCTTCGGGCTTTACATAGAGCTCAACGCTCTTGAAATCGGAAACTTTCTTTCCGAGATCATATTTCCAAACATCCTTTGCGATCTTAACGAGATCGGTGGGGGTGTATGCTCTGTCATCACTGAACTGAAGAGTGACGCTGGACTTAACTGCTGCTTCTTTCACTGCTACCTCCTTAACTGCTGCAGGCTTCTTAACTGCTGCCGGTTTTTTTATAACTTCTTTCTTCTCTGCAGGCTTCTTGGGAGCTGCAGCTTTCTTAGCGGTTGCTTTCTTAGCAGGTGCCGCACTCTTTGATGCGGTTACGGGTTTTACGATTGCTTTCTTCTCGACTGCCACTTTTTCATCTCCTCCTAAAACTTTAGAACAAATCTAAAATTACAATAAACAATAACATTCAAAATGTAAATCGTTTGAATAATATCCCTTTTTTTCGAATATGTCAACATTCTCACTTAACTTTGTTAAGGAATTCGGTTATCGCCGGGTATCTCCTTTCGGCCTCACGGTACCCCTCCTCGTACAAAGCTCTAAGTTTATCCTTGTCCTTATCGATCCTTGAAACATCACTCTTATGCTGGGGTCTGATGATAAGTGCAGCTCCCGCGGCTTGTCTCTCATAGATGTATTCCATCTCTCTGTTGTATCTGATATCCCGGTTTCTCATGAGTTCAAACACCTTGGGATACTTCAGGTATCTTGCTTTGACAGCGGCGAGAGTCGCTCTCGATGAAGCCGTTCTCACATATCCTTCCTCTTTGGTGAGGATGACTATATTGAATCTGTTGCCGTCAGTCTCAGATCTCCTAAGGGGGATCGCGTCGCTTATACCCCCGTCCAGATACAGTTTGTCTCCTATCTTAACATTCCTCGATACCATAGGAAGAGAAGCGGATGCGCGTATGTAATCTATCTGGCTCTTTGCATCGGTTACCTGCAGATACTCGGGCTCTCCCGTTTCTATATTGGTAACTACGGCATATGCCTTTCCGGGATAGCTGTTGTATGTCTCATAATCAAAAGGATTAAGATACTCCGGGACAAGATGATATGCGAAATCGGAATTAAATATATCGCCGGTGGTAAGCAGACTCCTCGGTCCGACATAATTCTTGGTATCAAGGTAATCCGAGCATACATCCAGCGCACGTCCCCTCTGCCAGGATATATAGCTTGTCATATGGCATGCTCCGGCGGATACTCCGTATATATCTGAAAACATGATCCCCTTATCCATAAAGAAATCAAGGACACCTATCGTAAAGAATCCTTTCATTCCACCGCCTTCAAGTACCAGGCCTGCGTTATATATCTTATAGTCCGGTCTGCTCATATCATTCAACTCGCTTTCGTAATGATCTATCTGTAATTATCCTTTATAAATCTCTCAAGTACGGGAAGACTTCTCTTCACCTTCTCGGTCTGTACGCAATATGCCATCCTAAAATACCCGGGTGCTCCGAAGCTGTCTCCGGGAACAAGTATCAGATCGTATGTGAGAGCCTTCTTGGAAAACTCCTTCGCATCCTCCTCGGGAGCCTTGGGGAAAATGTAGAAGGTACCGCCCGGTCTTACCGTCTCGATATCCAATCCGACAAGTGTGTCATAAATCAGATTCATATTCTTCTCATATATGGAAAGATCTGCGGTGATGTCGAGACACTTAGCCACAGCGCGCTGTATGATTGCTGACGGACAGTTGTGCCCTATGCCTCTGGATATCTGTCCGCACATCTGGATGAGCGTCTCCGCATCCGCACATTTCGGATTGACAGCCACATAGCCTATACGATCTCCCGGTATGGACAGAGACTTGGAAAATGAATAGCACATTATAGTATTGTCGTAGAATTTCGATACAAACGGAGCATCAACGCCATCAAAAACTATTTCCCTGTACGGCTCGTCGGATATCAGATAGATGATGTGACCGTATTTCTCAGATTTATCCTTTAGTACTTCAGCAAGCTTTGTAAGTGTCTCTTTCGAATATACAACACCCGACGGATTGTTCGGAGAGTTTATGAGAACCGCTGCCGTCTTCTCGTTGATCATTTCTTCAAAGCTGTCAAAGTCTATCTGAAACGCTTTGTAATCGGGCGGAACAACCTTCAGCACCGCTCCGCTTAAGTTTATATAAGGATGATACTCAGGGAAAAACGGAGCAAAGGTGAGCACTTCATCACCTGCCTGCGATATCAGTCTCACAGCATGTGCAATGGCGCCGGCCGCGCCGCTTGTCATAAAGATATGCTCCGGTCCATAGTCCATACCGAACCTGCAATTAAGGGATTCCGCGACAGCTTTCCTCACTTCGGGAAGAGTGAGACTCGGACTGTATCCGTGGAGTTCGTTCGGATCCATCTCCTTAAGCAGTGATATCATCTCGTCCGTATATGCCTGCGGTACCGGGACACTGGGATTGCCGAGACTGTAATCAAATACATTCTCGTATCCGATCTCTTTTCCGCGGGCTGTGGCAAACTCGGAAAGTTCCCTTATGACCGATTTGCCCGAGAGCATTTTCCTGTATGTTTCAACTAACATATACTACCTCTTTATTTGACATTCCGTGTCAAAACCTATACACTAAAGCGGTGTCGTCGATGCGACGATGAAATCCGGTCTTGCGCGATGTGACGCTGTGAACCGTGTCAGGTCGGGAACGAAGCAGCACTAAGCAGATGCTCCATGTGCCGCAAGGGTGCTGGGTGGAGTCGCATCGGCGATACATTTTTTATTGATTCTTTTCCTTATATTCCAGATATCTCTGAACCATCATCGCGATCTTAAATGTGAGCGCATCATCAAAATTCCTAAGGTCAAGTCCTATGGCTCGCTGCACTTTATCGATGCGGTACACCAGAGTATTTCTGTGCACAAAGAGCTGTCTGGAAGTCTCCGATACATTGAGATTATTCTCAAAGAACTTATCGAGCGTTGCGATCGTCTCTTCGTCCAGCTCTGCAGGCATCTCGTCTCCGAGTACTTCATCGATGAACATATGACAGAGATTCTCCGGGAGCTGATAGATAAGTCTGCCTATTCCAAGTTTGGTATATGCGGTAACATTTTTGTCCGCATAGAAAATGCTTCCTACATCGAGTGCAACCTTCGCTTCTTTATATGATCTGGATACGCTCTGAAGATCAGCCGCTACGCTTCCGTATGCCACGCGTGCACTGAGCATTCCTTCCGTGCCGATCATCGATACTATCTGATTGGCGATTTCTTCGAGTTCATCCGCCTCCATGACGGAATCCCCATCCTGTATATTCTTTACAAGTACAAGTGTATCACCGTCTACGTTCGTTACCGCATCACCGGTTGCTTTGGTGAACATCTCTTTAAGAAGCTTAGCTGCGATACCGTCCGTATCATTCTTTATATTTACCAGATAGACCACTCTGGGGCAGAGCGCCTCTATCTTTAATTTCTTAGCACGATTGATGATATCGACCATGAGGAGATTGTCCAGCAGGAGATTCTGGAAAAATCCGTCTCTGTCCATCTTCTCCTTGTACGCAGTGATAAGCGCCTGAAGCTGGGATACGGCTATCCTTCCGACCGTATAGCTGTCCTCATCGGTGCCTTCCGTAGCCACTACATACAGTGCTTCCTCATCGTCATATACCTTGAAAAGTCTCCAGTTTCCGACAGTCTGGCTATCGGCTTCGCTGGAGATGAAACTTTCGATATGTTTCTTATCCGGGGACTTTTCTCCTCCGGCTATCTTTCTTCCTCCCGATTCAAATACGAGAAGGGATTTCTTGGTGATGCTGCTTAATTCGTCTATGCTTGATGCTATTATCTGATTCGTAATCATATCCGCCTCATAAAGTCACAGTATCTGCATATCTTAACGAATAAAGCCCGGACCTGTATGGGCCCGGGCTTTTGATCGTGAAATGATTAGTTGGTGATAACCTGCTCGGTCTCTTTGTCGAATACGTGGATCTTCTCGACATCGATAGCGAACTTGATGGTATCGCCCGGTCTTGCAGTCGTACGAGGATCGACTCTTGCAGTGATCGGGAACTCTTCGAGATCGAAATAAAGGAATACTTCTGCACCCATAAGCTCGTAAACCTTAACGGTTGATTCGAATACGCTCTGGGGAGATGCCTCGATGTACATCTGTGAATCATATACATCCTCAGGACGGATACCGAAGGTAACGATCCTTCCGTCATAGCCACCCTCGATAAGCTTCTTGGACTTAGCGGGAGGAAGAGGAATGCTGTGGCCTGCGATCTCGAGGCTTGCAACATCGCCTGCTACCTTAACGGTTGCATCGAGGAAGTTCATCTGAGGTGATCCCATGAATCCTGCAACGAAGAGGTTCGCCGGCTTCTCATAGAGGTTCTGAGGAGAGTCAACCTGCTGGATGACACCATCCTTCATAACTACGATGCGATCGCCGAGCGTCATAGCCTCGGTCTGGTCGTGGGTAACGTAGATAATCGTTGTGCCGAGTCTCTGATGAAGCTTTGCAATCTCGATTCTCATCTGTACACGAA
>DFKT01000048.1 GCA_002373595.1 Lachnospiraceae bacterium UBA3638 | reverse complement strand
CGTGATCGAAGTCGAGCCGGAGAAGTTCGAGATATTCCAGAGCTCAGGCCTTACCGTACTCATCAAGCACGACTACTACGCGGCTGATTCCGCACACGGAAGAGAGCTCCTCAGAGCTTTCCTTAAGGCGCTGTCTTCCAAGAAGGACATCATCGACAGGATCTTCGTCATAGATTCCGGCGTGAAGCTCCTAACCGGCAGCAACAGTTTATATAATGAATTTATAACTTTTATTAAGGAGATACCCGTGGTAACGGCCTGCGCCGAGAGCATCGAAGAGTACGGGGCAGACGATACGGGGCTTCCAGCCAACTGCGAAGTGATCGGCATCTCAGACATAGCAAAGGCCCTTATTGATACTCAGGGCCTCATCACGCTCGAATAATATCAGTTATTAGAGTTTTTAATCGTTATCTAGTACGGGAGAATATATTTTGGGACTTTTTGAGCTCTTGCTGTTATCAGTCGGTCTGGCCATGGATGCCTTTGCCGTATCCATCTGCAAAGGTCTGGCCGCGAAGAAGATCACAGGCAAAGAGCTTTTCATCTGCGGTGCGTGGTTCGGATTCTTCCAGGGCGCGATGCCGCTCATCGGTTATCTGGCAGGTTCGCTCTTCGAGAAGTTCATCAGCATGGTGGCGCCGTGGGTTGCTTTCGTGCTGCTGTCCATAATCGGCGGCAACATGATCAAGGAAGCGCTCTCCCCCGACGAGGAAGCCGCCCCCGGGTTCGATATCAAGACCATGTTCATGATGGCGGTCGCCACCAGCATCGACGCGCTTGCCGTTGGTATAACCTTTGTCGCGGTTCCGGTAGAAGTCATCTCTGCGGGGCGTCTTCCCAATGTCCTTCTGGCCGTTGCCGTGATCGGCGTTATTACCTTCCTGATCTCGACCGCAGGCGTGAAGATAGGAAGTGTTTTCGGGAGCAGGTACAGGTCGGGCTCCGAGATAATGGGCGGTACGATACTCATCTTCATCGGTCTGCGCTCGCTCATCACGCACCTCGACAGTTCGAACACGCTGTCTGATACGGAGACTCTCTTCGGCATGCTCATCCCGCTGGCGGGAACGCTTGCAGGCGCTGCCGTCATCTATGCCGCGCGGGGCGATCTTACCGGCAGGCTCCATGCGGTACTGGTCGGCCTTAGCTCGGGCATCATGTTCTCCATCGCGGTATGGGGCATGATCGAACCCGCCATAACAGGTCTCACGCAGGACGGCCGGAGCGGGATAATCGCCGTGACGATATGCTTTATGGGCGGCGTGCTGGTGCAGATCCTCATGGACCGCCTCATACCGCACACGCACATCTATTCCGATATAACCGAAGGCCCCGAAAGCAGGCTGTCTCCCGCAGTCAAGGTCCTTCTCAAGGAGGTCATCCACCACACACCGGAAGGCATCGCTCTCGGCGCGATCTATGCGGCGCACTTCATGAAGACCGAGTGGGTATCTTCTACCGTAGCTATCGTACTGGCGGTCGCGATAGCACTCCAGAACATCCCCGAGGCCATCGGAGCCTCTCTGCCCCTCAGGCAGTCCGGCACCAAGACAGGCAAGGCCTTCCTCCTCGGGGTCGCATCCGGGATACCGATCCCGCTGCTCGGCATGATCGCAGTGGTAGTCGTAGTGCTGTTCCCTGCCATACTGCCCTACACGATGGCAGTCGCGGGCGGCGCGCTTATATATACTACAATAGAAGAGATCCCCCAGATAGCATCGGGGAAGGACAACGACATTGGAGCATTTGCTTTCGTCGCAGGATTCGCGGCAATAATGCTCATGATATTTCTTAAGATAGCAGGACAGGGCTGAACATGGAGACTATAGCGGCATTTGGTGATTCGGTATTGAAGGGTGTCGTCTACGAGAACGACCATTACAGGGTAACGGACATGCCTTTCTACAAAAGGTGCGAAGAGGTCCTCGGCATCGTCGTCGAGAACAAGGCCAAGTTCGGCAGCACGATCAAGAAGCACATATCAGACAGGAAGATAACCTTCTGAGCGGAACCACAACCCGTTACCCGGGAATGTAATACACAAATCTTCCGACGCGGTCAATCGGAGTGCAGTTCTCAACAATATATTCATATACTCCGCCGGGGTTCATCCAGTTCTCTTCGACATAATCATCAGGAATGACGATCACCATATTATCTTTACTGCAGACATCACGGACAATATCAACAGGATCCGTGGTGCCAAAACTTCCTACCAGGAAAAGGTCGAACGGCGGATTGAAGCTCCCGTCATAGATCGAGATGATGGCACTGCAGGATGAAAATACGACCACATCATATCCCTGTTCTTTGTATGCCCGGTTCTTGTCCCTGACTAGAACAAAACTGCTCTCTACCCCGCTCATAGGTATAAGATCAAGTTCTTTGCACTGCTCATCAAATGTTATGCCGGAGAACAGCGGGATCAGACCTCTTGCGATTGTGATTACCAAAACGGCAAAAGCTCCCCATCCCAGGATCGGCTTCAGCGAGTCTCGAATATTGGATTTTATTATGGCCATCAGCGGTATCAGTGCCATAAACAGAGCAAATACTGCATGCGTCATGTCCGCTGTAGGGATTGCGATCGTAAGGACTGCCAGAGTAAGAAGGATATGGTTAAGCGTCCTGAGAAAATCCTTTTTTAATAGCAGGATGAACTCAGCCGCCAGGACCAACACGGCTATGATCACCATTGGTATGCCCCAGATATCAAAACCGTCAAGAACATTGGAATAACCGGCAAGTCCAAAGAAGCAGTAATCCCAAAACGCAAAGAACGTTGAAGTGGAAATCAGGTATATGAGGAAGACCATGTTGACCCCGATGAATCCTCCAAAATACGGTATGAATCCTTTAATCCCGACTTTCCTGCGTCGGAAGTCAATCCCAAGATAAATGCATTCGGCCAAAAACACAATGAATCCTGAAGTCTGTCTTGACCATATGGCCAGCGCTGCCAGAATACCAAGCCAGACATTGCGCCTGACTGTTGGTTCCCGCTTATTGATCAGATACAATAGCAGGACAAACAAAAACAACAGATTATTATATGAGGTAATATCCGTAAATAAACAAGATACCAGGGCAGTAACAGCAGCATACCCAAAACCGCTCTCAGCCTTCACGATAAAAAACAGGATCAGCGCACATGAGAAGATCAGGCAGACTTCCATAGCCCTGTAAACTATGAATTTCCTCACGATGAACATAGGCAACGCGAAAACAAAATAATACAGCGGTACGCAGACCAAACTGATATCCCTGTACGGAAGATTCCCGAGCGTGATTCCTCTGCAAAGGTTATAATGCCAGATCTCATCGAGATTTCCGAATCTGAACAGGAAAGTCTTCAGAATAACTACAGCCAGTAAAAATGCAATAAAGGCTTTAGTTATGCGTTTTCCGGTCTTAACATTGCCAACAGACATACAAATGGGTTTACTTCTTCTTTTTGCTTCTTGAT
>DFKT01000072.1 GCA_002373595.1 Lachnospiraceae bacterium UBA3638 | reverse complement strand
AACGCTTACAAGGAAAAGCAGATGAAGCGTAGGATCGACACCCTCATCACCAAGCGTGGCGTAAAGTTGGGTGCATATGATGAGTATGTAAAGATGCTCAAGACGGATTCGGAAGTTTTTGATGAATTCATCAACTACATCACCATAAATGTATCTGAGTTTTATCGCAATACCGATCAGTGGGATTTCATGGACAAGACCATCATCCCCGAGCTTATCGAGAGATTCGGAAAGAACCTCAAGATATGGAGCGCAGCCTGCTCGACAGGAGATGAGCCTTATTCGCTCGTTATGGCGCTCTCCAGGCACATTCCTCTTAATCAGATCAAGATATATGCTACCGATCTGGACAAGACGGTCATGGCCAAGGCTAAGGTGGGACTGTATGATGCAAAGAGTATCGCCGGAGTCCCCGCTGACCTTAAGAAGAAATACTTTACACAGGTAGGTCCTTCCTACAAGATCTCAGATGAGATCAAGTCCAGAGTAGAGTTCAAGCAGCATAATCTTCTCAAAGATGCATATGGTAAGGATTATCACATGATCGTCTGCAGAAACGTGCTCATCTACTTTACTGAGGAAGCAAAGGATCAAGTATTCCGCAAGTTCTATGACAGCATCAAGCCCGGCGGATTCCTCTTCATCGGAAGTACCGAGCAGATCATCAATTACAAGGAGATCGGCTATACACGTAAGAATTCTTTCTACTACGAGAAGCCGAAGGCGTAAAGTGTCAAACGACAATACGGAACAGCAAAGTGCGAAGTCTTCGGACTCCGCACTTTTTGCGAAAAAGGAATTCAGGAGAGGAACGATTGACGGTCTGCCCATCGTAGCAGGTTATTTTGCTGTCAGCTTTTCTTTTGGTATACTTGCAAGATCCACAGGGATAGACGCTTTTATCGCGGCTCTGATATCATTTACCAATGTAACCAGCGCGGGACAGTTTGCCGGACTTGGTCTTATCGCTGAAGGAGGTATGTATATCGAGCTTTTCCTGACTCAACTGGTCATCAATCTGAGATATTCTCTCATGAGCCTTTCTCTTACTCAGAAACTCGGAAAGGAATTCGGTACAGCCAGGAGACTTATCATAGCGTATGCCAATACGGATGAGATTTTCGCCGTTGCATCGTCGCAAAAAGGCAATGTTTCATTCCCGTACATGCTGGGATTGGAGATTTTCCCCATACTCGGATGGACTGCGGGTACATTCGCCGGAGCTGTAGCGGCGGGGGCACTTCCCGGATTCATTGTGAGTGCACTTAGCGTGGCTCTGTATGCGATGTTTGTTGCGATAGTGGTTCCGCCTGCCAGAGAGGACAAAGGCATCATGGCAGTGGCACTCATCGCCATGGCTTTCAGTCTCGCATTTTACTATCTGCCTGTCTTGAGCGAGATCGGAAGCGGATTCAGGATCATCATATGCACTCTTATAGCATCTGCATTGGGTGCGGCATTTTTCCCTGTAAAAGAGGAGCCTGAGAATGACCGGAAGGATTCTTTGGACGGTATATCGGAAAGTGAGGTGAGCGTATGAAGCTTTGGATCGCAATGCTCATAATGGCACTCACCACATATCTGATCAGAAGCATTCCGCTTGTCTTTTTCAGAAAAGAGGTTAAGAACAGATTTGCCAAGGGAATACTTCATTACATTCCTTATGCCTGTCTTACATCCATGACTATTCCTGCGATCTTTTACGCCACGGGAGCACAGACCGGTGCTGCATTTGCAACAGCAGCGAGTTTGCACGCTTTCATAGCTGCAGGAGTGGGATTCATTGTAGCTCTCATAATGGGCTGGAACAAAAAAAGCCTGCCCATCGTCGCACTCTTTGCATGTCTTGCGGTGCTTATCGCGGACAGACTCCTTATATTACTGTAATTTTGCATACGCCGGATCGGGAAATGGATTTCGCAAGCGCACCGTGTAGTGCCGCCGGTACTTAACGAGCACAAGCATAGCGCGGTGCGAGTTTAGTTCCGCTGCGAGCACGATTCGAGGCGCAAGCCGTGTGCGCGGTGAAACCATTTCCCGATCCGACGTTGCTTATAAAAGATCAGTAGTTGGAGCCGAGTACGCTGAGAACGTGCTTTGCGTACTGCGTGAAAGCTGCACGGTCGCGTTTCATATCATCCGTGAGCTCGAAGAATATCTCGTGACTCCTGTATTCGCGACGGAATACAGGCTCGAAGATGCGCTCCCACTGAGGCAGATACTGAGAGGCTTTGCGTGTATAGCACGTAGCAGCTGTAGCCTGAGTACGATGCTCCTTATCCACAAAAGTAGCTATGGATTTGTGAAGAGCAACGTCCTCCTCGGGGAGATAGTAGTAGTCATGATAGTTCAGATAGAAATATTTCATCTCCTCTACATAGAGAGGTACTTTTAATACACATTCATCGCCGTCGGCTTTGAAATAGCATCCCATGCGGAAGAGAGAAACCGGCTTCGGAAGCGACCCGGGAAGAGCTATAGTCATAACGACCTCCTGCCTTGTCAGATCGTTCAGATCACGGTAGGAGTTGGCCTGTACCTTCTTCACACGTATATCATCATTGAAGATATCATAATATGTGAGCATCGGAAGGATCAGCAGCATTCCCTTAAGATCATCCTCGTTGTGGAGAAAGAGGGAATTTCGCGAGAAATCCGAAGGGGTCTGTACATAATCGTGATATATGCCTATGAGCTCACCGCCGGTAAAGGTGTCGGTGCGATCAATACCGAGGAACTGCTCGAGAGTGCGCTGTTTGCAGTTTGAAAGCTGAAGGAAATTCTTGCAGGGAGATATTCTCTTATAGAGATCGATGCCTTTCATTCTCTCGAACAATCTGACCTGATCGTCCAGTCCCAATTGCTGAGACTTCTGGGTCAGGAAGGGGATATCAAACTGATTGCCGTTGAAATGAACCAGATATTCAAAATCGTTCGCAAACTGACAGAAGGAGCCTAGAACGGAGGATTCTTCGTCATAATTATCCGCCAGCCACTGTATCGTGCACCAGTGTCCGTCACGATAATATGCGCAGCCGATCATATACAGAGAGGATGTTTTTGCCGTGAAACCGGTAGTCTCAATATCGAGAAAAAGAAGCTTTTCGGGGTCTCCGAGCTTAACGACGGGATAGTCCACGGAAAACGGCTCAAGTGTCTCCTTTGAAATCTGCATATTGCCCTCCGAATACAGTCAACAAATCGTCTTAATGATACCATAAATTCGGTCTAAACAGTAGTTTTTTTGCCAAAAAAGTTGTAGAATATCGAGTATGACAAAATTCACTTTTACTGGCGGAATACATCCTTTCGAAGGCAAGAATCTGTCCAAAGACAAACCGATAGAAGTGATGGAAGCAGGGGATGAACTCGTTTTTCCCCTGGTTCAGCATATCGGAGCACCCGCAAAGCCCCTAGTTAAGAAAGGCGACGAGGTCCTGAGGGGACAAAAGATCGCCGAGGCCGGAGGCTTTGTTTCTGCGTGCGTTTATTCCTCGGTATCAGGTGTTGTAAAGACTATAGAGCCGAGACGCACCGTCACGGGGGATATGGTCGAGAGTATCATCATCACCAACGACCATGAGGACAGGACGGTAGAATTTACCGGTATCGAAGATTACGAGAATGCTCCGAGAGAGGATATAATCAAAGCCATCCAGGAAGCAGGAATCGTAGGAATGGGAGGTGCCGGGTTCCCGACACATGTTAAGCTCAGCCCCAAAGACCCCGATTCCATTGATTATTGCATTGCAAACTGTGCGGAGTGCGAACCGTATCTCACCAGTGACTACAGAAGGATGATGGAAGAACCCGAGAAGGTTGTCGAGGGTCTGCGCATCATTGTAAGCCTGTTTGAGAATGCTCACGGCATACTTGCTGTTGAGGATAATAAGCCCGACTGCATAGAACTCTTAAGGAAGCTTACCAAGGGAGATAACCGTATAAGCGTAAAAGCACTTAAGACCAAGTATCCCCAGGGAGCTGAGAGACAGCTCATCTTCGCAACCACCGGTCGAAAGGTCAATTCCGGTATGCTCCCCGCAGATGTAGGATGTATCGTCAACAATGTCGATACCGTAACTGCCGTATATAATGCGGTTGCCGAGGGAATCCCTCTTATGGAGAGGATCATAACCGTCACCGGCGATGCGGTAAAGGATCCCAAGAATATCAAAGTCCCTGTGGGCGTCAGCTATGCCGAGGTATTGGAGAGAGCAGGCGGATTTAATTGCGAGCCCGAAAAGATCGTATGCGGAGGTCCCATGATGGGATTTGCAATGTTCGATCTCGAGAGACCCACTACCAAGACTTCAACAGCTCTGCTTGCTTTCAAGCATGATGATGTATCGGCTGCAGAACCCGGACCGTGCATTCGCTGCGGCAGGTGTATAGATGTCTGCCCCGGCAGAGTCATGCCGAACAAACTGGCGGATTATGCGGAGCATTTTAATCGTGAGGGATTTGTTGAATACGGCGGTATGGAGTGTTGCGAATGCGGATGCTGCAGTTTTATCTGCCCTGCAAAGAGACCGCTCACTCAGGAGATCAAATCCATGAGAAAGATGGAACTTGCCGCTAGAAAGGCTAAGAAATAATGGCTGATACGGAAAACATAAAAGCAAAAATGAAAGTCTCATCGAATCCTCATGTCAGGAGTGTGATGACGACCAGAAACATAATGATCTGTGTCATCATCGCATTGCTTCCCGCTTTCGGATTCGGTATCTACAATTTCGGAATAAGGGCACTTTTGGTCGTAGGCGTTTCGGTGGTCAGCTGCGTAGTAAGTGAGATCCTTTTCTGCCTTATCTGCAGGAAGAAGATCACGGTCGGAGATATGTCCGCTGTTGTTACGGGTCTTTTGCTCGGACTGAATCTGCCCGTTAGTATGCCTGTATGGATGACAGTTCTCGGAAGCTTCTTTGCGATCGTTGTCGTCAAGATGGTATTCGGCGGACTCGGACAGAATTTCATGAACCCGGCGCTCGGCGGAAGAGCGTTTCTGGTTATTTCATTTCCCACAGCAATGACTAATTTCATCACTGATGCTTACACGGGAGCAACACCACTCGCTGCGATCAAAGCAGGTGAGTCTGTTGATGTGATGAGCATGGTGATCGGAAAGACCGGAGGAACGATAGGAGAGACTTCTCTTATCTGTCTGGTTATAGGTGCGGCATTCCTACTGATCGTAGGAGTTATCGACCTCAGAGTTCCCGCAAGTTATATCCTTTCGTTCATGATCTTTGCGATAGCTTTCGGCGGTCATGGATTTGATCCCGCATTTATCGCAGCACAGCTTGCAGGCGGAGGCCTTATGCTCGGAGCGTTCTTCATGGCTACCGACTATGTGACCAGACCGACTACGAGTTTCGGTCAGATCGTATACGGCATCTTCCTCGGAGTGATGACCGGTATATTCAGATTCTTCGGACCCAATGCAGAGGGCGTTTCTTTTGCAATACTGCTTGGAAACCTTCTGACTCCTCTTATCGAGCGACTTACGAGACCGACTGCGTTCGGATATACGCGTAAGGAGTTCAGAAAAGGAGGTGCGAAGTGAAGCAGATGCTGAAAGAGGCGGGCATCCTTTTCGCCATAACCCTTATAGCGGGCCTTATGCTCGGATTCGTATACGAGCTTACCAAGGAACCCATCGTTAAACAGCAGGAAAAGGCTGTGAATGATGCGTGCAGGACCGTGTTCGGCGCATCGGATTCACGCGAGGCTGCTGAGAGTTTTAAAGAAAGAGAATATGAACCGGGAGCTGCGATCGTTTCAAGGCTTCAGGATTCGTCAGTAACCATAGGCAAGGTCTTTGAAGCTTATTCCGCATCGGGAGAACTTCTCGGATATGTTATCGAATCAACTTCATCCGCAGGATACGGCGGAAATATCGTCATTTACTCGGGTGTAGAACTCGACGGCACATTGAGGGATGTCTCGATACTTGAGATCTCCGAGACCCCCGGACTTGGTATGAGAGCGGGAAGCGTACTCGTTCCTCAGTTTCATTTAAGACATGCGGATAGCTTTGTATATACCAAGACCGGAGCTGTCAGCGATAATGAGATCGATGCGATAAGCGGTGCGACCATAACGACCCGCGCATTTACCAATGCGGTGAACGGAGCGCTCCTTGCCGTATCCGATATCACAGAGGGAGGTGAATGATGAACAAGATCACCGAACGCCTCTATAACGGAATAATCAAAGAGAATCCGACGTTTGTATTAACGCTCGGAATGTGTCCTACGCTTGCGGTAACCACATCCGCGATCAACGGTCTGGGAATGGGACTTACGACAGCAGTGGTACTCGCACTGAGCAACCTGATCATTTCACTGCTCAGAAAGATAATACCCGATAAAGTGAGGATCCCTGCGTTTATCGTAATCGTTGCTTCGTTCGTTACGATGGTACAGCTCCTTTTGGAAGCGTATCTGCCTTCACTCAATGCGGCACTGGGCATATACATCCCTCTTATCGTAGTTAACTGTATCATTCTCGGAAGAGCAGAGAGTTATGCTTATCACAACGGTCCCGCCGAGTCACTCTTTGACGGAATCGGAATGGGTCTTGGATTTACCGTGGCTCTTACCATGATAGGTCTCGTAAGAGAGATACTCGGAAGCGGATCTGCATTCGGACATGAGTTCATACCCGAGGCATATCATATCAATATCTTCGTCCTCGCACCCGGAGCTTTCTTTGTGCTCGCTGCTCTTACTGCGATACAGAATGCGATAAAGATCAAGCTCGCTGCAAAGGGCAAGGATGTTTCCAAGATTGGCTCGGGCTGCGGAAACTGTGCTGAGTGCGGCAGCGTCTGCGAGAAGGCCGAGAAGAAGCCTGCGAAGAAAGAAACTAAGAAGGAAGAAGCCGTTAAGACTGAGCCTGTGCAGGAGACTCCTGCAGAGAAAGAGCCGATCAGTGAAGCTCCTGCGGAAGCACCCAAAAAGAAATTCAGCCTGTTCGGAAAGAAAAAGAAAGAAGTCCGTCTTCAGATCGAATACGAGTATGATGAGTCGGACGAAGAAGATATCGATCTCGAGTGGTTTGATGAAGAAGACTACTACGGTGATGACAACGATGATTTCGTCGTAAGCATCAGCGTGGACGAGAACGAGAGGGAGGGAAAGAAGAATGAGTAGTATCAGAGAAATGCTTATCCTCCTGATAAGTTCATCACTTGTATCAAATGTAGTCCTTAGCCAGTTCCTTGGGCTTTGTCCTTTCCTTGGAGTATCAAAGAAGGTCAAGACTGCTGCGGGAATGGGCACTGCAGTTATCTTCGTCATCACTCTTGCAAGTGCAGTTGCAGGTCTTTTGTACAGATACATACTGATACCTCTCGGTATCACTTATCTGCAGACGATCTGCTTCATCCTTGTTATCGCCGCACTGGTTCAGTTCGTCGAGATGGTGCTCAAGAAGTATCTCCATGCTCTCTATGAGGCACTCGGAGTTTACCTTCCTCTTATAACCACTAACTGTGCGGTGCTTGGTGTGGCTGTATCGAATGTACAGAAAGAGTACGGCATCCTCACCGGTATAGTAAACGGATTTGGAACAGCAGTGGGATTTACGGTTGCGATAGTAATACTTGCAGGACTCAGAGAGAGAATGGAATACAACGAAGTACCCGCGCCTTTCAAGGGAACACCGCTGGTACTCCTTTCGGCGGGACTTATGGCAATGGCATTCTGGGGATTCTCAGGACTGCTCTGATCAAATACATGGGAGGCGTGAATTGAGCGTCACAGGAATACTTATAGCAGCTGCGGCTGTAGGAGCGATAGGAATATTTATTGGTCTTTTTCTCGGTATTGCCGGGATAAAGTTTGCTGTTGAGACGGATCCCAGGGAGGAGAAAGTGCTTGCTGCACTTCCCGGTAATAACTGCGGTGGATGCGGATACCCCGGCTGCAGCGGACTTGCCTCCGCGATAGTAAAAGGAGAAGCACCTGTTAACGGATGCCCCGTTGGCGGTGAGCCTGTTGCCAAGAATATCGGCGCGATCATGGGAGTGTCTGCCGGAGAACAGGAGAGAAAGGTGGCATTTGTAAAATGTCACGGTGACTGCGATAAAGCAGGAAAGGATTATGAGTACTTCGGAGCTGAGGATTGCAGGATGCTTTCTTTTGTTCCTGCGGGTGGTCCCAAATCATGTTCCAGCGGATGTCTGGGATACGGTACCTGCGTCAAAGCATGTCCTTTCGATGCGATCCATGTTGTTAACGGTATTGCTGTAGTCGATAAAGAAGCCTGCAAGGCGTGTGGAAAGTGCGTAGAAGCCTGCCCCAAGAATCTCATAGAGCTTGTTCCGTACAGTGCGGAACATATTGTAGCTTGTATGAGTACGGACAAGGGTCCTGTTACCATGAAGGCTTGTCAGGTCGGTTGTATAGGCTGCGGCATCTGCGTAAAGAACTGTCCTGCAGAGGCTATAAGCGTGAATGATTTCCACGCATCGATAGACTACACCAAGTGCACCGGTTGCGGCGTTTGTGCCGAGAAATGTCCCAAGAAAGCTATTACCTGACCTATGAAACTTCAAGGCGATGACGAAACCAGGATATCGGGAAAAATGATCGGCGCTATGATTGCCGTTACGGCATTTGTAGGGCTGATAATTATTATAGTGCTTGTACAGAATAAGAAGCCGGTTCATCAGCCCGCGCCGCAGACAACGGATGACACTGCACAGGTTACCACACCGGTTCTGCCCGAGGAAGATATCAAGACCGGTACAGGCAGCCCGAGCGATCTGGATTTCTGGGATAAGTATCCCGAGGGTGGGAACGGACAGGACAAGGATCCTGCTGCGGGTACAGATGAAAAGCAGAACGGCAAGGAAGAAAAAAAAGATCCTGCTGAGGATGACAAAGAGAAAAAGGAAGACGATCCATCAACTGATGGCAAGCATACTCTTGTTAAATACAGGGACGGATCGGAGAAGTGGGAACTTATCAATCCGTATCTTCAGAAGAATGATTATGATTATTCAAATCTGGTCCTTAAGGAAGATTACATGGAGTATTACATCGACGGGCGAAAGACTTCATCCGTCGGTATCGATGTAAATGAGCATGATACATATATCGATTTTAACCGTGTTAAGAAAGCGGGGATCGAATTCGTAATGATCAGAGCCGGCGTAAGAGGATATGACACCGGAGCGATCAAGATAGATGAATATTTCCTGGATAACCTCAAGCGTGCTAATGACGCCGGACTTCATGTAGGTATATATTTTACCTCTCAGGCGATCACCGAAGAGGAAGCTGTCGAGGAAGCAACCACCATACTTCTTGCGATAGAGGGATCCAAAGTAGAATATCCGATAGCAATTAAAATGGGGTTCGCTGATAATGACACTTCGAGGATAGAGGGACTTACCAGAGCCGAGAGAACACCGATAGTCAAAGCTTTTCTCGATACCGTATCGGCTGCAGGATATACCGGTATGATAGAGGGAGATAAGGAATGGCTTATCAAGGAGATAGATATGACCAGACTTTCATCATATGATGTCTGGCTTGAACAGGAGCAGGACCTGCCGGATTATCCGTATAAATATTCGATGTGGAATTACAAGAACAGAGCCTCTGTGGACGGAGTGCCCGGATTTGCCAGCCTGAATGTAAGCTTTATAGACTATACGGAGAAATAATCCGAAACAGTCAGAACAGAGTAGATGTCGGCATATACTCTTGGTGAGACTTCATCGATGTAGTTTGGAGCATAGTTTTTGGAGCTGCCTTTTTGAGAGAGCATATCGATCGCTTTGTTGTATGCTATGGCAGCCTCGAGAGCACTGTCGTATCTTCCGACAGTAACATAGCCTTTGACATGGATCCTTGAGAGATACTTGTTTGATCCGGGATCGAAAACGACACCGTTATATGTGTTTATGATCTCAAGATTCTCTCTTCGGTAATCGGTATTGTCGCCGTTGCGGAACCTGTAATCACGTCCCTCCACGGAGTAAGGCTTGAGTCCGAACCTGGATCTGACAGAGATCTGTGAACCGTAATCTGCAACAAAGAGATGCCCGCCGCGCTTGCTGATGCGGTGACTCGAATAATAAAACAGATCATCGAGATCGAATTTGAGAGTTTCCTTCGGCGTCAGGCAGTAGTAAAAGAGTCGCTGCCTCATATATATCGGAGTCGCAAAGTAGTAGCCGTTGTCTCTGAAATTAAGCAGAGATATGAACTTATCATAACCGAGGGAATATTTTTTGTTATAGCCGAGTATATCGATACTTTTGTTTTCGAGTATTCGCTTTCCTTCGAGATATGCTTTATGGGCTTCGGTCGCAGTATCAAAACTGCCGAGACTGATATGCTTAGACCTTACGGTCATGGACGAACGATAGTAGATTTCTCCGTTTTTCTTGCGGGAAGGATATACTCCTGCCTGATGATCGGATTGATTTACAGGTTTTTTTGAAGAAGATTTCATAAACTCATTTTATCAAATATTGTATGAAAGGAAAAGAAAAGATGAAAGAAGTGCTTTACGGATCAACGAGAGGATCGGGAGAAAAGATCACCGCTTCCAAGGCAATATTAAAGGGACTTGCAGATGACGGAGGACTCTTTGTTCCCGACAGCATACCTGCTCTGGATGTAAGTCTTAAAGATCTGTCCACCATGGACTATAAGGGCGTTGCATATGAAGTTATGAAACTTATGCTCACCGATTACACGGAGGAGGAGCTTAAGAAGTGCATTGACGGAGCTTATGATTCCAAGTTTGACACCGAGGAGATCGCGCCTCTTACATATGCCGAGGGTGCTTATTATCTCGAGCTTTTCCACGGTGCGACCATTGCATTCAAGGATATGGCACTTTCGATACTTCCTCATCTTATGATAACTGCAGCACGCAAGAATAATATAAGCGATGAGATCGTTATCCTTACCGCAACAAGCGGAGATACCGGAAAAGCAGCTCTTGCCGGATTCGCAGATGTCAAGGGAACCCGTATCATCGTATTCTATCCCAAGGACGGAGTAAGCCCTATCCAGGAGAAACAGATGGTTACCCAGAAGGGAGATAACACTCTCGTAGTAGGTATCCACGGAAACTTCGATGATGCTCAGACCGGAGTAAAGAATATATTCGGAGACAAGTCATTTGGCGAGAAGATGGCTTCAAAGGGATTCAGATTCTCATCCGCCAATTCCATAAACATCGGACGTCTTGTTCCTCAGATCTGCTATTATGTTTATTCATATACGAGACTTCTTGGTGAAGGCAAGATCGCAGACGGAGAGAAGATCAATTTCGTAGTTCCCACCGGTAACTTCGGAAATATCCTTGCTGCATATTATGCGAAGCAGATGGGTCTTCCCGTAGCCAAACTCATCTGTGCATCCAATACAAATAAAGTCCTCTTTGATTTCTTTGAGAGCGGAACCTATGATCGCAACAGAGAGTTTGTACTCACAAGTTCTCCTTCGATGGATATCCTTATCTCCAGCAACCTCGAGAGACTTATCTATCGCATCGCAGGCAATGATTCAGCGAGATGCGCCGAGCTAATGAAGAACCTTTCCGAGGGCGGAAAGTACGATATCAAGCAGTCTGAGAGAGACGGACTCTCAGATTTCTATGGTAATTATGCTACCGAGGAAGAAACCGCAAATGAGATCGCAAGAATCTACGGAGCCTGCGGATACATCATCGATACACATACTTCAGTTGCTTCTGCGGTATACGGAAAGTATGTCCGTGATACTAAGGATGAGACCAAGACAGTCATAGCTTCGACGGCAAGTCCTTTCAAGTTTACGAGAAGCGTAATGAATGCAATCGATAAGAAGTATGATGCGATGGGAGACTTTGAACTCGTTGATGAGATGGCAAAGATCGGCAATCTTGAGATCCCCAATGCCATTAATGAGATCAGGACAGCGCCTGTGCTTCATGACAAGCAGTGCGACAAGGACAAGATGCGCGATGTGATCTCGGAGTTCCTCGGACTGTAATCGTTTTATAATTTTTTACTAATATAATGATGCGGTCAGACAATATATATTTTTCAGTCTTGGTACTCCGCTGCTAAGCTCGCTTGTGTGGCTAAGGGCAAAAACGCCCTCGCTTAACTCGCAACGCTCGTGCTATGAGGGCACGAGCTGCTCGGACAAGGCGCTCGGGACCGTTTTCCGCCACACTTCGCTTGCTAAGCGCTGCGTAAAAGACGTGAAAAATATACATTGCCTGACCGCATCTCTACAAGGACAAACAATATGAAAAGACAGAATGCAGATGTTTACAAGAAAAGGATCGCCGAACTGGTCGGCAGAATGAAGGTGAGGAGTTTCGATGCGTACTATGTCGTGTCGGACGATTTCCATTCATCGGAATACGTAGGAGAGTTTTTCAGATGCAGAGAGTATCTGTCCGGATTCGACGGATCTGCAGGTGAGATGATCATACTGCAAAACGGAGACGCATATCTCTGGACTGACGGAAGGTATTTCCTTCAGGCGGGAGAGCAGCTTGCAGGTACAGGGATCACTCTCATGAAGTCCAGAGAGAAAGATGTTCCTACCATTCCGGAGTTCCTCGAGAAAAACCTGAGGGACGGTTCAAAGCTTGGTTTCGACGGGAGGACCGTAGGAGCCGGTACTGTTGATGAGATAGTTAAGACGATGGGAGACAAGAAGATCGAGATCGTCTGTGATATAGATCTTGCCGGAGATACCTGGGAGGACAGACCTGCGATATCCGCGAATAAGGCTTATCTTCTTGACAGTAAGTATACAGGAGAGACGAGAGCGGAGAGACTTAAAAGAGTAAGAGAAGCACTGGATAAGAAAAAGTGCGATGCAAATGTAATATCTTCACTTGATGATATTGCGTGGATATACCTTGTAAGAGGAAGTGATGTTGAGTATTGTCCGGTAGTTCTGTCCTTTACCGTGATCACTGCGAACAGCGCAACGCTGTATGTTAATAACGGAGTTCTTGATGATGATACGAAGTCTGCTCTTTTGACTGACGGAGTAAGTATTAAAGAGTATAACGAATTCTACGGAGATCTTTCCGCACTTAACGGAAAGAAAGTTCTCCTCGATAAGAGAAAGAGTTCTCAGCGTGTTATAGAGGCACTTGCCAAAGCACAGATCACTGACGGACCCAATCCTTCCGAAGGATTCAAGGCAGTAAAGACGAAGACAGAAGCTGATAATGAAAAAATAGCCCATATCAAGGACGGCGTAGCTGTAACCAGGCTCATCTATTACATCAAAAAGGAACTCTCGGGATCTGAAGAGCTTAAAAGCGGAAGCGTTACAGAACTCGATATAGCAGAGAGACTTCTTAATCTAAGAAAAGAGCAGGCAGACTTCGTGTATGAGAGTTTTGCTCCTATTGTGGCAACAGGTGAGCACGGAGCGATCATACACTATGAGCCCACTGTAGAGACCAATGTTCCTATAGAGAATAACACATTTCTACTCATGGATACGGGTGGACAGTATCTCCAGGGTACTACGGATATCACAAGGACCGTAGCTGTTGGAACTCTTAATAAGAGACAGAAGGAACTCTATACCGCCGTACTCAAAGGACATCTGAATCTTGCAGACGCATTGTTCCGCAAAGGAATGACCGGAGCACAGCTGGATGTTATCGCAAGAAGACCGCTTTGGGATCTGGGCGTTGACTATAATCACGGTACCGGACACGGAGTAGGGTACTTCCTCAATGTACATGAGGGACCTCAGAATATCGGACTCTCGGGAAGGGGCGGCAAGCTCGGCGCGCCTTTTGAGGAGGGGATGATCACTTCCGATGAGCCCGGAGTATATCTCCCCAATGAATATGGCATCAGGACCGAGAATATGATCCTCTGTGTCAAAAAGAAAGAGAATGAGTACGGAGAGTATCTGGGATTTGAGATGCTGACCATGGTTCCGTATGATCGTGATGCCATCATCCCTGAGATTATGACGGACAAAGAGATAGAGCTTCTCAATGATTATCACAAGAAGGTATATGATAATATCTCGGAATATCTTAACGACAAAGAAAAAGAATGGCTCCGTGAAGTGACTGCACCGATCGTGAAGTGATCACCAGATTTAAAAGAAAACTGACTCATCCTTCCAGAACACAGGTGACAGACTGATCATCGAATGAAAAGCATCGTCTTAGAGTTTGAACCGGAGGATAATATGATAAGCAAGAGATTAAAGAAAACGGGGATCATAATTCTTACAGCGGCCATGCTGTCCATGTCGGCTTGTGGCGGAGATGATAACAGAATCCCTGATGCGATAGAGAAAAGCGGTGACGCCGATGCCGGTTCCAAGGAACCTCAAACGCAAGATCAGGCCCCTGCGGATAAAGAGGATGTACCGGATACCGACTCGAAAGAGACGGCAGCCGGAACCTATTGGGCAGCCGAAGCGGTCGAGTCAGGTGATGGCATCCCGGCAGAGCTCTTTTTGTTTGAAGACGGAAAGGCATATTACAGGGAAAGAACACTCGATGAATATATGGGGATCCTTAGCTACGATGTCCTTGCAGGAAGAGATATCACTTGGACCGAGGACGGAGACAAGATCGTCATCCGACAGAAGTGGGGCTGGGCAGATGATGACAGCGAAGAAGATGTGGATTATCATGAACTTACCCGAAACGGTGATGTTATAACCTTTGAAGATATGATTCTCGACAGAGGAAAGATCACTGTTCGATTGGCAGATATGCCTGATCTTCCGAGCAAGGATGATGCCGAAAAGATGGTAGGCAAGTGGAAGCTGATAGGCAGTGCTCTTGAAGGGGAGATGGAATCGTTCTACAGCGAGCTCGATTATCTCGATGAAAAGATGGAGATAACTGAAAAGGACGGAAAATACTATTCTACTTTTTCTGAGAAAAACGGAGGCGACTTGTCTGACGAGTGGAAGAATGTCGGAATGACACTCACCGATGAGCCTCTGTATGATCAGTTTAACAACGGATTCTGGAGTGCGGAACTCGATCAGGTTCCCATTGATGATAACTGGAGAAAGATAACTCTTTATGATGATGATATCCTTACGATGGTCGTGAGCAATTACGGAGTTCATGAAGAGGAAGATTATATATTCATTTCATACAGATTCTATGTAAGGGATGATGAGAATGCAGATAAAAATACCAGGGAGTTTTTCTGTCCTCAGAAAGTGACTGTAAGCAATGTACATGAGCTTGTGGCGAATATCAAACCTTATACTGAGATAACTCTTAAAGGCGGTACTTATGATATCACGGAGATAGCTCCGGAGGAGAGGACTGAATGGTTCTTCCATGATACCGTTGTGGATGCTCTTTTCTGGAATATCACCGCCAACAAACTCTCCCTGAAAGCTGCTGAGGGAGAGGAAGTAACCATAGTCACAGGAGAGCCTTATTCGGCAGTGCTGGAGTATCATGATTGCCGTGACATCTGGCTTACGGATCTGACCATCGGACATAAGGAGGATGTAGGGCCATGCGGTGCACCTGTTTTGGAGTTTGACTCGGGCAATCACCTGACTGTCAGCGGATGTCACCTCTACGGGTGCGGCGCTTTCGGTATCTGGTCCGATGAAGCCCGCGCGATCGAATTCAAGGATTCGGAAATCTACGGATGCAGCCAGGGTGCCGTATATCTGGATGAATATGCAGAGATGCTCTTCGATAAGTGTTCATTCCATGATAACAGGATGGAAGAGTGCGGTCTTTTCTTCGGATATTCTGACAGCAGACTGTACGTAAGAAACAGCGAGATAGTAAATAACAATTCTGCATTTTCGACAATGGTAAATATGTATGGATACAGCGCTGCGACATTTGAGAATTGCCGTTTCAAGGGCAATACATACGGGGATAAATCCTACAGCGATCAGCCAGGAAAGATAACATTTACGGCATGCACTTTTGAATAAATAAAGAAAAGGAGATTATAAGGAAGTGAACACAAAAAAGAGTTTTGGTACAAGGGAGATCGTTACAACGGCAGTACTTTTGGCTATATGTATAGTGAGCCAGATATTTAAGAATCTGAGCGTTTTCATTACAGGTCCTGTCATCAATACCTGTATAGTTCTTGCGGTCCTTATATGCGGGCTGCCCTGCGCCCTGATCCTCTGTGTGATCACTCCGGTTACGGCGTTTTTCATAGCGGCTTCGCCCGTGATGAACCTCGTTCCCGGCATCATTCCGCTTATCATGCTCGGAAATGCGGTTCTTGCCGTCACGGTTCATTTTCTGCTGAAGAAGGATATGATCGCCGGAGGCAGAAAAGCAGGAGGCATAAAGAGCTATCTTAAGGCGGTCCTTTGTGCTCTTGCAAAGGGGGCGTTTATGGGTCTTACGATAGCGCTTTGGCTGCTTCCGACCTTTATCCCGGCCGATCATAAGCTCCGCAATATGATGCCCAAGCTTCAGATGACTTTCTCCGTTATACAGTTTGCGACTGCCTGCATCGGATTTGCTTATGTCTTTATCATTTGGGCGGCCTTAAGGCACGATAAACTTTGACATTTGGGCGTTTTTTTGAGATAATAGGAGCGTGTTTTTGACTGCTGATATGCAGAAAAAATAAATTTTTTAGAAGAGAGGTAGGAAAAATGGCAAAGGTTGATTTAACCCAGTATGGGATCACCGGTACTAGCGAAGTGATCTACAATCCCTCGTATGAGACCCTCTACGAAGAGGAAATGAAGTCAGATCTTACAGGATTTGAGAAGGGACAGCTTACCGAGCTCGATACCGTCAATGTTATGACGGGTGAGTTCACCGGACGTTCTCCCAAAGACAAGTATATCGTTGATGATGCAAAGGCTCATGACACCGTATGGTGGAATACTCCCGAGTATCCCAACGACAACCATCCCATGAGCGAGAAGGTATGGGCAGAAGTTAAGAAGCTCGCTATCGAGGAGCTTTCCGGCGGAAAGAGACTTTTCGTAGTAGATGCTTTCTGCGGAGCCAACAAGGACACCCGTATGGCAGTCCGTTTCATCATGGAAGTAGCATGGCAGGCACACTTTGTCCGCAACATGTTCATCCAGCCCACTGCAGAGGAAGAGGCTTCCTTCGAGCCCAATTTCGTAGTTTATACCGCATCCAAGGCAAAGGTTGCAAATTATCAGGAGTTCGGACTTAATTCCGAGACCTGTGTTGCTTTCAACGTTACCAGTCGCGAGCAGGTTATCCTTAACACCT
>DFKT01000100.1 GCA_002373595.1 Lachnospiraceae bacterium UBA3638 | reverse complement strand
GGTATAAGGATGCACTTAATCTGATTCATACAGAACAAGCGAATCATGAAATTAAAGAGGAAACAATTCTTTCTTTTCACAGGATGCTTTTGGCTCAGACAAACCCGCGTGAAGCCGGCAAATATAAAGTGAGCGATAACTATATCATGGAAATCGGACCGGACGGAAGCAGGCACGTTCGATTTAAGCCTGTTTCCGCAGAAAAAGTTAATGACGAGATGGAGCAACTCCTTTTGGCATATTATGATGCAAGACAGGATTATGAGATATCACCGCTGTTGCTTATTCCGTGTTTTGTTCTGGATTTCTTATGTATTCACCCTTTTATGGATGGGAATGGTAGAATTTCCAGGTTGCTTACGGTTCTGCTTTTGTATAAATCCGGTTATGACATTGTAAAATATATATCTTTTGAAGGACAAATCAACAAGTATAAGGAAAGCTATTATGAAGCACTTAGGGTGTCATCTGATAAATGGCATGAGAATGAAAACGATTATGTTCCGTTTATCATGAATTTTCTTCAGATCCTCTATAAGTGTTTTAAAGATCTTGATGAATCATTTACGGACATTTCTCTGAAAAAGGCAAAGAAGTCCGAGAGAGTAGAGAGCATATTGATGGGAGCTATTGTACCGGTATCCAAGCAGGATATTATTTCCAAGCTTCCGGATGTCAGCGTAAAAACCGTTGAACTGGTTCTGGGTAAGATGCTGAAGGACAAAAAGATCAAGAAGATCGGAACCTACAAAGATGCCAGGTATATGAGAAATACTGATAGCTAATATTTTTTCGGGCATATGCTCAGCGTTTCTATTATTCTAAAATATGAGGGTTAGTAATGGTTGACTTTATCAGAGATCATCAATTGAATTTCATGCTCAGTCTGAGCAGCATCTGTGCGGTGATAATACTGTTTATCTCTGTTACCAGTTCAATGCCGAAGAAAAGAAAGCTTTCGCTGATCATAACCGAATCCAGCGCAATGCTTCTTCTGACATTTGACAGATTTGCATATATTTATCGTGGAGATGTAAGCTCAATTGGATGGTGGATGGTCAGGATAAGCAATTATATGGTGTTTGCATTATCCCTTATGGCTATTTTTGGATTCAATATATATCTCGCAGATATGCTGGTAAATGAAGGCGGATTGCCTGCGGTACCAAAAAGACTAAGAGCGGTTAATGATCTGGTGATGGTCGGAGAGGGCATTGTATTTATCAATCTGTTTACCGGATTTTTATACACCATTGATGCTGACAATCTCTATCAGAGAGGACAGTTGTATGTTCTATGTTATGCGATCCCGCTGATATCTCTGATCATAGAGCTTACAAGCATTATTCAGAACGGCGGTAAACTGAAGATCGGCATGAGAATTCCGCTGTTTTTGTTTACCATTGTTCCGTTGTTCGCATCTGTTCTGCAGTATTTTTCATATGGACTTTCTCTTACGAATCTTGCAATGGTTGGCATGGAGATCGTCCTGTATGTGTTTGTGGTCCTTGATATGAATGCGGCGAAGGAAGCCAAAGAAGAGGCCGAGTATGAGAACCAGGCAAAATCCGCATTTCTCGCCAATATGTCTCATGAGATCAGAACTCCCATAAATGCGGTCCTCGGAATGAACGAGATGATCCAGAGAGAATGTACGGATGATGCAATCTTGGAATACTCAAGCAGTATTAAAACCGCCGGTAATACCCTGCTCGGACTAATAAATGATATTCTGGACTTCTCCAAGATAGAAGCAGGTAAGATGGAGATCATTCCGGTTGATTACGATATCTCATCCGTCATTGGCGACCTGGTTATGATGATCAGAACAAAAGCTGATGATAAGGGGCTGGAGATAATCCTTGATTTTGATGAGAGCCTTCCCAGAATACTTCGCGGTGATGAGATCAGGATCAAACAGATCATCACGAACATTTTAACCAATGCCGTAAAATACACCGAAAAGGGAAGTGTTACTTTTCGCATAAGATATGAAAAATCCGAAGACGATCAGGATCAGATTTTACTGGTTGTATCCATTATAGATACCGGTATCGGTATCAAACCCGAAGATCTTGAAAAACTCTTCTCTGAATTTGATCGCATAGAGGAAAAGAGAAACCGCAATGTCGAAGGAACCGGCCTTGGCATGAGCATTACAAAACGTCTGCTTGAGATGATGGACTCGCACCTTCATGTTGAGAGTGTATACGGAGAGGGTTCGACATTCTCATTCAGGCTTAAACAGAAGGTGATCAAGTGGGATCCGCTGGGTGATTTTGAAAAGTCGTATCACAACGCCCTGGCAAAGCGTGACAGTTATAAAGAAAAGTTTACTGCGCCGGGTGCCAATATTCTTGTAGTGGATGACAATCCTGTAAACCTGTTGGTATTCAAGAATCTGATCAAACAGACTCTGGTTCGCATCGACACTGCAGAAGATGGTGATGAAGCGCTTGACAAGATGAGAGGGAAGAAATACGATCTGGTTTTCCTTGATCATCTGATGCCGGGAAAAAACGGTATCGAGACGCTTCATGAACTGAAGAAAGAAAAAGACAGTCCCAATTTTGATACTGCATGCATATGCCTTACCGCAAATGCAATATCCGGAGCCAGAGATGAGTATATATCTGCGGGATTTGACGACTACCTTACCAAGCCCATTGATCCGGACAAGCTGGAAAGCATGCTGATGGAAATGCTTCCGGATGAACTGATCGAAAAAGCAGGTGATGCTTCAGCTGCAGATACAGGATCTTCTTCTGTGGCTAACGATATTCCGGATGAGTTGGCTCATCTTTCGGGTAATAAATATATAGATATCCGGACCGGAATTAAAAACAACGGTTCCGCTGATATGTACCTTGAATCACTGAAAGGATTTTTCGATTATGTTGATAAACAGATTGAAAGCCTGGACAGCGCAATGTCGGACGAAGATTTTGAAAGCTATACTATAAAGGTTCATGCTCTTAAAAGCTCACTCAGGATCATAGGAGCCACGGAACTTGGCGAAAAAGCCCAGGAGCTTGAGACAGCAGGCAAGGAAGGAAACATAGGAATAATAAAGACCGGTCATGAGAGTTTTATCGAAGCCTGCAAAGAAGTAAAAGAACAGCTTTCGATAATGTTTGATAAGGAATCCGGAGATAATAAGATCGAAGCGGACGAGGATTTACTGGTCACAGCGTTTGGAGAGATAAGGACAGGGGCCGAGGACAAGTCATGCGATTATCTGGACGCGATCTTCGCAGAACTGGATGAGTACAGCATGCCGGAATCCTATAGCGAATTGTATGAAAAGATCAAGAATGCAGCAAAAGAAAGCGATTTCGATGAGATTTTAGAACTTCTGAATAATAATCTACCCGGAGAGTTTACAGCGATAGGACTCAAGGATTGAATATGAAAAAATACGATGCTGTAGTCTTTGATATGGATGGAGTCATCTTTGACTCTGAGAGAGCAACAATGGATTGTTGGCTGGAATTGGCAAAAAAATATAATATAGAAAACCTGGAAGAAACATTTCTTGCCTGCACAGGAACAACACATCAAAGAACAAAAGAAATAATGCTGGAAGCATATGGTGAAGACTTTCCATATGACACTTTTTCAAAGGAAGCTTCAGTAATGTTTCACGAAAAACATGATGGCGGAAAACTACCGATGAAGAGTGGTGTCCGCGAGCTGTTGGAATATTTGCGGAAATCCGGTAAGAAGATAGCTTTAGCCTCATCTACCAGAAAGCAAACCGTGATCGATGAACTTAGTGATGCAGGGATCATCGATTATTTCGATGAGATTATCACCGGTGATATGGTCAGTCATAGTAAGCCGCATCCGGAAATATTTCTTCTTGCTTGTGAGAAGATAGGAGTGAATCCGGAAAACGCATATGCTATCGAGGACTCATATAACGGAATCCGTTCTGCGGGTGCAGGAGGTCTTCGACCCATAATGGTGCCGGATCTTCTTCCTGCAAATGACGAGATGAAGCAGATTGCAGAGACTATTCTGGAAAGTCTTGATGAAGTGATCAGCTATTTGGATGTGTAACATGCTGATAAAAAATCCGGATAATATCTTTATGATCAAGGAGATGTGATGGAGGAAATAACACTGGAAGAACTTCGGAAATGGCCGAAGGATTCATATAAACTTATAGATATCAGAGATGAAGGACTTGTAGCTTACGGAATGATACCGGGAGCTCTTCATATTCCTATGGAAGCAATAGAGGAAGGAATCAGTACCGATCTTATGAACATCGCGAATGACAGGAAACTTGTCTTTTACTGTCAGATCGGGCGCAAATCGCGTGAACTTGATGATGTAAAGAGCTTAGAAGGTCGAAACATCTACAGCCTCGAAGGCGGCTATATAGGCTATGTTAAATCTGGAACGCTTGATGATTCTGCAAGAGAAGAAAAGCAGCACAGAGCGGAAGAAAGCATTCGAAAGAAGTATCATAAGCAGCTCTTTACTCCTTTTGCAAAGGCATGCAAATCATACCGGCTTATACAAGAGGGAGATCGCATTGCGGTTTGTATTTCCGGTGGAAAAGACTCCATGCTGATGGCTAAGCTCTTCCAGGAGATAAAGAGACACAGACAGTGCAATTTTGAACTGACATATCTCGTAATGGATCCCGGATATAATAAGGATAATAGAGAACTCATCGAGAGCAATGCCAGAGCACTTGGAATTCCGATTACAATATTTGAGAGCGATATCTTTGATGCAGTAGATAACATAGAGAAAAACCCATGCTATCTCTGTGCAAGAATGCGACGGGGATATCTGTACAGCAAAGCAAAGGAACTTGGCTGCAACAAGATCGCACTGGGCCACCATTATGATGATGTCATTGAAACTATCCTAATGGGAATGTTGCAGGGGGCACAGATACAGACCATGATGCCAAAGCTTCACAGTACAAATTTCGAAGGAATGGAGCTTATAAGGCCGCTGTATTTGGTTCGTGAGAGCGATATCTGTGCCTGGAGGGATTACAACGATCTTCATTTCCTGCAATGCGCATGTCATTTCACAGATACATGCACCACATGCCATGAGGACGGAACTACCTCATCGAAACGTCTGGAAACTAAGAAACTGATCGCGGAATTAAAGAAGACTAACCCGTATATTGAATCGAACATCTTTAAGAGTGTTGAAAATGTGAATCTTGATACCGTGATCGCATATAAGAAGGACGGAATCCGGCACAACTTTTTGGATGAGTATTGACAGTACAGAATAGAACTTGCTGATAGATTATATTTCATATGTAAAGGAGTGCAGTGCTTTGAAACAAAATAAATTAAGGAAACTGATTTCATTCGTTTTGACAGTTGTACTTGTGTTTACTCTGGCCGGTTGTGGCAATAAAGAAGTCTATGTAGAGGAAGAAATAAAACTGTTACCGGTCGACGAAAACGGCATAGTATCATGGGAGCCTGTTGAAGGTGCAGTTAAATATCAGATTGATTTTTTATATATACATCCGGTTGATCACAATCTGTCCATCGCTACAAGTACAGAAATAACGGACACGTATATACAGCTTCCCCCGGGATTTGCTGTTGATATTACTCCGGTTTTTGCAGACGGAAGTGTCGGAGACAGGATGACATCGGAAACTTTTGGGGAATATTCTTTCGAAACCGATCCGTGGATGGGGGAAGGATATGGCGTAGTATATGAAAGACCCGAAGATGATCTTCCGAACCTTTCCCAATGGGAGTTTGTCCAAACACTGGATGCTTCCAGTTACCAAAAAACCGATGACGGACATGTATATTTTGAAGGAAAGGGTCCGTCCGGAGAGACCGTGCGTTTCTACGGTTTTGATATGGAATTGACCGACAAAGGTATTCTCATGCATAAAAACGGCTGGCTGACATCGATGGATTCGATCGGACGTGTAAGTACGGTCGATCTTAAAGTTGATGAAGGCAATCCCGATGACTGGATCAGTGTATTTGCCGGTTTTTCCTTCGACTGTAGCATGCATCCATCAGATATAGATGATATGTGTTTCAGTAATGGCTGTAACAACACTCTTTCATTCTATCAGGACGAGCATATGCCGATTTCAGTCCTGCATGAATATGAATCTTACTTTTGGGGCACCGGAACTCAGGCCCCGCATTATAGGGTCGGAGACTATACTTTTACACAGGATGTCATGATAAACAGCATGAATGTGTATTACAAGCCGACTGATGAGTGTAAGCCTTTCAGGAAACTGTTGCTTCCCGACAGTACTTACGGCGCATATATCGAAGGTGAAAAATATGACAGCTCCAGGGAAGTGTTTGATCCCTACAATAACCGTATGACCTTTGCATTGTATGCGTTTTCGGATCTTGATAATGATAAATATGAGCAGTCCGAAGCACATATGAAAGCAATACCGGAGTCCAGTGGAATTCTCCTTGAACCCGGAGACTACACGATCGGTGATGTTAAGGACGCTAACGGAAAAGTTTTGGACAAAGAAAACGATATACTTCCGGTTGGTTCAACTCTGACCATTAACGTAGGCGGAAGAGACTATGACGTAGATCTCCATGTATTGACCAAATACAATGGTGCAAAGACAATGCACGATCTGGTCCCTAATGCATACCCTTCCGGAGTCGGACAGCGTAATGCACTCGTTATCCCGATCGCATGGCCCGATCAGCCCGAGAGTTCAACACAGGAAGTATATGACAGATTCAAGAGTGAACTTGGAAGAGTAGCAGAACTGGGAGTTGAGACTGCGCCTGTGGATTATTCGGACAACACTCCTGATGGCAGATATTCACTTACCGGATACTTTGACACCGTTTCTTACGGAAAGTTCCATCTGGATAACTATATGACAGAATGGTACAACTATCCGGCCGGATTTGCGGAGATGCACGGGTCTTTGTTTAATGAAACAGCGATAGAGGAGATGGAGGATTGGCTCTTCAGTACTTATCCGGATGTAGACTGGACGCAATTCGACCTTGATGCAAACGGATATATAGACACAGTGATAATGCTTAACGCGGGTGTAACTGATGGTTCGGAGGGTTATATTACCCAATCTTTTGAAGGTGCGATCCAGTACAGACATACCTACGGAGATGAGTATGCCGGTACACCCGACAGGCCCTCGATCATAAACAACATAGTGACCGTGAATGCAGAGCAGTTATGTGATAATGCACTTTTGCATGAGTTTAGCCACAGTTTCGGACTCATTGACTACTATGACGTAAGCTATAGCGGCGTAGATGCTGTAGGAGGATACGACATGCAGTCCTCTTCCGTTGGTGACTGGAATCCTTACTCAAAGTATGCGGTAGGCTGGATAGAGCCGACCGTAGTGAGTGAACTTAACCCCGGAGAGTCAGTTGACATTGAGATAGGTGCATTTGCCGATACAGGTGATGCGATAGTTATCCCTTATGCAGGAGAGGATGTCGAACCGCCGTTTAGTGAATATATCATGGTCGATCTATTGACCGATACGGGAGTCAATCCTACATTTACGGGAAAAGCCGGTCTATCCGGAGTCTGCGGTGTGCGTATGTATCACGTGGATGCCGTTATGGAGAGGCGCGACTATGTTGATTATTCGTTCCCTGATATGAATCCTTGCCCCATAGGTACAGTTCATTACGCAAACAATTACAAAACTACCGGAAAATATAATCTTGAGATCATCCAGGCAGGTGCGGTAAACACATTTACCAATCGCGATAATTTAAGGACAAACCTTCAGAAGAACGATCTTTTCAAGGTCGGCGATAAGTTTACGATGAGCAGGTACTCGCAGTTCTTTGACAAAAGTCTAATGGATTACGGAGACGATTTCGGTTACAGCATTTCGGTAGTAAGCATTAACGGAAGCGGTTCCGATGCAAAGGCTGTTATCCGTGTAACGAGGGAATAATGGAGATGAAAGACAAGAATATAAGCATAAACGGTATAGATGACGGCAAAGAGTTTAATTGGGGGAATACATCTAAAGATTATGCTCTTTACAGAGATATTTATCCGCAGGAGTTTTACCGGTATATTTTGGATTTGGGATTATGCAAGGATGGGCAGAGATGTCTGGATGTCGGAACCGGTACAGGCGTGCTTCCCAGAAATATGTACAAATATGGTGCAAGCTGGACAGGTACGGATATATCCGAGAATCAGATTGAAGAAGCAAAGGCTATTTCCAAAGAAGCCGGAATGAATATTGATTTTTATGCCTGTGATGCGAAAGATGTGGAACTGGATGCGGAATCAATAGATGTGATCACAGCCTGTCAATGTATCTGGTATTTAGATCACCGTGTCACAGCACCCAAGTTTGCAAGAATGCTAAAGGCAGATGGAAGCTTCTTAATACTGTATATGGGATGGCTTCCGTTTGAGGATGAAATAGCCGGAAAGAGTGAAGAGTTAATTCTTAAGTACAATCCAAAATGGACAGGTTGCGGTGATACAGTACATCCGGTATTGGTTCCGAACGAATATCTCGATTATTTCAATATTGAAAAACGGGAAGAGTTTCGAGTAGATATCCCATTTACGAGGGAGAGCTGGCATGGTCGCATGCGGGTCTGCAGAGGAACGAGTGCATCTATGTCGCCGGAAGAGTTTGCATTGTGGAATGATGAGCATATCAATATGCTTAAAGGATATCCCGAGTCCTTTATAATAAAGCATTATGTATCGATTGCTCTGCTTAAGAAAAAAGGTATAATTGATGCATTTTGTTGATGCAAAGGGAATATTGACCGGAAGTGGCGGACGCTGCGGGATGAATATATATCGCGGATGTACTCACGGCTGTGTTTACTGCGACAGCAGGAGTAAATGCTATCAGTTTACGCATCCTTTTGAAGATATAGAAGTTAAGCAGAATGCACCTATGCTTTTGGAAAGCGCCCTGAGATCAAAAAGAAAAAAGTGTATGATCGGTACGGGGTCTATGTCTGATCCATATATGCACTGCGAAGAAGAGCTGAAGCTCACGAGGAAATGTCTGGAAATAATCCGGGACAACGAGTTCGGTCTTGCGATACAGACCAAATCCGATCGTATCCTTCGGGATATTGACCTTTTGGACGAGATAAACCAAAAAGCGAAATGCGTAGTCCAGATAACGCTCACAACTTATGATGATGAACTGTGTGCGATACTTGAACCTAATGTGTGTAATACAAAGCGCCGTATCGAAGTACTTGAAAAGATGCAGGAAAGGGGCATACCGACGGTCGTATGGATGACACCGATTCTTCCTTATATTAATGATACGGAAGAAAATATCACTGCGATACTGAATGAGTGTGTTCGGACAAAAGTAAAAGGCATTATTAGTTTTGGAATGGGACTAACTCTGCGTGAGGGAGACAGGGAATATTATTATGCTGCACTGGATAAACATTTTCCCGGAATGAAAGATAAATACATTAAACGCTATGGAAATGCATATGAGCTGGCAAGCCCGAATACAAAGGAACTGATGAAGATCTTCAAAAGTATTTGCAAGGATAACGGAATCATGTCGGATCCAAATGAGTGCTTTGCGTATATGCAGGATCTGCCGGATAAGTATTCACAGATGAGTTTGTTCAATCTATAGGAGAGCGTAAATGGCGAAATTTGCGGGAACTTTCGGATATATTTCCACAGATCGGCTCATTTGATCTATAATATACTGTGGATTGGTATTTCAAGCATATTACACTGGGGGGCGCTTCACAGATGAACTTTGAGAAGACCTATTTCCATCAGGCATCGCCGGTTATTGCGGTTAACTGCGGTCCCGGTACATTCGGATTATTATTCATTACAGAAAAGTAGATGTAAGCGGAAGAAGGTCAAATGAAGAAAATCAGAGTTCTCATCTTATCGGCTTTTATTGTGGCAGCTGTTTGTGCATGCGGTTCGGGAAACGGAGAGGATAGCAATATGGATGTAAGCGGCAATGGAGATGTAAATGTAACAGCGGATGATATGAGTTCATTTGCTGCAGGGATCAAGACTGATGAGACCGAGAGCATTTCGGATACAGAATTCGTACATAACGGAGAGATAGAAGAGCGTTGCCCTGCAAAGTATGAAGCAGCAAGGAATGATGTTTCATACGGAGAATATAAGCATGCAACCTATTATTCGCAGACATGTCAGATGGAGAGGGGATACAATATACTACTTCCAGCGGACTATAGCGAGGATAAGAAATATCCTGTTCTTTACCTTCTTCATGGAATCTTTGGTGATGAGTATTCATTCTCCAATGACGGGAGCAATAAGATAAAAGAGATCGTAGGTAATATGGCTGCGGACGGGATTATTGATGAGACTATAGTTGTTTGTCCCAATATGTTTGCAGCTTGGGAAGCTGATCAGAAACCGGGTTTTGACAGTCAAAGTGTACTTCCCTATGACAATTTCATCAACGATCTTGTTAACGATCTCATGCCTCATATCGAGGAAACATATTCTGTTCTTGCCGGCAGAGAAAACACATATCTCGCAGGATTCTCAATGGGAGGAAGAGAGACTATATTCATTACGCTTCAGAGACCTGAGCTCTTTGGATATGTCTGTGCGATCTCCTCCGCACCGGGTCTGGTGCCTGCAAAGGATAGTTTTATGACTCACGAGGGACAGATGTCTGAAAGTGAGATGAAGTTTGCGGATGACGCAGTCGAGCCGAATGTATTTATCGTCTGCTGCGGAACAAGTGATTCCGTAGTAGGAACTTTCCCCAAGCAGTATCATGAGCTTCTCGAGACAAACGGAGCAAAGCATATCTGGTATGAGATAACGGGAGCCGATCATGACAATAATGCGATAAAGAGCGGACTCTATAATCTCTTTAAGCAGATAGCATTTGATAAATCCCGAGCATAGATAGTTTACTATTTTGAATACTGGAAAATCCGTCAGGAGGTATATGATGAAGAACTATGCAGATTTATGGATCGGGTACAATAAAAGACAGCAGGGCGGTGACTGCAATAGATTAAAGAAGATCTATATAAACGGTTCATCCGGATCAGACAGGATAACAGAAAATGCCGTTCATGAATTAAAGAACGGATTGAAGTCTATGCTGGATATCGATCCGGAGATGGTATACGGACAGATCGGTGCTCCTATTGCTGCAACTTGCGGAAAAGAGATCCTGGACAGTGAGGAGTATTGCATTTCTTTACTCGATGACGGAGTATCCATAGATGCCAAGAGCGGATCCGGTGTATTGTATGCTGTTTTTGATATCCTGAGGAATGTGTCCTGTGAGCGGGATATTAATGAAGTTTATGCATCAGGTAAAACAGTACGTCCGTCCAATCCCCTTAGAATGCTAAATCACTGGGACAATATGGACGGAAGCATAGAGAGAGGATATTCAGGAGAGTCTTTCTTCTATATTGATAATGAGATAGTTATAGATGACAGAACAAAGGACTATGCGAGGCTGATCGCATCCATCGGCATCAATGCTGTTGTCATCAATAATGTAAATGTTAAGCAGGCAGCATCCTATATGATAACCGACAGGTATTTTGACAAGCTTGCTGAGCTTGGAGAGATATTTGCGGGATATGGTATCAAGCTTTTCCTAAGCCTGAATTACGCTTCAACAATAGAGATAGGAGGACTGGACAGTGCCGATCCTCTCGATGAGAAAGTCATCGCATGGTGGAAAGACAAGATGGCTGAAGTTTTTAAGAAGATACCCACTCTCGGAGGGTTCTTGGTAAAGGCTGATTCCGAGGGACGTCCCGGACCTTTCACCTATGGCAGAACTCAGGCAGACGGAGCGAACATGCTCGCAGATATCGTAAAGGACTATGGCGGGATCATCATATGGAGATGTTTTGTATATAACTGTAAGCAGGACTGGCGAGACAGAAAGACAGATCGTGCAAGAGCAGGATATGACAACTTCATGCCAATGGACGGAGACTATCATGATAATGTCATACTCCAGATCAAGAACGGTCCCATGGATTTCCAGATAAGAGAGCCTGTCTCTCCTCTGCTCGGAGGTCTGAAGAAGACCAATCAGATGCTGGAAGTACAGATCGCACAGGAGTATACAGGACATCAGATAGATGTTTGTTTCCTGATACCTGAGTTCAAGGAGATACTTGGATTTAAGACCTATTGCAGCGAGAAGGATGACACCGTAGGAGATATCATAAACGGAAAGACTCTCGGCAGCAGATACTCAGGTATAGCAGCTGTGACCAATACCGGGAACGATTTCAACTGGACAGGCAACTATCTTGCAGGAGCAAATCTTTTTGGATTCGGCAGACTCAGTTTTGATACGGAGCTTTCATCCGAGCAGATCGCAGAAGAATTTGTACGTATGACGATCTCACAGGATATAGATGTAGTAAAGACAATAGTAGGTATTCTGCTTCCTTCACGTGAGATATATGAGAGATATACCAGTCCTCTCGGTATCGGTTGGATGGTTCAGCCTGCTACTCACTACGGATGCAGCGTGGATGGATATGAGTATGACAGATGGGGAACCTATCACAGAGCGGATCACCTCGGCATCGGTGTGGACAGGACCGATAAGGGAACAGGATATGCGCTGCTTTACAACGAGCCCAATGCCTCAATATATAATTCTCCCGAGAAGTGTCCCGACGAGCTGGTTCTCTTTTTCCACCACCTGCCTTATACCCATAAGCTCCACAGTGGCAAGACAGTGATCCAGCATATTTACGACACTCATTTTGAGGGATACGAAGAAGCAAAGGGACTGGCTGCAAAGTGGGATACATTAAAAGGAAAAGTTGACGATGAGATCTTTGAAAATGTCCGCGAAAGATTTGATCGTCAGCTGGTAAATGCCCGTGAGTGGTGTGACCAGGTTAATTCCTATTTCTTCAGAAAGAGCGGAATACCTGACGAAAAGGGAAGAGAGATCTACTAGGTATCGATTACCGAATGACAGATTCAGAAAACATAAAAGAAATAAAGAAGCTTGGCGAAGAGATCATGATCGGCGGAGTACGCTTTAAGTCAAATGTTCTGATGGCTCCGCTTGCGGGATATACGTGCTTTCCTTTCAGACTGATGGCCGAGAGGCTTGGAGCGGGAAGCGCATATACCGAGATGGTCAGTGCGGATGCATTAAAGTACAACGACAAAGCGACAACGAAGCTTCTCTACACTGACGCCCGGGAGAAGCTCAAATGCGTTCAGCTCCTTGGAGCTGTTCCGACAGTTTTTGAGCGAGCTGTCAAGAGCGATCTCATACAGAAGTTTGATGTGATCGATATCAATATGGGATGTCCGGTTCCGAACGTGATAAAATCCGGAGAAGGATGTTCTCTGATGGATGACATTCCGCGCGCATCCAAGATCATAGAGAGCTGTAAGAGAAGCGGAAAGGTAGTATCCGTGAAATGCCGTATAGGCATGAATCCGCAGAGGATAGTGATAGAAGAGTTCGCAAGGATGTGCGAGAGCTCCGGAGCGGATATGATCACGGTACACGGAAGGACCAGAAATATGATGTATGACGGTGAACCTCTCTACGAATACATCGCACTGGCCAAAAGATCAGTCAGTATACCTGTCTTTGCTAACGGCGGAATAGACTCAAAAGAAAAAGCCGAAGAGATGATGGAAAAGACAGGAGCCGACGGAGTGATGCTTGCGAGATACGGATTCGAGAATCCGCTTGCTTTTTCGCTTCTGACCGGAAGAGAGATAAATGACACTAAACTCAGTCTTATACTGGAACAGATAGATATCGCAGAGGAGCTTTTCGATGAGCTCTATGTTCTCACATATATCAAAAAGCTTGCTTCATATTTCATGAAAAAGCAGCCCGGAACCAAGAGGTATAAATTGGATCTGTATAAATGCGGAAAGGTTTCCGAATTAAGAGAACTGTGCACTGCGATATTCGGGAGTGATGATAATGCCGGACTTGTTTGAGACAGAAAACGGAATACTGAAAGCATATAACGGGTCCGGACCTGAGGTCGTTATCCCCGAAGGGATATATGCCATCGGAGAAGGAGTCTTTAAAGGAATGTCCTGGCTCACAAGAGTGGAGATCCCTTCGACAGTAAGGGGGATCGGTGCGCATGCATTCAAGGGTTGCAGGCAGTTAAGGGAGATCAATTTCCCCGATGGACTCACCGAGATAGGAGAATATGCTTTTCACAGATGTCACGGTATTGAGGAGATGATCTTTCCTAAGTCGCTGACCAAGGTGGACAGTTATGCATTCCTGTATTGTGACGGTGTTAAGAAAGTAGTCCTCGAAGGCCCCGAAAAGATCGGAAGAGCAGTCTTTTCACATAATCTTTCTCTCAGAGAGATCTCTTTAAACAAGAATATCGACGATTCCAATTTCTCAGATGAGGTATTTGAGGGTTGCATCCATCTTAAGAAGATCGTGCTTTCAGGTGAAGTATTTGAGATCGATAATCTGATCGAGGCAATGGATTCGCACGCAGCACATCCGGATGTCATTAAGTCTATTGCAAGGAGCGTATATCATTCTCTGCAAATAGAGGATGGAGAGCTTACTTCATTTAATATCAATCTTAAAAAATTTACAGTTCCCGAAGGGATAACCGTGATCGGGAAAAGTTGTTTCTATGATAAAAAGGGAATCATAAGCATCTCGCTTCCTGAGACACTCAGGGAAATAAGAGCAAACGCATTCCTGAACTGTATCAGTCTCGAAGAAGTGATCATTCAGAATGAAGACTTCTCTCTGGATCCGAAAGCGTTTCGAGGATGCTGTAATCTGAAAAGGATAAATCTGTCCGGAAGGGAATATAACCTTGATGAATTCTCTGAGAATGATACCGTGAATGCCATAAGGGATCAGGTACTTGGAGATTTTTATATCAGTGGCCGGACACTTGTCAGATATATGGGAAATGAAGAGCAGATACAGATCCCTGATGAAGTCGAGATCATCGGAGAGAGGTGTTTTTTCGGAAATGAGAGATTAAAAACCGTCATCTGTTCGAAGAATCTGCGCGAAATAAGAGAGGAAGCGTTTGAGGGCTGTCTTACCCTGCAGACGATCATTTTACCTGACGGATTAAAGAGGATAGAGAGAGAAGCATTTGCTGAGTGCAAGAAACTGTTAAAATGCAATATCCCGGACTCACTGGAATTCATCGGAGAGTATGCTTTCAGGAGATGCTTTACGCTTCCGTCATTTGATCCGTGGCCGACGCATGCGGATATACATCCATATGCTTTCTATAAATCGGAGCATTTCTCTCAGGCTGATGTTAAGCCGCAGAGGAGGAAGAGCGACACTGCCGTCTCTGTGAATCCGGGAGAGGAGAGAATAGCGAAATATGCAAATGCCGGACGTACGGATATTGAGGAAGTTACTATCGACTCTCCCGAGTGTGTGATAGAGAAAGGAGCATATTCCAACTGTCCGAATCTTAAGAGGATTAATCTAAATGTCTGTGAGATCGGAGAGGGTGCATTTTCATATTGCAGAAATCTGGAGGAAGTAAAGATCACAGGTGTAAAGCATCTGTCCGCTGAAGCATTCGCCGGATGCTACCGGCTAAAGAAATTCGTGACCGAAGGCCTTGAAGAAATAGGATCAAGATGTTTTGACGAATGCACAGGTCTCGAATCATTTGATCTAAGCGGTGTAAAGAGTATAAGCGAGAGAGCTTTCGAAAGGTGTGATTCATTAAAGAGTATCTCGCTTGGCAATATACAAGTCGGATATCATGCATTTGCCGATTGCTCATCTCTGGAGCATGTCTCATTCTCTGATGATACGGTCCTTAAGAGCGGAGCATTTACGGGATGCACTCGTATGCACACAGTTACGTATGACGGCAAAGTGTATGAGTTCGGAAGATTCTCGGACAGCTTAAACCGTGTGGGTAATCCTTATCCCGGTCCTGTGAGAGAACTGATATCTTCCGTATATACATGTTTTGAGATAATTGATCGCAAAAAGCTGACAGCATATCTGCAGGATGCATCAGGTATCACCATACCCGGAGATATAGAGGAGATAGGGCAGGAAGTCTTCAAGGATCATTTAAGACTGATGCAGATCGATATCCATGAATCCGTGCGGGTATTCGGAAGTCGCGCATTTGCCCAGACAGCATGGATCTCTGAACTGAGAGACAAGGAGGAAACGGTAATCATAAACGGAATCCTGCTGGACGGTTCGTATTGTAAAGGGGATGTGGAGATTCCGGCCGGAGTTAAAAGGATAGCCAGCTGGAGCTTTGGCGGAAATATTGATATCACATCTATTACGATCCCATCAGACAGGATTGCAATAGAATCACTTGCATTCAGGAATTGCATTAATCTCAAAAAGATAACCGACCATACCGGAAAAACTTATGAGTTGGTGAGCGTTGCCGATCTCATAAATGCAGATTATCCGGAGCAGATAAAGAAGATATTCTCGGAATGCATCAACTGCTTTAAACTTGATGAAGAAAACAATCTGATCGAAAGCACAGGAAATATCACGAGGCTTACATTCCCCGAAGGTATAAAGTCCGTAGGAGAAGGAGTATATAAGGACTGTCATCTGCTGGAAGAAATCTCTCTTTCGGAATGTACGGAGAGTATCGGTAAGTCAGCTTTTGAGAACAGTAAGTGGTTAAGAGCGGTAACCAAAGCCTATGCGGTTAGATCGATAGGTGCCCTCGCCTTTTCCGGATGTCAGTCTCTGGAATCGATCGATCTGTCGGAGAGCTTATGTGAGATAGGGAGCAGATGCTTTGAGCACTGCGTAAGTCTCCAGGATATCAATCTGTCCGGAGCAATCGAGAGAATTCCTGAGAGAGCATTCTTTCGCTGTAAGTCTTTAAAGACGATTTATATTCCGATGTCTGTTAAGGAGATAGAGACGGAAAGCTTTGCGTTTTGCGACTCGCTGACGGATGCTTATATCCCTGAGGATACGATCATTTCAGACAAAGCGTTTGCTTACTGTGATCATCTGCAGATACATCGCTACAATAAAGACGATAAGGTAAGGCCCGAATGAGATACCGCGGGCTAGGTAAAACAGGACTAAAGGTATCTGAACTGGGATTCGGAACGATCCCGATCCTCAGCGGGCATGTTCCGGTTCTGCCGAAATTCTACAGCCCGGATACGGACACTGCCGTAGCGATCATGAAGAAGGCATATGATCATGGATGCAATTTCTTTGACACTGCCATCCTCGAAGAATATGGAGATGCTGAGATCAAACTGGGTGAATTCGCCAAGACCATAGACAGAAGTAAGATCATCATCTCGGACAAGGCAAGATTCTACGGAGGAGGAAGTATATATCGCGAAGTACTCAGATCGACTGAGCATCTCGGTACGAAACCGGATATATATTTTGTTCATCAGGTTGATGATGATAATGCCGATGAAGTATTCGGTAAGGGAGGTGCCCTCGAAGCACTCTATGACCTCAAAAGAGAGGGAAAGATAGGTTTCACGGGCATTGCATCGCACTATTACAGCGTACTCTACCGTGCAGCCAGGGACCCGAGAGTCGATATACTGCAGGGCAGCGGCAATATCCTCGAGAGAGGTATGCTGGATCGGATAAAAAAAGAAGAAGCATTTAGGGAAAAAGGGTTTATACTTAATAAGGTATATGCAGCAGGACTGCTGATAGGTCCCTTTACGATACCGGAATTGATAGGAGGCATACTTGAGTATCCCTTCTCGTGTGCACTCCTTGGCATCGGAACATTTGAGCAGGAGAAGGACGCATTTGCGGTTGAATATCCTCAGGTTCACTTTTCTTTTAAGGAAGTATGTGACAGACTGAGTGACGGATTTGATCCCATATGCTGTAACAGATGTGAGAGATGTATATGTCCTCATGGACACGAGATCCATACAAGCTTCAGACAGTATAACTATTTTCATCTGGGCAAGGAATATTGGGCCATAGGTAAGTTGAAAATGGATCTGGAAAAGACATATATGCACTGCAGACATTGTACGGACAGAATATGTATGAAGGACTGCCCGGAGCATCTGAATATCCCTGAAGAGGTCGGGCGCATACAAGGGCTCCTTGAAGCTTATGGAGGTTAGAGATGAATTTTGACAAGATCACGAACTTTCTGGATTCGCTGACAGAGGGAGGTCTTCCCTCTTTTGACTGTATGATCAGCAGAGATCATGAGGTTCTGTACAGACATATGGACGGAACATCGGACCATGCTCATACGGTTCCTATCAGAGCGGATCAGCTCTATTTGATGTTTTCCATGACAAAGATCCAGACGATGACTGCATTTATGCAGCTGGTAGAGAGTGGGAAAGCATCACTTGATGACGAGGTTTCGAAATATCTTCCCGCATACAAAAACCTGAAACTTGAAGACGGATCGGCTGTTCCTTCGGACAGACCTCTCCTGGTAAAGCATCTGCTGTCTATGCAGTCAGGCATAGATTATGATCTGGAGAGAGCCGGGATAAAGAGAGTACTTGCTGAGAAAGGCATGAAAGCGACCACCAGACAGATCGTGGATGCCATTCCCGAGACACCGCTTAAATTCATACCGGGTACGCATTTCCTGTATAGTCTCAGCCACGATGTGGCAGCAGCTATAATAGAAGAGATATCGGGAATGTCATTCGGAGAGTATCTGAAAAAGAATATTTGGGACAAGCTCGGTATGGAACATACTTTCTTTGCAGCTCCTCTCAATACAGAGCTTACAAATGAAGGACGTAAAGAAAAAGGACTTCCCTATACTCTTGCAGATCAGTACGTATATCAGGAACAGACAGGCAAGATCGTTCCCATGGAGCCTTCTTGCAATTACCAACTTTCTGAGAGTTATGAGAGTGGAGGTGCCGGACTTATCAGCTGCACCGAAGACTATGCTGTGCTTGGTGATGCGATCAGCTGCGGAGGAACAGGAAAGAACGGAGCAAAGATACTTAAGCCCGAGACCGTAGAGATCATTAAGCAAAACCTCCTTGGACCTGACTCGCTTAAGGATATCGAGAATAATATGGGCCGCGTCGGCTACGGCTACGGATGCGGAATGCAGGTCCTTATGGATCCTGCAAAGTTAGGATCACCCGCACCGGCAGGAGTGTTCGGATGGGACGGAGCAGCGGGAAGCATTCTTATCATGGAAAGCATATCACATACTTCACTCGTATTTACCATGCATGTCAGAGGCTACGGACCTGCTTACGGTGTGATCCATCCCAGGCTTCGTGACCTTCTGTTTGAGGACTGACTTGTATAGGCACAAAAAAAGGAGACAGAGATGAAAAAGATTTGTAAGGAAATACTGATAATAATGACAGCGCTTTCGTTATCGGGCTGTGGTCTGTTAATACCGGGAAAGGGGGATCGGCAGCAGCCTACGTCCGAGCCTGTAGTATCTGAAACCCAATCGCAGGATCCTGTAGATGATGCTGCACCCGCGGATGATTCTGTGTCACAGGAAAAGCTGACCGACGATCAGGCTCTCGAAGCCATCCGTGATTATTGCATATCAGGCAATCCCGATTTGGAAAAGATGGTTAACGAAGGAGAGTATCCCACTTATTGGGAGGTTGTATCAAGTGATGATAAGGAGATCGTGGTACTCTACAGATCATATACAGCAGCACTGACCAGGTATTATATCGATCGGGAGTCAGGCGAAACCTATGTTACAGAGCAGGTTCCCGGGATAATAGACGAAGAACAGCGCACGGATGAAACATTAAATGTGTATGATCTTATGGCAAATGGAGGAAAATAATATGTCAGAATTAATGAGTAAGAATCCCATCACTTCCGACATTTATACAGCCGATCCCGCTCCTATGGTGTACGGAGATACTTTATATCTGTATACCACACATGACGAGGATGAGCTGGTAAACAATTTCTATACCATGTACGACTGGAGATGTTTCTCAACAAAGGACATGGTGAATTGGACCGATCACGGCAAGATCTTCTCACTCGATGATATCGAGTGGGCAGACGACAGAGCCTGGGCGCCGCAGTGTATCGAGAGGAACGGTAAGTTCTATCTCTACTGTCCCGTTCACAAGACAGACGGAGGTATGGCGATCGCAGTCGGAGTATCCGATTCTCCCGCAGGACCATTTAAGGATCTTGGACATCCTCTCGTAGACGAAGGTGACTGGAATGACATCGATCCTACTGTTTTCATAGATGATGACGGACAGGCGTATCTCTATTTTGGAAATCCGGAACTTCGATATGTAAAACTGAATGAGGATATGATCTCCATAGACGAGAGCGTTGGAGTGGTTAAGATCCCGATGGCCGTGGAATCTTTCGGTAAAGGAAGTCATATGACCGGTACCACATACGGAGAAGGACCGTGGTTCTACAAGAGAAACGGATTGTACTATATGGTATTTGCCGCCTTTGCTGAAGGAGAGAAGAGAAACGAGCATTTCGGATATTCCACTTCCGATTCTCCGACCGGACCTTGGGTCTACAGGGGAGTCCTTATGGAGGAGGGCCCCTGCTTTACCAATCATCCGGGCTTATGTGATTATAAGGGCCACTCATATCTCTTCTATCATACCGATGAGCTTCCCGGAGGAAGTCTCTTCCACAGAAGCGTCTGTGTTGCTGAATTTACCTATAATGAAGACGGAACCATAGATACCATCGAGAAGTGCTCCGGCGTTCGCGGTATATAAGGAAGGAAAAGACATTAAAATGAAAAAGCTGCTTTCGATCTTTGTCATGATGCTGGCGTTTTTCACTTTTTCGGGATCGGCAATTCCCGAGAGCGCATCCGGTGAAGTGACTGAGATCGCGACTTACGAAGATCTGTTAAAGATAAAGGACGATCCGGCGGGCAACTACAAGCTCATATATGATATAGACTGCAGCGGAGAGACCTGGACTCCGATAGATCTGTTTACCGGTACATTCGACGGCAACGGTCATGCACTGATGAATCTCACAGTCAAAGAGGTGGGGAGCACAGTCAGAAATACCATCGACGGCAACTGGAAAGATTATGATACATACTTTGCCGGACTTTTCTGCGCACTGGAAAACGCTACGGTAAAGGATCTTCTCCTGCTCGGCGTAAATGTGGATGTCAGTCTCGACGATAATGTCTATATCGGAACCGTAGCGGGATATATGGCTGACAGCCGTATAGAGAACTGCATCATAGAGGGAACCGCAAAGATCGTTTCTAACGGAAAGTCCTTCGGAGTGGGAGGTATCTTAGGATACGGAAACGGCGAGATAGACTCATGCAATGTTGACGTTACGCTTATCTGTATCGATACCGATATCGAATGGAAAGATGAACAGTTCATGGGAGGTGTCTATGCAAACGGATACCCGAGCGTTACCAACAACACTGTAAATATCAAAGGATATGACTCCGATCACGGATATGTCCACGACGGCGGTATAGGAGGAATGTTCATACTTCCCCACGGTGTCGAACATATGAGTAATATCGATGATAATTCCGTTATGGGATTTATCAATTTCTTTGAGGACAATCGCAACAGACGTGCATACTGCGTTGGTGATATCGGTGAGATCATGAACTGGTCTCTTACCAAGGACAGAAATGATATCACGGGATTTGAGAGAAGAGAGATTTTTGAATATGATAAAGATCTGTATCCCTGCATGTGTGAATCGCCGGAATACGAGACGACTGTAAGTGATCCCGCAGAGGGAGTATACGGATACACGACCAATATATGTAAGGGTTGCGGATATTCATACAGATCGGATTTCAAGAGTATAGATGTCTATGTTGAACCTGAACCTGAACCGGAGCCGGAACCGGAACCGGTGATATCGGAGCAGGAGACGCAGACCGGGGAATCTGAAGCACAGCCGGAAGTCACCGGGCCCGAGAAAACACAGTCCGATATACTCTCTGCGGTCATGGTTCCGGTTATCTGCGTGCTGGTACTCTTACTGCTCATTATCATGGTCTGTGCCGTAAGGAACAGTAAAAGGAGAAGATAAATGTTTCTAAATGCAAAGAACGGATGCCTTGATCTAGGGTGCGGAAAGATGGATTATGTGCGCTTCGGAAAAGGCGAGCGCATCGCAGTTATGATCCCGGGAGTAGGCGACGGACTTAAAACTGTCAAAGGATTTGCGATCCCTTTTGCAATACTCTATCGCAAATTTGCAAAGCAGTTTACCGTATATGTGTTCAGCAGAAAGAGAGATCTTCCGGAAAAGATGACTACGCGTGATATGGCTTCGGATCTTAACGAAGCATTTGAAGCGCTTGGATTAAAGGAAGTAAATCTCATCGGTATCTCTCAGGGAGGAATGATCTCTCAGTGGATGGCGATCGATCATCCTGAGAAAGTATCAAAGCTTGTTCTTACGGTGACACATGCAAGAGCCGGAGAGGTAGCTAAGGATGTCATTCCCGGATGGATGGAGATGGCCAAGAGAGGCGGATACAAAGAGATAATGATGGACACCGCTGAGAGAGCGTATTCTCCCGCCAGACTGGAGTCTTCCAAAAAGCAGTATATGCTTCTCGGCAATTACGGAAGACCCAAGAGCTTCGACAGATTTCTCACTCAGGCAGACAGTTGTCTGACACATGACGCATATGATGAACTAAGCAAGATCACCTGTCCCACTCTTGTTATAGGCGGAAGTGATGACCGCATAGTGGGTGGCAAACAGTCAGAGGAACTTGCGGAGAAGATCCCCGGGGCAAAGCTTCATATATATGAAGGACTTGGACATGGCCTCTATGAGGAAGCACCTGACTTTTTTGACAGAGTAGCTGAATTTTTTATCTCCGGAAAGGTTTAAATGACGTCTGTTAATAAAGACAACAAAAGAATAGAGAACAGCGGGATAAGCAGAATACTTTGTAATCCTGTATTCATGATCATACTTACAGGTATTCTGACATCGTTACCGCTGTTTCTCCGAGGTGTGGACGGTGCATCGAATCAGGATCTCTTTTTCCACCTCTCTCGTATAGAAGGAATAAAGGAAGGACTCCTTGCAGGACACTTCCCTGTTAAGATGCAGTCGGTATGGTTTGCCGGTAAGGGATATCCGGTCGGGATATACTATGGTGATTTCCTTCTGTATTTTCCTGCACTCCTGCGGATAGCCGGACTTCCTGTCATCACTGCGTATAAGATTTTCATCTTCGTGATCAATCTCGTAATATGTGCGGTATCATTCTATTCTCTGTATGGTATCTTCAAGGATAGATTTATCTCGATCATAGGAATGATACTCTATACGACTTCGGCATACAGATTTCTGGATGTCTATATCAGAAATTCTGTCGGAGAGTATTGTGCATTCATATTTTTCCCCATCATCGCATTGGCGTTTTATGAGACAGTCATATCCGACAGATCGGACTTAAAAGAACTCTTTGGATATACTGTTCTCTTTGCTGTCGGAATAGCGGGGCTTATCTGCACTCATATCCTGAGCGCAGTGATAAGTGTGTTTATGCTGAGCATGACCGGTCTCCTGTTTGTAAAAAAGCTGTTCAGAAAAAAGTCGATCATAGCAGTATGCATCTCTGCGTTTTGGACAATTCTGTTGAGTATAGGATTTCTGGTTCCTTTCATGGATTATTATATGAACGTTCCGATCTATGGAGGAGGCAGGTTGAGCGCAAGTGCAGATGCGGCTCAGATCAGGGAATACGGAGCATCCGTAAGAGATATATTTTCATTTTTCAAAGATCCCTTTGGCAGCAATTCGATCTACTATGAGCAGAGGATGCAGCTTACAGTGGGAATGGCTCTTATAGGGGCTCTGCTGTTTGGAATGATAATATCTGCGGTAAGGATGAGGAAACACGAAACTATCGCGCTGACGCTCATGTCCATCCTATGCCTTTGGATGTCAACGAATCTCTTCCCGTGGAATACGCTTGAGGGGAGGACGCATCTTTTCAGATTCCTCACTAAGGTCCAGTTCCCATGGAGGTATCTGGCGCCGGCATCGCTGTTTATTGTCATTCTCTTCTGTACGGTACTTAAGGGTCTTAAAGGATCTTCTGCAAAAAAAGCAGGTATGTTCTTTGCAGGTGTTGCCGTACTGGGGACAGTAATGTTCTTTATCTCATATCTGAGAGGATATACTCCTGTAGATTACAGGGACTACTCCGAGGTTAATTCCTTTAATGCAGGTTCCGCAGAATATTTGGTATCGGCTGTCGAGTTGGGAAAATTGGATTATGTTCCCGAGAATAAAGACTTCGAAGAGTACCGTATAGCCCGGAGAAAAGATGACCGGATACTGATGTATGTCAAAAATGATGATGAGGACAGAGACCTCACGATAGATAAATTACTCTATCCCGGATACGTCGTCTATCTTGAAAACGGGGAAAAGATCACGCCCCATTACGGTTTCAATTTCCTCGCAGCAGTAAATATTCCGAAAAATTATGAAGGAAATGTTGAAATCAGGTTCGAAAGTCCTGTATTATGGAAGGTAGCGGAGGTCATCTCCCTGATTTCTCTGACAGGATTGACAGCATCTTATGGTTTTATGCGCAGGAGGACCAAAAGATGAGTATAGGTCTTAACATCAAAACTCTGAGAGAAGAAAGAAATCTTACACAGGAGCAGGTAGCGGAGGCTCTGGGTATTACATATCAGGCTGTTTCCTCATGGGAGCGAGATGAATACAAGCCCGATACCGAGAGACTTATAAAGCTCGCGGAAGTCTTTGATGTGTCGGTATCCTCCATCGCCGAGGAAAAGCAGAAGGCCTTCAAGACCAAAGAGAATATCTATAACTGGGAGCACATGAAGACCTACGTCAAGACCACGGCCAAGAACTTCAAGCTCTTCAATTCACTTAAAGCCATTGATTTCGCAGTGGCGGCACACGAAGGACAAAAGAGAAAAAAATCCGAAGTACCCTATATCTATCATCCGCTCAATCTCGCATGTCATGCTCTGTCAATGGATATTGTTGAGGATGATATTATTGCTGCGTGCATGCTTCATGATGTAATAGAGGAATGCGGAAAGACTCTTGATGAACTTCCCGTGAGCGATGATATTAAGGAGATCATCGGTCTGGTCTCACATGAAAGGACTACCGATGAGAACCGTGACAAGATAATGAAGGATTATTACAAGGCGATAGTTGCAAATCCCAAGGCTGCACTTGTAAAGTGTCTGGACCGCTGCAATAACCTGACGACGATGTCCTGGGGACTCAGCAGGGATCGTATCTATCGTATGATCAAAGAGACCGAAGAGTATTATCCCAAGCTTATCAAATCAATAAAAGCCACACCGGAGTATAATAACGCAGCGTGGCTTTTGCAGTATCAGATTGAAAGTATGCTTGATATATACAAGAGACTGATGTGATCTGATCCAATCAGAGTATCAGTTCATTCCCATTTCCTTGAGCTCTTTCTTGCGTTCATACATCTTCTTGTCTGCATGCTCAAATACGGTATGGAAATCGACATCATGAACGAAATCAAAGACATCCATTCCGGCCGCGATAACTACTTCGCCGGTCTTTAGATTCTCTTCCATTTTCTCATTGAACTGTCTGAGTATCGATCCGCGGAGATTGTAATCATCACCTTCGAGTATGGCTACAAACTCGTCGCCGCCGATGCGGTAGAGAGGACTGTTCTTGAAATATGACTGAATGAGATCACATGCAGAGATGATAAAAGCATCTCCCTTTTCATGCCCCATGGTATCGTTGACTTTCTTAAGTCCGTTGAGGTCGAAGACGATAACTGCGAACTCTTTGATGAGCTGTCCGCCGATCCTGTCGTTTATATCGTTCTCCATCTCGATATATGAATGCTTATTCTTTACGCCTGTAAGGGAATCGGTATATGCGCGTCTCTTGGCGGAAATAAGCTCCTTAGCCTGTGTATCCTCGATCTTAAAGAGCTTCTCGAGCTCCTTACGTCTGTCGTTCTTTTCATCCTCAAGTACGAAAGTGTGGACGAGACAAGTGCAGAGGAGACATGCGACACTGTAGATAGGATAAACAGGATATACCATCTGGAGCGCTACCAGTACCATCATTACGATGCTGTTGACACCTATCGTTATATGGTGACGCCTGGAACGTCCTGAAGTCCTGACGCTCAGAACGAAAGTATGCATGGATGTAAGTGCAAAGATAAATGTCTGAACGAGAAGGATAATGAATCTGCCATGTCCGGGGATATATTCACAGCCTTCTCCAACCTTGAAAACCATAGGATCTTTTACATTGACCAGCATCAGGATGCATACGACTATGACAAAAGTGAATCCGATAAATTTGAGGATCAGATTGAATACTCCGGTATCGTTAAGAAATGCGATGACGAATTTGGTCCAAAGAAATACAGACACGGCCATAGCGATGAAGTAGATGACCGTATCGAAATACAGAAGATCCAGCAGACCTTTTGATTCAAAGTATCCCCAGGCCGCATCAGTCAGGTAATAAGGAATCAGGCCGTACAGGAAATTACGGTAATATCCGTGTGCCGGGAAGACGTCCTCATCGGATCTTTTCAGCATAACATCAAAGTTTATGATGAATTGAATGAGGATCGCTATGATTATGATCTGAGTGTACATCATAAAACCACCTTTACAACAGTAAGATCATCTCTACTATTCTAACAGATAAGAGCCTGCGAGGCACTAGTTTTATGAAATTTTCTCAAATTTACATGCCGCGTATTAAATGGTAAAATAGCCATAAGTCATCGCAGGATATGGGAGGGTAAAATGAGTAAAACACAGGAAACCCCGGCAGAAAACAGGCCTGTATACGTCATCGGGCATAAAAACCCCGATACGGATTCCATATGCGCGGCGATCAGCTATTCCAATCTCAAAAATCTGACCGAAGAGGGGACATTTCTTCCTCTCAAAGCCGGCCCATTAAATGAAGAGACCAAATATGTGCTGAAGAGATTCTCGGTGGAGGAGCCGAAGACTATTTTCCATGTGGGAACTCAGATCAGCGACATAGCTTTCAGGAAGATCTCCGGGGTGAGCAGCCATTATTCCCTTAAGAAGGCTTGGGAGCTCATGAAGTCCGAGTCTGCGGTCACTCTTCCCATAGTATCCGATCAGGGGCGTCTGGAAGGTGTTATAGTAAACGGAGATATTGCTTATTCATATATGGATATCCTCGACAATACGATACTTTCAAGGGCCCGTACCCAGTATAAGAATATAATAGAGACCTTAAAGGGAAATCTCTTAACGGGAAATGAGCATGGCTACTTCGTGCAGGGAAAGGTAGTCGTAGCCGCAGGAGACGATGATTCACTGAGAAAGGAAATAGAAGAGAACGATCTCGTCATACTCGGCAATATCAAAGAAAGGCTGATGATCGCGCTGGACGAGAATCCGAGCTGCATGATCGTCACGGATGTAAAGGAGCTCCCTGCAGATGTTGTTGAGAAAGCCAAAAGCATAGACTGTGTGCTGATAGCGACTGAGTATGACAGTTTTACCGCTGCCAGACTCATTCATCAGAGCATACCCATCAAGTATTTCATGACGAAGGACAATCTCGTCACTTTCGATCTCGACGATTATGTTGACGAAGTGCAGACGAGGATAGCAAAGATCAGGCACAGAGACTTCCCCATCGTTGATGAGCAGAGACATTACGTCGGAATGTTCTCTCGCAGGCACCTCCTCAACATGACAAAAAAGAAAGTCATTCTTGTCGATCATAATGAAAAGACGCAGGCTGTGGATGGTATAGATGAAGCAGAGATCCTGGAGATAGTAGATCATCACAGACTCGGATCGCTCGAGACCATACAACCCATCATGTTCCGCAATCAGCCGCTCGGATGCTGCAGTACGATCATCGCGGGCATGTACAAAGAGAGGCGTGTGGAGATAGACAAGACTATGGCAGGTCTCATGCTCTCAGCGATACTTTCCGATACGCTTATGTTCAGATCTCCCACATGCACGGAGCAGGATGTGAAGACGGCTAAAGAGCTCGCACAGATAGCCGGCGTTGATTATGAAGAGCTCGCGATCAGTATGTTTGAAGCAGGATCTGACTTCAGAGACAGAACAACGGAGGAGATCTTCTATCAGGATTTCAAGACTTTCGATACGGATGAAGTTAAATTCGGAGTCGCACAGATCTCGGCGATCAGCAGAAAACAGCTTAATTCGATAGAGGGGAACCTGCGCGATTATATGGATCGCGTAAGGCTTGATAAGGACCTCGATATGATATTTGTCATGCTTACGGATATACTTGAGCAGGGATCATATGTGCTCTACGGCGGAAATGACGCATATGACACATTGTCTCTTTCCTTTGGACAGGAGACTCTTCATGACGATATATGCGATCTGCCCGGAGTCGTATCGAGGAAAAAGCAGCTCGTTCCCAGGATCATTGAAGCTATCCAGACTATGAATAACTAAGTGACACGCATGTCACTCTTTCATTCTCTTTAAAAGATAAGGTATCTCTGCTTCGAAATTTACCGAGTAAGTGCAGGGTACAGGCTCGTTGTAAGTATTCATGATGCAGGCGGCAGTATAATCCGCAGCTATGCAGAGTGAATCGTACACGTTCCTTCCGCCGGTGAGCGCACCGGTAAATGTCGATGCAAATACATCTCCTGTCCCGTGAGATTTGAACGGGACTTTTTTATTGCCGTAACGGAAGAACTCTCCGGTAATGGTATTTAATCCGACGAATCCGAATGTGCCGTCATCGAGAGTGACACCGGTGATGACCGGCATTCTGCATCCGGCAGCTCTAAGTCCGCGAAGCAGAGAATCTATCGTCTCCTCAGAAGCATCTTCCCCGGGATAAGGAGTTCCAAGCATCAGCGCTGCCTCAGAGATATTGGGAAGGCAGACATCTGCGTGAATGCAAAGCGAGAGCATCTCTTTTGCAAATGCTTCATCGAATCCCACATAGAGCCTGCCGTTGTCAGCCATAGCGGGATCAACGATATTTACTGTCTTTTCACCATGAAATGTTTCAAAGAAACTCTTTACGATCTCTATCTGTCTCTGACTTCCGAGATATCCTGTATATATGGTATCGAATGTAAATTTTTCTTTTACCCAGTGATCCTTTATCTTCTCCATCTCATCGGTGAGATCGTGAAAAGTAAATCCGTTAAATTGCGTATGAGTGGAGAGGACCGCAGTGGGAACGATAGCTGTCTCAAAACCCATCGCGGACAGAATGGGAAGAGCGACGGTGAGGCTGCATCTTCCGAGACATGAAATATCCTGGATCGTCATTATCCTTTTCATGATATATCTCCTTGATCAAGAAAATTGTGGTCTGATTACTTGGACGTCTATATCTTGTGGTCACACATCACAAGCATACTACAAAAGCGCATTTCTTGCACACTTTTTTTTCGCAAATCGTTGTATTTTGTGGATTTATGTTGTTATAATAGAGCGAAATGTGCATAAATCGGGCATTTGACAGAAGGAGCAGCCCCTTCTTTTTTGTACTGTATAAATATAAGGAAAGCAGATGTCAAAGTTTAGTGTAAAAAAACCTTTTACCATCCTGGTCATGGTCTTTATCATGATCATGCTCGGAGTGGTAAGCGTTACCAGGATGCAGCTCGATCTGTTACCCAAGATCAGTCTTCCGTATATCATCGTCGTTACGACTTATCCCGGCGCGAGCCCCGAGAGAGTCGAGTCGACGATAGCGGTTCCGATGGAGAGTTCCTTCGGTACCATTTCCGGTGTTAAAAATGTCTACAGTGAGAGCTACGAGAATTACGGTCTCGTCGAGCTTGAGTTTGCTGACGGAACGGATCTCGACAGCGTACTCGTAAAGGTATACACAGCGCTCGATACCGTAAGGGCGACTTTCCCCGATGATGTAGGGATGCCTCAGGTACTTGAGATCAGTACAGATATGCTTGCAAACGAATACCTCGCTATCGGAATGGAAGGCAAGTCGATAGAGGAGGTCAGCCGATTCGTCGATGAGACTATCGCGCCTGCCATTGAGAGACAGGAGGGTGTAGCAAACGTAACCCGCCTCGGTATGATAGAGAAGTCCATCCAGATAGAACTGGATCAGAAGAAGGTGGATGCACTTAATGCAAAAATCCTTCAGATCGCAGAAGATAAACTTAACGATGCGATGGATGAACTCGATGAGGCAAAGCAGAAGCTTGAGGACGGCCAGAAGGATCTCGACAAGAATAAGAGTGATCTGCGCGAATCGGAAAAAAAGCTTAATGACTCAATAGTCGATCTCTATCAGAGTCAGCTCGATATCAATGATGCGAGAAAGGAACTCGAGGATGCAAGATCGGAATTAAACGATCAGAAGTCTGCAGTTTATGATGAGCTCGCAAAGGCAAGTGAAGGTCTCGATAAATTAAATGCGACGATAGCGCCGATCGAAGCACAGATAGCAACGCAGCAGGCAACGAAGGCCGCTCTTGAGCAGGGCAAAGCCACTCTGGAACAACAGAAAGATGCAGCTCTCGCAGCCGATCCTCCGGCAGATGTTACCGCTATCGAAGCTAAGATCGCTGCGATCGATGGACAGATCGCTACAGCCAATACCGCGATCGCTACATACAACGGTCAGATAACCGCCATCCTTAACGCTGCAAAAGTAACCAGCTTAAGTGATGCGTATAAAGCGCTCGAGAGAGCAAAGATGGAAGCGGCAGCAGGATTCGGATCGGGAGATGCTCAGCTCGCAGCCGGAGAAGCGCAGATAGAATCCGGACAGAAAGCAATAGACAACGGACTCGATCAGATAAAGGATGCCGACAAGCAGCTTCGTCAGGGATGGGATTCCATTCAGAGTGCGCAGGAGCAGATAGATGACGGATGGGAACAGTACAATGACGGGCTTAAGGAATTTGAGCGTCAGAAAGCGGAGGCATTAAGAAGTGCTAACGCAGACAAGCTCCTTACGTTGGAAACACTTTCACAGATCCTTTATGCGCAGAACTTTGAGATGCCCGCAGGATATATCGACGACAGCGATGACAACTCCTGGCTCTTAAAGGTCGGCAAAAACTATGAGAGCATTTCGGAGATAGAAGACCTCGTACTTGTAAAGATAGACGACATCGGCGACGTAAGGGTAAAGGATGTAGCAAACCTCACCGTCATAGACAATACCGAGACTACGTATACCAGACTTAACGGAGAGCCTTCCGTGCTCCTCGCGGTATTTAAAGCAAGCACGAGCGGAACGAATGAAGTAAGTAAGACTGTAAATGCGGAAGCACAGAGACTTCGTGAGCAGTATCCCGGTCTGTCCGTCGTAAAGGTTATGGACCAGGGAGATTACATCAATCTCATCGTAGAGAATGTCGTAAAGAATATGATCATAGGCGCAGCGCTTGCGATATTGATCCTTGCGATATTCCTTCGTGACTTCCTGCCCACCATAGTTGTTGCGATCAGTATTCCCTTAAGTGTGCTCACCGCACTTGTTGCCATGTACTTCTCGGGAATATCGCTCAACATGATGTCTCTCTCGGGTATGGCGCTGGGAATAGGAATGCTCGTCGACAACTCGATAGTCATCATAGAGAATATTTACAGGTTGCGAGGGCGCGGTATAGAAGCTCCGAGGGCAGCAGTACAGGGAACCAATCAGGTGGCCGGGGCGGTATTTGCATCGACACTCACTACTGTATGTGTTTTCATCCCCATGGTTTACACCTCGGGTATGGTCAGAGAACTCATGATGCCCATGTCGCTCACCATCATATTCTGTCTGCTCGCATCACTTCTCATATCGATGACGGTAGTGCCTGCGGCAGGATCTACACTCCTCAGGAAGACCAAGCCGAAGGAGCACAGATTCTTTGACAAGATACAGGATGTGTATGGAGCATCGCTTTCATTCTGCCTCAAGAGAAAGTGGATACCTCTTCTCGCAGCGATTGGTCTTCTTGTGCTCTCCATATGGAGAGTTGTGACTATGGGTATAGTCATGATCCCCGAGATCGCAAGTAACCAGATAGAAGCAGATATCACATTTGCGGAAGATACCGATAGGGCCGAGAATTACAGACAGATGGATGAATTCTCGCAGAAGGTGTGTGCAATAGACGGTATAGGATCCGTAGCTATCATCACAGGCGGTGACGAATCACTTCTCATGAATATGACATCGGATGATCATACTCGTTTTTCACTTATGATACTTACTGAGGATGAGAATGCGGGAGCATCCGAGGTAAAGAGAATGATGAAAGAGATAGAGGCTGCAGGGCAGGATCTTAACGGAGAGTTCTCGATCTCATCCGGTATGGATCAGATGTCGCAGATACTCGGAAGCGGTCTGTCCATCAGCGTGTACGGTGATGATTATGATAAGCTGCGCGATATCAGTGAGGACCTTATGGATATCGTTGCTACAGTACCCGGATATGTAGATATCACCAATGGGCAGGAGGATGCAGATCCTGTGCTCCATCTCAATATCGACAAGAACAAGGCGATGAGATACGGACTCACCGCAGCGCAGATCTTTATGGAGCTCAACAGCAAACTTACGACATCCGCATCCGCAGTCACCGTAACGATCGGAGATGTCGATATGGACGTCAGGATCAAGACCGGTCTCGACCCTCTCTCGACGGATAATATAATGGATTACAAATTCCCCGTGACAGAGAAGGATGATGACGGAAAAGAGATCACCGTAGACCATACGCTTTCGGAGTTTGCCGAGATAGTAAAGGAAAAAGGCGTCAACTCCATATCAAGAAAGAATCAGAGCCACTATATAACCGTAACCGCAGGAGTGGCTGACGGATACAATACGACATTGCTGTCACGTGAACTCAATCCTCTCCTCGAGCAGTATGAGATGCCTGACGGATATACCCTCGATCTGACAGGAGAGTCCGAGAGTGTAAATAAGATGATAGAGCAGATGGCACTGGTAATCCTCCTCGGAGGCGCATTCGTGTATCTGGTAATGGTTGCACAGTTCCAGAGTCTGCTCAGTCCGTTCATCATACTGTTTACTGTACCGCTCGCATTTACCGGCGGACTGCTCGCATTATGGTTTACCGGAGAGAATCTCTCGATCATCTCTCTTATGGGATTCCTGATGCTGCTCGGTACGGTCGTTAACAACGGTATAGTCTTCGTCGATTATACCAACCAGTTAAGAAAGGGCGGAGTAGAGAGACAGGATGCTCTCGTCGCCACCGGTAAGACCAGAATGCGTCCCATACTTATGACTGCACTCACGACCATACTTGCAGAGAGCAGCCTTCTCGTAGGAGATGATATGGGCAGCCAGATGGGAAGAGGTATGGCGCTTGTTATCGCGGGAGGACTCGCGTATGCAACGCTTATGACTTTATATATCATACCCGTAATGTACGACATACTATTCAAGAAAAAACCGCTCGATGTTGACCTCGGCAGTGAAAGCCTTGACGATATACCGGACGATGCACAGGAGTTTATAAATGGCATTCAGTGATCTGCACTTCATATGGATATTCCTGCCGTTGTTCTTTTTACTTTACTATAACGGCGATGACAGAAAACGCGACTCGAGGCTGATGTATCTCAGCATACTTTTCTATGCTATAGGTACTTGGGGACATCCCGAGTGGCTTGTTGTTCTTTTACTTTGCATCATCATAGATTTCTATTCGGGAAGAGTGATAGAGTCCTGCGAGAAGAGAGGATTTCCTCTCGCGATGTGCGTGATCTTCCACGTGATACTTCTCGGGTACTTTAAATACCTCTCGCCTTCAGGGATGCCGCTTGCGATATCGTTCTATACATTCCAGGGACTGTCGTATCTTATCGATGTTAAGAGAAGCACGATCCCTGCGGAAAAAAGTCTCCTGAAGTTCGGAACGTATATGCTCATGTTTGAACAGCTGACCATGGGTCCTATTCTTCGCTATGACCTCTACAGCTACGATTTCGATAACAGGCAGGTAAACGAAAAGAAGATACTCGACGGAGTCACCACATTTGCGATAGGACTCGGACTTAAGGTCCTCATTGCCAACCCTATAGGAAAACTCTGGGCGGCAGTCGGTAGTATCGGATATGAAGATGTCTCCACGCCGCTTGCGTGGATGGGCATATTCGCATATTCATTCCAGCTCTACTTTGATTTCTACGGATACTCACTCATGGCGATAGGAATCGGCAGGATGCTCGGATTCAGGATCCCTGATAATTTCGATCATCCGTATATGAGTGTCACGATGACAGAATTTTGGCGCAAATGGCATATTACGCTCGGCACATGGTTCAGGGATTATGTATATATCCCTCTCGGCGGCAGCAGGAAAGGTGCTTTCCGCACGATATTCAATCTCCTCATAGTATGGATCTTAACGGGTATATGGCACGGCGGACATATGAATTTCATCATATGGGGACTCGTGATATTTGTCCTCATCGTGACAGAGAAACTGTTTATCGGAAAGTTCTACAACAGGTTTAAATTCTTCGGACATATATACATGCTCCTGGCGATCCCTCTTACATGGGCAATCTTTGCCGAAGAGAAAATGGACAGACTTGCAGTTCTCTTTACCAGGCTTTTCCCCTTCTTCGGACAGGGCCCCTGGTCGAGTTTCAGGGAGGACTATATCAAATATTTAAAGCAATACGGAGTTTTCTTTATCGTATGTTTCCTCTTCAGCACCTGGCTTCCCGCCAATCTGTGGAAGACGATCAAGATCAAACTTCCCGGACTTGCACTTGTCATATCGATGATATTGATAGGCATCTGCACATACCTCATTTACAGAGGTTCGAACGATTCATTCATGTATTTAAGATTCTGATAAGGACATAGATAATGAGCACAAAAGGAAATTTTAAACATCTGTCCGCACTGATATTTATAATGATCCTCGCGATCGGAACCATCATAGCGGACATGTACGGCACAAACATTCCGGAGATAATTAAAGTCTCCGTTGAAGGATATATCTACAACAGGTCCGAGGGAGCAAGGGATAATCTCGAGAAGCTTTTCGCAGGACAGAGGGATGATATAGCAAAGATCTTTGGCATAGTGCAGAGCAGTCCCGAGAGAGTGCCTTATGAGATACCTCCGAGAGAGGATATCACGGACGGTGAAAACGGTGCGGAACCGGGAGTAGCCGATAACGGAGGTGAAACAGGTAATGAACCCGAAACACCGCCCGCTTCCGAACCTCAGCCTCAGGAAACGCAGCCCGAAGAAGAAGTGCCCACCGTGCTTACATTTGATGACACCCTGTTTATCGGTGACTCGAGAATGGTCGGTATCAAGGAATACGGCGGTATAGAGGGTGCTGACTTTTTCTGCGATGTAGGTCTTAGCAGCTACAATATCGAGACGAAGAAAATCGAAGTCGGAGAATACGGAAAGCTTACGCTTGAAGAACTCCTCAGCATAAGACAGTACGGCAAGATATTTGTCATGATAGGCATCAACGATCTCGGATATGACAGGGAAACGAGTAAGAATCTCTACGTGCAGCATATTCTGTCGATAAGGGATGCCCAGCCCGATGCGGAGATCTTTATCATGAACAATATTCCCGTCACTTCCGCAGCATCGGCTGTTGAGAGAAATCTCAATAACCAGAATATCATCACGTATAATAATATGCTCCTTGAAGTGGCGGACAGCTTTGGATTCTATTATGTAGATTCGTACTGGGTGCTTGCGGACGAAAACGGAGGACTGGACCCTTCGATCGCAGGAGACAAGGCACACCCGACAGCAAGGGGATATATCGAGTGGACCAAATGGCTCGTCAGATATATCGCCAATATGAAACATCAGCTCATTCCCGAAGGATGGGAGGAAGGATGACCGACGGCTTGAGAAAACTGTTTGAAAATGCGAGGATCATCGATCCGGCTTCGAGGCTGGATATTGAAGGCAGCATACTGATCAGGGATGACCGTATAGAAAAGATCGCTGCTTCATCCGAGATGGATGAATATGTGGGATCCGGAGAAGTATCCCGAATAGATGTGAGCGGAATGATCATAGCCCCCGGACTCGTCGATACGCATGTCCATTTCCGCGATCCCGGATTTACCGAGAAGGAAGATATAAATACCGGAGCAGCCGCAGCTAAGGCAGGCGGATATACGAGCGTAGTCATGATGGCTAATACGAAGCCTTCCGTCGACAGTATAGAGACTCTTAAATATATGCTCGATAAAGGTGCTCAGACCGGGATAAAGGTATATGCCTGCGGCAATGTGACCATGGGTATGGCAGGCAGGGAACTGACAGATATGACAACGCTCCGTGAAGCCGGAGCTGTAGGATTTACCGATGACGGCCTTCCTCTCCTGGATGAAAAACTCACCGCAGAGGCTATGAGAAAGTGCAGGGAACTGAATGTCCCCATCAGTTTCCACGAGGAGGATCCTCAGTATATATCGCAAAACGGAGTAAATCACGGTAAAGCGTCAAATTATTTCGGAATAGAAGGATCTGACCGCAAAGCCGAGATATCCATGATAGAGAGAGATATCAGACTCGCCCGTGAGACGGGAGCGAAGGTGGTCGTCCAGCATATAAGCACTGCGGAAGGAGTCGATCTTGTACGCAGGGCAAAAGCAGAGGGTCTCGATGTTCACGCCGAGGCGACACCCCATCATTTCTCGCTTACAGAGGATGCTGTGATAGAGCACGGAACGCTCGCCAAGATGAATCCGCCCCTCAGGACGGAAGAGGACAGACAGGCTATCATCGCCGGACTGAAGGATGGATCTATAGATATGATCGCAACCGATCATGCGCCGCACACTGCTGAGGAGAAATCCCGTGAGCTCACCAAGGCTCCCAGTGGGATAATAGGACTCGAGACCGCTCTTTCGCTCGGTATCACCGAACTTGTAGACAAGGGATATATGACACTTTCCGAGCTCCTCATGAGGATGACCGCAGGACCTGCCGATGTTTATTCCATGGATGCAGGAAGACTCTGTGAAGGCGGTGCTGCGGATATGGTCGTATTTGATGCCAATGTCAGCCGAAAGGTTCCCGCCGTATTCGCGTCAAAAGCACAAAATTCCCCCTTTATAGGAAGGGAAGTTTCGGGTAAAATATTATATACGGTATGTAATGGAAATACCGTTTTCGAAGGCCGATAAAATATGAAAAAAAAGATCACGGCAAAAGTACTCAAACAGGAAGAACTGACAAACGGCATCTACTCACTCTACCTCGAGGTGGAGGATTTTGCTGACGCTCACAGCGGACAGTTTGTCATGATATACCCCGGAGCCGGGGAGAATCTGCTCGGCAGGCCCATAAGCCTGTGCGAAGTATCGGGAGACCGCAGGATAATACGTCTCGTATACAGAGTAGCGGGCGCAGGTACGTACAGGATCTCCCACCTTAAGGAAAAAGAGACCGTGCAGGTACTCGGACCCCTGGGCAACGGATACGATATGGAGATCGCAGACAAAGCACAGACTCCCATACTCATGGGAGGAGGCATAGGCATCCCGCCGATGCTTCAGCTGGCAAAAGATATATACGCAGTATCAGGCAGGAAACCCATCGTTCTTTTGGGGTACAGGGACAGGAATCTTTTCCTGGCCGATTGCTTCGAGGAGACCGCGCAGGTGATCATAGCGACGGAAGACGGAAGCGTCGGTACCAAAGGAAACGTAATGGACGCGCTCAGGGAGAAAGCGCTTAATCCCGATATGATCTGTGCATGCGGACCGATGCCCATGTTAAGAGCCATCAAGAATTATGCCGTAGAGTCTGATATAAAAGCTTATATCTCACTCGAGGAGAGGATGGCCTGCGGAGTGGGGGCGTGTCTCGGATGTGTCACCAAGACTGCGCATATCGATGATCATTCCAAGGTAAACAATGCAAGGGTATGTACCGAAGGCCCTGTTTTTGAAGCTCGGGAGGTACTGCCGTGAATATGAAAGTAAAGATCGCGGGAGTCGAATTTAAAAATCCCGTAACGGTAGCGTCCGGAACATTCGGATCCGGAATGGAATATGGAGAGTTTGTAGATCTTAACAGGCTCGGTGCGATCACAACCAAGGGTGTAGCCAATGTTCCCTGGGAGGGAAATCCCACACCGAGAGTGACTGAAGTCTACGGTGGTATGCTCAACGCGATAGGACTTCAAAACCCGGGAATAGATGTATTTATAGAAAGAGACCTGGCGTTCCTCGAGAAATATGACACGCGCGTCATTGTCAATGTGTGCGGACACACGGTCGAGGAGTATCTGGAGGTCGTTGAGAGACTATCCGATGAGAAAAGAGTTGACCTTCTCGAGATAAATGTCTCTTGCCCCAATGTAAAGCAGGGTGCGATCGCATTCGGACAGAAAGCATCCGAGCTTGAGAAGATCACCAAAGCGATAAAAGAGAAAGCAAAGCAGCCCGTTATCATGAAGCTTTCTCCCAATGTAACGGATATAGCTGAGATGGCGAAAGCCGCAGAGAGTGCAGGAGCGGATGCCATATCACTCATCAATACGATAACGGGAATGAAGATAGATGTTCGCACGCGCAAATTCGTGCTTGCAAATAAGACCGGCGGCATGAGCGGCCCTGCGATCAAACCTGTCGCGGTGCGCATGGTATATCAGGCATCACACGCTGTAAATATCCCCGTCATAGGAATGGGCGGTATCATGAAAGGAGAGGATGCGATAGAGTTCATGCTGGCGGGAGCTGCCATGGTAAGCGTGGGAGCTGCCAACTTCATCAATCCGGGCGCGAGCATACAGGTGCTCGAAGAGATGGAAAAATATATGGAAAGATACGGAGTAAATGATATTAACGAGCTTGTAGGGGCGGTTACATGAATCCGATTTTGAGTAATGCGGCATACTCGATCGTAGCGGTGGTCATATCTCTGGCCGCTATCATATTCGAAGTATCCGAGGGAAACCTCGCACGCAGACAAAGCAAAATATTCTTTTCTCTTTTGGTGAGTACTGCTCTTTCATCCGCCATGGGTGTTTGGTTTGCGTTTTCCAGGGATGAGAGGTTTCTTAACGTCTATACCACAGAGTATCCCAGATTCTTTTATTTCCTTTTCCACGCATTGATGGCCCCTCTTTTCTACGGATATGTAAGCGCCGTAACGGGCTTCTTCTTTAAGATCAAAAAATCCACAAAGATACTTATTGCAACACCGACAATTATCTGTGAATTCATACTGCTGCTTAACCCGATCAATCATTTCATGTACCGCTTCGATGAGGCAGGAAAATTCTACCGCGGAGAGGGCGAGATCGCCATATATATCACCGGATTGGGATATCAGCTGGCGGCAGCGGTGCTACTGTTCATATTCTGGGGATCGATGACAGGTAAGAGAAGAAGAGCTCTTGTTTACAGTTTTGTGCTGTCCTTTGCAGGTATCCTGATCCAGCTCTATGAGTCCGAGTTGCGCGTCGAGCTCATGTTTGAGGCAATAGCTCTCATCGGAGCTCAGTTTGCTATAGAGAAAGAGGATGACAGACTGGATTCGACCACCGGGTTTTATAACAGATACGCACTTCAGAGCGATATTACAAGTTTTGAAGCACTTGGCCTGCAATACTATGCCATGAGCATCCGTATCCTCGACACCGGTATCCTCAAGAGGATGATAGGAAGTGAGGACAGGGATGCGGTCGTAATGACGGTAGGTAATTATTTGCGCGAGAACCACAGAGGACAGTTCATATATCGCGCAAACCCCAATACATATGTACTGCTCTGCCCGAGTACCACCGAGGAGAAAGTATCCGCTCTCGCCAGACGCATTATGAGCAGATTTTCCGACACCTGGGTTTACATGGGAGTCGAGATCACCTTAAGCGCTGCCATGATAATCGCGGATTCCTCCAAGGATTTTGACGGTCTTGATGAGTACATGATCCTGGTGGATGCTGAGATCCCTTCCAAGGAGACGGGTACGATACTCCAGGGTGAGAAGCTCAACTTCATGAAACGCCGTGTCGAGATAGAAAAGGCCGTTATGGCCGGAGTCACGGGCCGTAATTTCGAAGTATATTATCAGCCGATATATCTTAATTCCACACGTAATATCTTTGCTGTCGAAGCATCCCTCAGACTTCGCCATGAGAAACTCGGTATCGTAGGGCCCGAGGAATTTATGCCTATCGCGGTCAAAAAGAGGATGCAGGGCGTGCTCGGATGTTATCGAATGGAGAATGTCTGCATGTTCATAAGCAGCGGTATTCCCAGAGAACTTGGTATCACGGCATTTCTCATGACGATCACAACGTCGCAGTGTATGATGCCTCATTTCATAGACGATATAGACGAGCAGATGGAGAAGTACGGCGTGTCTCCCTCATCTTTCAACTTTGAATTCGTCAATCCCGAAATGGAGACTGATCCTGAGAGACTTGGCATAGCACTTAAGAAGCTCAAAGACAGAGGATTCAAATTCTCGGTCGGACGTACGGGAATGGGAAGCACCAATCAGCAGGCCATGTTTGCGTGGGCTCATGATATTGCGATAATCAACTGCGGTACTTTCGGATGGGTTCCCAATCCTCAGGTCAGAGATTCCATACTCCTTGGTAATATCAAGATGATAAGGAGTAACGGCAGAAAGATCCTCGTCAAGGGACTCAATACCAGAGAGGTTGCTTCTTTCTTTGACAAGCTTGATGTCGACTATCTGCAGGGTGATTTCTATGCTTCACCCGTTACGCAGAGCGAACTCATATCCATACTTAAGGGAACCAAGAATGTATGGCGCGAGGAGCAGCAGGCCAGAGCGCAGAGTGAGGCCAAGAGCTCATTCCTTGCCAACATCTCACATGAGATACGTACACCTATCAACGCGATACTCGGTATGAACGAGATGATACTCAGAGAGACCGATGATCCCGAAATGATCAATTATGCGCAGAATATCGAGATAGCGGGTAATCATCTGCTCACACTGGTCAGTGATATACTCGACTTTTCCAAGATCGAAGCCGGTAATATGGAGCTCGTTGAGACGGGCTATGATCTCAAGGAGATGATAAGCGAGGTTGTAAAGAGATGTCGCGGAGGAGCGGTGTCGAAAGGCATAGAGTTCAGCGTTGAGGTGGACAATATGTTGCCCTCGAGACTTAAGGGCGATGACATGCGTATACGCCAGGTACTTGGCAATATCGTAAATAACGCTATCAGATATACGAATGAAGGAAGAGTGGATTTCATAGTAGGAGGAACCCCTCTTTCCAAGGGACAGATACAGCTGAGATTCCTTATCAAGGATACGGGCTGCGGCATCGATGCCAATACACAGAAGTACTTAAAGGGAATCTTCCGTCATGTGAACAAGGGTCGTCAGGCTCCTGCCGAGGGAAGCGGTCTCGGACTTCTCATTGCCACGGATCTCATGGATATGATGCACGGAGAGATAGACTTCGACAGTGACCCGGGCAGAGGATCCATGTTCGGAGTCTCGATCCCTCAGGCAGTTGAAGACTGGAAAGAGATCGGAGAAGTTGAATTTGTTGAAAAGGATACACACCAGACTTCCAAGACGTTTATCGCAAAACCTAATGCCAGGATATTGGTTGTAGACGATACTCCTCTTAACATCAAGGTCATCGAAGGCCTGTTAAAGAGGACTGAGCTTGCTGTGGACAGTGCGTTCAGCGGCAAGGAGTGTATCGAGAAAGTTCATGAAACACAGTACGATGTGATTCTTCTTGATTACCGTATGCCTGAGATGGACGGTGTCGAGACGCTGAAGCAGATCCACGAATCAAAGGATCATCCCAATCAGAAGACACCCATAATAGTGCTCACCGCGAATGTTCTCACGGGAGCAAGGGAGAAATTCCTCGAGGAAGGATTCGAAGATTATCTGTCCAAGCCGGTAGACAGTGCGAAGCTTGAAGATATGCTCATCAAATACATCTCCCCGGACAAGATCGAAGTCCGCGACAATACCGAAGGAGACAAGGCTCCCGACGGACCCGATGAAGAGATCCTCAAGATCTACTGGGATTCCATCGAGACCAAATCCGACGATATCGAGATGAAGTTTAATGAGGGAGATTGGAAGAATTACACCATACTGGTCCACTCGCTCAAGAGTACGTCGAGACTTATCGGTGAGACTGAGCTTGCCGACCTTGCACAGAAACTTGAGAATGCAGGCGATGCCATGAACCTCGATCTGATCAAGGCTGAGACGCCCGGACTCCTCGAGAGATACAGATCTCTCAAGGCTAAGTATGCCGACAGATTCATGAACACGGTGAATGAGGATGATCTCGAGGACGCCGACGAAGACATGATAAAGGATGCCTTTGACTCGATACTTAATTTTGCGGAAATGATGGATTTCGAGAATCTGACATTTGTGCTTGATGAGCTTAAGAAGTACAGATTCTCCGAGTCAGACAAGGCCCTTATAGAAAAGATCCGTGAGCAGGCCGACATGCTTGAATGGGATGAGGTAGCTAATCTCGCGAGATCCAGGGAAGGAGGCGATGATAAATGAGTCGGGAATTGATCGACTATCTGAATGGATCCGCTCTCTATATCGGCGCGCTCCTTGTAGAGCTCACTTGTATGATCCTCAACAGGATCATCAACAGGAGATCAAAGATTCAGAACAGGATATACAGATTTGGATTGGCTCTTTTGATATCCAACACGGTCTGCTGCCTGATCTTCTATCTTGTTGAAGACTATATAGCCTTAAATAAATTAGCGGTCATTTCATACAGGATAAGCAATTATCTGTACTATATACTTCACAACTGTATCGGTATAGTCCTGCTTTTCTATGTTCTCTATGCGACCAGAAGCATCCACAGGATGAGAGCATTCGATCGCATAGGAATGGGAATGGCTTTCTATGTAACGGAGGCACTGATCATACTTAATCCTTTTACGGGATGGGTCTACGGATACGGAAGCGACGGGTTCTACTATAGGAACTGGGGCGCGATCATTGCGTATATTGCGGGACTGATCTATTTCTTCTCGTCGTACTTTATACTTTTTGCGAGATATATCATTACTTCGAGACGGAAGAAGGGTATCCTCATTTTCTCCGCATGCATGATCGTAGCCGGTATAGTACTTCAGCTCCTTATCCCCGGTTTTGAAGTAGAAAATCTGTGTGAGGCGGTCACATTTATGGCTCTCATGCTCGCTATAGAGGATGATGAGGATTCGATCGATCCTGCCATCGGTGTATATAACAGAGGTGCCATGATGAGAGACCTGTCGAACTATCTAAGGGTCAAGGCATCATTCCATGTCATCGGTATCAGGTTCTGGCAGTTCGAGATAACGGAGAGAGTAACCGGACTCGATGAATCGGCTGTTATGGCCATGGTTGCCGAGTACATTAAATGGAAGTTCCCGTATTATATGGTATATCATTCGACACCTTCGTCCTTCATCATAGTTTCATTCTGTGAGGATACCAAGGAGATAGACAGGATTGCCAGAGACATCTCCAAAAAGATGAAGCTTGGATGGAACTTTACGACGCCCAGAGGCGAGACGGTGAGACTGCCTCTTAAGGGAGCACTCGCTTATGCGAAACTTCCGGACGATATCTCCAAGGTCGAAGACGTATTGCTTCTCTGCGAAAGTGAATTACCTTCTGCCGAGAACGGAGATCTTTTCTGCGGAGAGAAACTGTCACCGATCTATTATCAGGCTCAGCTTGTTGATATCCTGAGAAAGGGAATAGAGGAGAAGCATTTTATACTGTATTATCAGCCCATATACGATTCGCTCCTCAATATTCAGTCGGCGGAGGCTCTGGTAAGACTTAACGATCCTAACCTCGGAGTGTTCCTGCCCGGTGATTTCGTTGCGATAGCAGAGAGGCGAGGTCTCATAGAAGCGATAGGAGAATACGTCATCCATGAAGTCTGTGAATTCCTGGCCAGTGGAGTACCCAAGAAGATGGGATTTAAGTATATAACCGTAAATCTCTCGTTCTCACAGGTAATGAGCCACGGATTTTTAAGAAAAATGAGAGAAATTGTCACAGGTTATTCACTTGTGCGCCCTGATATGATAAACTTTGAGATACCACAGGGTATTGCTGCGTCCGATTACGGACCGGTTGCACTCGTCATCAAGGGACTCAAGGAGAGCGGATTCAGAGTATCGCTTGAGGGATTCGGCACGGGAACGACCAGTTCATATGCTGTATTCTCCCTCGGAGCCGATATGATCAAGATGGATAGGACCGTGCTCTGGGACGCAATGGAGAGTGAACGCGACAAGGCAATGCTCGCGCAGCGTATCGGTATGATACACGGTATGGGTAAGAAGGTATCGATAATCGGAGCTGAGAGTGAGGACCATATCAGACTTGCAAGGTCTCTCGGTGCCGACTTTGTTCAGGGATACTATCTTGCTGAACCTATGACCAGGGAAGAGATAGCTTCGGAATCTTGGAAGCCCACTTATGTTGCAAACCAAGCTGATGCAGAAAGGGTAACCGATGAAGGATAAGAACGAACCCGGCAAGATCGTCATAGTCGGGAGCAAAGAAACTTTTATGGTTAAATCCATGAGAGACAATCTGGAAAAAATGACCGGCCATCCGACTATGTTTTCGGTATCCGATCTTCAGGCGTTAACCTTCTTTAAGGACGAGACGGATCTGTATGTTCTCTACATGGACGGACAGATAGAAGAGCTCACCAAGCTTCTTCTCTATCTGAAGGATGTCACGATCGACGACAGGATGGTAGTCGTTATCGGAGATGAGAGCGAGATCAAGGACGTGACCAAGATCATCCCCGAGGAGCACCTCTCGGCGATATTCCACCGTCCTTTTGATATGCACACCTTTACCGACAAGATAATGGATCTTCTCTATGAGCGAGAAGCAGGATATCAGAAGAAGAGTATCCTTATCGTCGATGATGATGCCACTTTCCTCAGGATGGTACACAGCTGGCTCAAAGAGAAATATCGCGTATCCATCGTCAATTCCGGAATGCAGGCGATCACATGGCTGGCTAAGAATAAGGCGGACCTTATACTTCTCGATTATGAGATGCCCGTTGCTTCAGGCCCCAACGTGTTGGAGATGCTTCAGAGTGAGTTGGGAACGAGTGAGATACCTGTCATGTTCCTCACGGGTAAATCCGACAGAGAGAGCGTGGCGAGAGTCATGGGAATGAAGATGGAGAGATACCTCTTAAAGTCCATCGGCAAACAGGGACTTCTTGAGGAGATAGACAAATTCTTCATCCAGCAGAAACTTTAATACGATAAGATGAAGAAAACCTTCGGATCCGCATGGACCCGAAGGTTTTTTGTTTTGTTACATCGAAGTCTTATTTCTCGACGATGAGTCCGGCTTCTTCTTTGAGCTTATTGAATTTCTCGATGACCGCATCATATGTTTTCTGCGATATATCGGGAAGCTCTCCGCCCCATGTCTTGGTAGCCATCTGGAAACCTTTCTTGAAAGCATTCATCATCTCATCGATCTTGTCAGGATCTCCGCCTGTAAGAGCGGTAGCAAACTGAACGATACGATCGCTGGTCTGATTGACGCCCCAGTATCCGTCCTCGGCGATCGCAGCCTGTGCTTCGGCTTTGGTCTGAGGATCTACCGTGAAGTTGCCCTCGCGTAGGAACGACCAGATATCGGTAGCGTTACCGTAGGTCGTTGCCTGCTGTTTCATAACCTTTTCTACCAGGCTCTGCAGATTGGCAGCGCGCTGTTCGGCGTCTGATTTCAGCTGGCTCACAAGAGCGGTGTTGGGCGTATAGGTTGCGGATTTGGTCACTGCTTGTGAAGGTTCGTAAACCGCAGCGACATCGTCTTTCCCTGCAGTCGCAGCCTCTGTGGTCTTTACCGGTTTTTCAGATGCTTTGTAGCTCCGGGTACCCGATACCTGAGAGGATGTGGTAATTCCGTTTACACTCATTTGCTCTCCTTTCTTTGCCGTGATCTGTGCGCGCAAACCCGGCAATCATCCTTGATCTGATATTTGTTTCGGCTTCTTTAGTCTGATTCTTTAGTCTTTGTCCGTAAATTATTCTGATCATCCTGTTTTGTCAGGGGCTCCCGTCTTTATATTCAAAATAATCGAAATCGGCCGGTATACGGCTTCCGCAGCCGCCGTTGTTTGCATATATACCTACCAGTGTTCCCGTATGCCGCTTCGGATCATCAGGCACCCCTTCGTCACACAGATAGATACAGTTTTCCAATGTCCCGGCTGCCATCCATTCCCTATCATTATAACTGTAGAAAAATCTTCTCGTCAGATGATCGACCTCCACTTTCAGATATACCGCTCTCTTCTCTATAATATCCGTTTCTGCTATAAGTTCCTCTCCGTGATTTCTGTTTATCACGAGCTGCAGTCTGCGTCCCTCCTCGTAACAGAGTGAAAAACGAGCATATGTGGCGGTGCTGTAGTAACAGGTCAGCCCCGCCTGTTCCCCGTTCTTCTCCGGATAAAACTCCAGCCTGGTTTTAGCGGTATAACAAAGCGCCTGTTCCCTTCTTAATAATGTATTCTTTGCACGTATCTCGGAAAGCTGCCCGTCCCGGGTCCATATCCTCAGCCAGCCGGGTCTCTCGGTAAGTGAATAACTCCCCCCGGCCGGTGTTCTGACAAATTCCCAGTTAAGGTTCAGTTCCTCTTTATCGAAATCATCTCTTTCCCATCCGGCTGTCCTCATCTCCTGAAGGCGGGGCGCTATATTTACCACGCTCGGTCCTTTACGATCGTTTATGACAAACCAGCCGTCATCAAGCCACCTGACGGGTTCAAGAGCCGTCTCACGGCCTATGGTAGTATGTTTTCCGTTATTAGGTCTTCCGCACAGATAATAAACCCACCACTCACCGTTGGGATCTTCAATGAGCTTACCGTGACCGCAGCGCTGCAGAGGCGCATCGGGATCCGTCTGCCTCAGCAGCGGATTATAAGGAGAAGGTTCATAGGGTCCGAACAGATCCTTGGATCTGGCCACATTGATACCGTGGCCATAGCCGGTCCCGCCTTCCGCAAGAATGGCATAATAGTATTCTCCCTTCCTGATAAGATGCGGCCCCTCGGGACAACGTTCTCCCGTTCCCGGCCATACTTCGGTGACTTCCCCCGTTATCCTGCTGCAGTCATCACTTAACGGAACCAGGCATATGCCGGGGCTTATGACCATATAGTGCTTACCATCATCATCAACAAAGAGCGACGGATCTATACTGTCGACTTCCAGCCATGCAGGCTTACTGTAAGGTCCTTCGGGCTTATCGGACGAGACCATCAGCTGCCTTCTCAGCACGTTATTCCCGCGCTTTCCGTCTCCGTTAAGGCGCAGCGTCGCCATTATAACAAAGCGTCCGTTATCATATTCTATATCCGGAGCCCATATGCCGTGCGAATCACGGATGTCGCTTATATCCAGCTCATCCGCATCCGTTAACGCATGCCCTATTATCTCCCAGTGTACCATATCCGTTGAATGACTTATGGGTATAGCCGGAAAATACTGAAAACTGGAATTCACCATATAGAAATCCCTGCCAACTCTCACCACAGACGGATCGGGGAAAAACCCCCGTTTTACGGGATTATGATATATCCTGTCGTATATAACGGATAAAACCTCCGCATAGCCTGAGGATCCATCCCTGTCCGAAGCACAGAAGACACCGTTCTTAACGCCAACCCAGCGCCCGGGAACGGCGTTCATCTTAAGCGCAGGCGTATAATCGATCCCATCGGTACTGAACAGGATGCTGATCTCTTCATCAGGAAACAGGATATCTTCCGAAGGCAGCTTTCTCTTCCCCTTATCTTCCACCAGATATTTAACATACACTGTGTCCGTATCCGCAGGAAGTTTTGCATCAAAGACCACCTCTTCCTCCGTATCCTCTGCCAGTATCCTGCCGAATATCTGCCTTCCTTTCACGGCCTTAACATCTACGGCCCCGTCCCCTTTTGAGAAGGTGACCAGCCCGTATTCCATACCCATTGAGATCACGCCCGCTTCATCACCCTGCGTCAATCCCGAGAGCCTAATCTTTGTAACACAGCAGAATTCCGGCGCAGGCCATTTCTGAAGAAGAATGTCCGGCATATCCCCATACGCGCCTTCCTTTTTGACTGCATTAAGTATCAGCTTACCTCCTTTAAGCAGATACGCATCCCTGCCCGGGTTCGCATTCCATTGCCATTGAAGGCCGATGCGGTCTTTGGAAAAATCATCGGATGTCTGTATCTCCGCCATTCCGGCCGGATCGTTACCGGCATCAGGTTTTTTATAACGCGTCACCGGTACACCGTAGTCAGCCTCCGGAACTGCTTTACCTATAATGGGCCAGTCATTCTCCCATCTCATCGGCTGCAGATGTGTTATCCTCCCCGCAGCATATACATCCTGGAAATGTATGAACCAGTCCTCACCGGTAACTGTATCCACCCATGCCCCCTGATGAGGTCCGTTTACGGCAGTGTCTCCCTGCCGCATTACCACCTTGTATTCGTACGGGCCATAGATATGATCTGAACGAAGCACTGTCTGCCAGCCCGACTTGACCCCTCCCGCAGGGGCAAAGATATAATACTTACCGTTCCTCTTATACAGTTTCGGCCCTTCGATAGTATGCTGATCATTCTCATTGCCGTCAAACACCTTCACCGGCTCACCTGTGAGCCCCATACCGTCGGGTCTCATCTCACGTATATATATAACGCTTTTATATCCTATACGGCTTTTAGCCACACCATATACAAGATATGCTTTACCGTCATCATCCCAGAAGGGGCAGGGATCGATCCTTCCTGCTCCGGGATATATGTTCACCGGCTCCGACCACTCACCGTACGGATCCGGTGCAGTGATCATATATATACCCTCATCAGGCATGGGAAAACATATAAAAAAGAGCCCGTCATGAAAACGTATCGACGGAGCCCATACACCGCAGCCATGAACCGGACGGTCATATCTCTTATCCGGAAGCCTTGGCAGAGCATAGTTTATAAGTTCCCAGTTTACAAGGTCTTTGGAATGAAGGATGGGCAGTCCGGGCGCATTGCAAAAGCTCGACGCCGTCATATAATAATCGCTGCCGACACGTATAGCATCCGGATCGGAAAGATCAGAATACAAAATGGGATTGGAATAGGTCCCGTCCCCGTTATCCGCATTATGGATATAACTGTTTATCATTATCTTTCTCCTACTCTTACCCCGCTCTTCTTAAGCCTTTCCTTATCCTCATACGTCATGATCATCAATGATCTCCTTTGAATCATATCATAAACCGCGAAAGCCAGGTAGCATTTTCGCCCAAAAAAAGGTATTATAGTTTTATGATTACAAGGGAATGCTACGCAAAGATAAACTTAAGTCTCGATGTGACCGGAAGACGCCCCGACGGATATCACGAAGTCCGCATGATCATGGCATCGGTGGGACTCCATGATACTCTTAAGATGGAGTTTACCGGATCGGAAAGAGTAAAAGACATAAATGACATACATGTCACGCTTGAGATCGCAAGTCTCTACGGCAGGGCCGGCGGTGAGATCGGCGAATTCCCCACCGGCGATGATAATCTCATAGTGCGCGCAGCCAAGGCTGTCCTGTCAGAGATAGTCCTGATCGGAGAAGCTTCGGGGGACATGGCAGAGTTAATACCCGATGATGCGAAAGGTACGATAAAGATCACTCTCGATAAAAGGATCCCCATGGCAGCAGGCCTTGCCGGAGGAAGCACCGATGCAGCTGCAGCTCTCATCGGAGTAAACGAGCTCTTTGGAAATCCTGTAGATATGAAGAGGCTGTCCGAGATAGGAGCTAAGCTCGGTGCGGATATCCCATACTGTATGATGGGCGGAGTTGCACTTGCCGAAGGTATAGGGGAGGTACTGACACCCATAGAGTGCGGAGCGGATCTTATCATAGCACTTGCCAAGCCCGAAAGCTCTGTATCCACTCCGCATGTATATAAGGCTCTCGATGCGATGGATGAAGCAGCTCTTGTGCATCCCGATGTAGACGGAATGAGAGAGGCGGTAATAGCAGGAGATACTGACACTATCGTCAGAAAACTTGGCAATATACTTGAGTATGTGACCATACCTGAGTGTCCCGATGTACGGAAGATAAAGGATATCTTTATGGAAGAAGGTGCGCGCGCTGCGCTTATGAGCGGAAGCGGACCGACCGTCTTTGCGATATGTGATGACAGAGATACAGCTGACAGATGCGTCAGAAAAGTGCTCGAAGCGGGATTATCCACGGAGAGCCGGAGCGCAGTTACCTGTATCCTCACTCCCGAAAGGAGGTCATATGGCAGCTAAAAGTGATCATGTGGATGAATTTATGCCGCTCCGCGATGCGGTATTCAACAGACTGAGGAATGATATACTGAACGGAGAGCTCGCTCCGGGATCGAGACTGATGGAGGTCCCGCTGGCCGAGAAACTCGGAGTCAGTCGTACTCCGATCCGTGAGGCGGTGCGTGACCTTGTGCTTGAAGGTCTTGTCACTATGGAGCCGAGGAAGGGTGCGAGAGTAGCTCAGATCACTGAGAAGAGCATGAATGACGTGCTCGAGGTAAGGAGTGCATTTGATGTGCTGTGCGTAGAGCTTGCCTGCGAGAGGATCACCGAAGAGGATACGGTGAAGCTCAGACGCGCTGCCGAGAGATTTGAGGAAGCTGTCACTGAGCGCGCCGGCAACCGCACTATAGCGCAGGCCGATGTGGACTTTCACAATGTGATAATCAGGGCAACGGGAAATGACAGGCTCATAGCACTTGAGAATACTCTCTCGCAGCCCATGTACAGATATCGTTACGAATATATAAAGGGATCGGGCGCACACGATAATCTGATAAATGAGCACGCCGCCATCCTCGAGGCCATCGAGGATCGAAACAAAAAAGCGGCAACGGAAGCCGCCAGGATACATATAGAGAATCAGAAGGCTGCCATTATCAAACAGCTCCGGATGGAGAAATAGATTGAAAACACCCTGCAGGATAAAAGTAACAGGAAAGCATTTTCGTGACGGCGTCTGGGAAGAGACTGTGACCGAAGCCGACGGTACATATATAGAAAAGGATGATACCGAATACTTTTTCTATAAAGAGGGCGACGATGCCGCAAAGAGTGAGACCAGGATCACGGTCAGCGGCAATGTGGTCTGTGTGAGAAGAACGGGAGCGGTATACAGCGAGCTAAAGTATGAGATAGGCAGGGAAAATGTCTGCCCGTACAGGACGCCTTTCGGCAATATAGATATCACTACCGTTGCTGACATGATGATCCGTGAGGGCGAGGGTAATACCAGACTTATAAAAGTGGAATACAGGATGATCGCAGGTCCTGCGGAAGGTGCGGAATATGAAAGAGCCGCGCTTGAGATCCGCGCGACTCTGTAGGAGAGCTTATTTGATGTGACCGATTTACCTGATCGGCTTTGCTCCGGCTTTTTCCTGAAGCTTATCGACCCAGGCCTTGAGGCCTTTTTTCTTTTTGGCGGGAGCATCGTCACGCTTTCCGTGAAGTCCCTTTACATCGATGACATATATACCGCTGACGGAAGCTTTGACCTCTTTCTTGACCGGTACATCGTCAAAGATCTTATCGTCACAAATCAGGCTAAGGACCTGAGGCCCGACCTTTGCTTTGATAATGGGAAGCCTTGAATTGCGGAGCATCTTGGGAGTCTGATCGAGGACCGCCTGCGGAAGTCCCGCATCCTTCAGTCTCATTTTCTTCTTATCTATGATCAGCATGGATACCGTCTGCTTGTTAGCCTGAAGCATCTCCTGCTGTTCTGCCTGCTTTTTCTGAGCTTTCTTTCCGAGGAAATAAAGAGCTACGGCGATGCCGATAAGTACTACAAATACGATAATGGCTACTATCAAGCCCTTAGGAACACCTGCAAGTAACATATAAACTTCTCCT
>DFKT01000083.1 GCA_002373595.1 Lachnospiraceae bacterium UBA3638 | reverse complement strand
AACACGTATATTAGCACTCGTCAAGGGGGAGTGCTAATAAAATTATAAACATTTTATAAACTAAAAGTAGCCTTCCCCGGGCGTGGAAGGCTACAAATATTGATTTTATGCGGGTTTTGGGTGCTACGCGATCGGTGCGGAGAGGATGATGTCGTGAGCGTTCTTTCCAATCTGAACCTCGTAGCTGCCTGCTGCCTTCTTGAAATCATGAGACTTAACATCCCAATATTCAAAGGCTCTGTCCGTTACCTCGAAAGTTACTTCCTTGATCTCTCCGGGATTCAGCGATACTTTGTCGAATCCTCTGAGCTCTCTTACAGGTCTGTCTACTTCACAGTTCTTAACGCCTACATAGAGCTGTACAACTTCCCTGCCTGCGACCTTACCGGTATTCGTAACCTTGACACTGACCTTTCTGCCGTCCACTTTCAGATCAGAGTACTCGAAGGTGGTATAGGAAAGGCCGTAACCGAACGGGAAGAGAGTCTTAATATCCTTAGACTCATAATGTCTGTATCCGATATAGAGGCCTTCCTTGTACTCAACTTTATCTTTAGTTGCGAAGTTTCCATAGGAAGGATTGTCCTCAAGCTTAAGAGGGAAAGTCTCGGGAAGTCTGCCGCTGGGAACTACATCGCCGAATATAACCTTTGCAGCAGCCTCAGCGCCTGCCTCTCCTCCGAGGTAAAGCTCTACGAGTCCCTTGATCTCTGAGAGCCAAGGCATCTCGATGGGGCTTCCATTCTGAAGGAGTACTACACAGTTGGGCTGAGCCTTTGCGACTGCATCGATAAGAGCGAGCTGGCTGGGCGGCATCTGCATATGCTTACGATCGTCGCCCTCGGTCTCCATATCCTCGGGAAGTCCTGCATAGATAACGGCTACATCAGCAGCCTGTGCAACCTTGATCGCTTCAGCGATAAGTCCCTCGTCGGGCTCGTATCTGGTCTCGTCTACTTTTACATTGAGTCCTACTCCGGTGAGGTGTCTGGGCTCGGGAGCTTTGCGATATCCCTGAGCGTAAGTTACCTCAGCAAATTTCGCGATCTCTGTGCGGGGATAGGTCTGTCCTGCCGCATTTACATGAGAGCTTCCACCACCCTGATATCTCGGGTCATCAGCGAAGTCTCCGATGAGTGCAACCTTTATTCCCTTCTTGAGAGGAAGTATATCGTCCTCATTCTTGAGAAGTACTATCGAGCTCTCAGCCGCATTCAGAGCAGCTTTGTGGCCCCTTTCAAAATCAAGCTTTATACCTTCCCTGTGCGTAGCAAGGAGATCATAAACCATGCGAAGCACGTGAAATACTCTCTCATCAAGTTCCTTCTCGGAGAGGGTTCCGTCCTTAACTGCAGCTACTACTTCCTCGTCGGTCTTGATCGTATCGGGAGTACCGGGCATGAGAAGGTCCGTTCCTGCAGCCGTAGCGGGCACACGATTGTGAACGGCCCACCAGTCACTTATAACGCAGCCGTCAAATCCCCACTTGCCTCTGAGATCATCGACAAGGAGATCTCTGCTCTCAGTTGCATAAGTTCCGTTTACCTTATTATATGAAGCCATAACGCCTGCGGGCTTTGAATTCTTAACTGCCATCTCAAATGCAGGCATATATATCTCATGCATCGTACGCTCATCGATCTCTGAAGATCCCGTCGTACGCTCAAACTCCTGATTGTTTGCCATGTAATGCTTGATGCACGCTCCGACACCCTCAGCCTGGAGCCCGTTGATATATGCGGTTGCGAGCTCTCCGGCAAGGTAGGGATCCTCTGAGAAATACTCAAAGTTTCTGCCGCAAAGAGGGCTTCTCTTCATATTTACACCGGGGCCGAGTACCATATGTACATCTCTGGCCTGAGCCTCAAGTCCGATCGCTGTGCCGACTTTAGCGATCGCATCACGGTCGAAACCCGCTGCCATTGCACACTCCGCGGGGAAGCTTACTCCCGGAAGACTGTCATTGATATCCGGATCGTCAGCGTAATTCTCCTGCTTACGAAGTCCGTGCGGTCCGTCGCACATCCACATCTGCTCTATGCCAAGTCTCTCTACGACTTTGGTCTTCCACATGCTGTCGCCTGAATTAAGCGATGCCTTTTCTTCAACAGTCATCTGAGCGATAAGCTCTCTGATCTCCGCATCAGTTTTTCTCATACAATAATCCTCATTTCCTTTATTCATACACCTAAAGTGTTTGACACTGCTACGCAAAAAGTGTATTATCTACGGGTGGCTTTGTCAACGACAATACCGCAAAAATCAGATACGGCGTGTGGCTCAGCTTGGTAGAGCGCTACGTTCGGGACGTAGAGGCCGCAGGTTCAAATCCTGTCACGCCGATTATTAAAGGCCCTTCGCGAAGAAGCCGTTGCTTCGAGCGATTAGGGCCTTTTATAATCGGCGTGACTGTACGCACGATAATTCTGTTCCGAGCGATTACGGCTTCTTTTTTCGGCGTGACTGTACGCACGATAATTCTGCTTCGAGCGATTACGGCTTCTTTTTTCGGCGTGACTTAAATATTTCTTTAATCTACAAACTCTATCTCAGGATGCATCTTCATAAAAATTTCATCCTCATCATACTCCGGAGCAAACTCCTTAGCCACATCATATATCTTCTTGATTTCTTCTATATCAATTTCAAGTTCTTCCGCCATCTGCTCGGGAGTCTTATTCTTCTGGAGTTTCTTGCAGACTTGAGAAATAAGAATTTCCTCTCGGCCTTCCTTTCGACCATCTTCCCGCTCGTCCATCATTATGATCCATTCCTTCATATACTGTGTCCTCCATACTTCGTTCTTTCGGCACTTGATAACGGCCTCATTTATCCTCTCTGATAAATCTCCTACAGCAATTCCTGTTCTAATGTATCTGTAGAGATTCTTTAGATCCTCGGGAATATCATCCCCTTCATAAGTTGCATTATAAAAAACTTTGGTAGTTCCGTCATTTAGTATTATATCAGATTCTTCTTTACAGCGCGCGGTGAATGTATAACGGCTAAGTCCTCTGCCATATGGATCAAACATAAAATCATCGCTAAATGTCAGTTCATCATAATCCTTCAATCTTCTCTGTCTTACCATAGTTACTCCTTTCAAGTACAGGTTTTAGCAGGATCAGAGAATACCTTCCGATTCTATCCTGCCCGCAAAAAATAAAAAATGGATTTTGTAAGCAGGAAATTGAAAAAACAATAATAGAATAATTCATTAGATAAATAAAAAACTGCTTACGCAAGTGATTATAGCATAAGCAGTTTTCTTTGCAAATCATTAGTCTACAAACTATATTTCCGAATTAACAATTATATCTGAGGTCTTACATCCAACTACCGAAATCAGATCATTAGGTGAGAGTTCGATCTGAAATCCGACCTTCCCGGCACTTACAAATACCGTGTCATACCCTGTTGCAGTCTCATGTATAAAGGTCTGAAACTGCTTTTTCATACCTATCGGAGAGCAGCCGCCGTGTACATATCCCGTAAGCGGAAGGAGATCCTTCTGCTTGATCATAGCGATGGACTTCTCACCGGAAACCTTCGCGGCCTTCTTGAGATCAAGTTCTGCTTTCACAGGGACAACAAATACATAATATGTTCCCGATTTTCCCTGCGTTACAAGGGTCTTAAATACCTTGTCAGGATCTTCTCCGAGAAGTCCTGCGATCTCCTCACCTGTCATCGTGGCATCAGGTTCGTATGAATGGCTCTCATACGATATCTTTTTGCCATCGAGGACTCTCATTACATTTGTCTTTTCTTCTTTTTTCATATGTAGATCAAAACGCGATCACTCGCAAAGCTTTGCAACAACTTCATTGATCACTTTGCCGTCAGCTTTTCCTTTGAGTTCTGCCATTACAGCCTTCATGATCTGTCCCTTATTCTTGGTGGCGAGTACTTCTGCAAATTTGTCTTTGAGGATAGCCTCAACCTCTTCTGCGCTAAGGAGAGTGGGGGCATACTCAGCTATTACATCATATCTGAACTGATACTCTGCCTTAAGCTCAGTCCTGTCAGCGGGGCAGGAATCAATCTGTTCCTTAACGGACTTTAATTCCTTCTGGATCACGCGATTTACGAGTTCTTCGCTGATATCGTCGCGGTGTCCCTCATCGATAGCGACCTTCTTAACAGCCTGAACCACTGATGATATGGCATCCTTTCTTTCCTTATCATGTGCCTTCATGGCAGCGATCATGTCCTTCTGCAACTGTTCCATATTCATGGGTATATCCTCCTTGTATCTTATGAATCAAATAATTATCATTAGTAACTCTAACAACTGATCAGTATGATATAAATACATGTACGCCTGCGTCCATGGACTGAGATGCGAGTTCGATAGACTGGCCGGGGGTTAAAATGATCTTGGTAAGTGGATCGATATTCAGATTGATCGTTCCGTCACTGTTGGGTTCAACAAAACCTCCATCGACAGCATGATCATTGCCAGACATATTAAAGCATATACTTTTACAATTCTCTTTTTCATATCCACCTGCTTTTGTGATCCCTTTTATCTGTCTAATGCAATGTCTGCTATCTCGCAGGCTTTTTCTATAATATATGTAGCTCCGGCCTTCTCAAATTCTTCACGATTCCCGTATCCGTAGAGCACCGCTATTGAATCGATACTGTTGCCGTTAGCTCCATCGATATCGTAATATCTGTCGCCTATCATGATATAGTCTTTTTTATCGACAGACGATCCTTCCGCATCAAACTTTTCATGTGCGGCATTTATCGCACGCTCCACAAGCTCTACCTTGGTATAACTCCTGTCGGAAAGATCGGGACCTATTACATCCTCGAAATATTTCAGGATATCAAAATGGTCCACTATATCCCTGGCGAAAACTGTCGGTTTCGAGGTAACCACATAGAGCTTGCATCCATTCTCCGAAAGAGTGCGAAGTGCATCCTCTATACCTTCATAAAGAGGCGCATTATAGATCTCTCCCGCATTGTAATACTCTCTGTAATATCCGGCGGCTTTGGTTGCATCATCATCCGACATCCCATAGAAATCCTTGAATGCCATAATAAGAGGCGGCCCTATAAAGCGCTTCACGCTTTCAGGGTCATCCACCTCTATTCCCATCCGGTTAAGTGCATATGTGATCGAATTGATGATCCCGAACTCAGACTGAGTGAGCGTTCCATCAAGATCAAAAAATACATATCTGTACATAGTTCACATCATTTCTTGGCACTGGCGATCGCTCTCTTAAAGATGGCCCTTGAGAGCGATTTCTTGTACAACACAACAGACAATCCGTAAAACAGAGCCACATCGAGTATCAGTATCACAATACCTGCGACTATCGAAGTGGTAAGCGACGAAAAGATCGGAAGCGAGAGATATCCGTGCTGTGCTTCGGGCATATCAGCCGGCACATTGAACGTTCCGCCAAACATGAGCACCATGATGATCACAGCAAGGAATGCATATCCAACCACAGGGAATCGGTATATGAGCAGATTGTAGCAGGAGATCATGATACTCATCACGCTGAACATAACAGGTCCTGCTATAGCGAGGATACTGAGATCACCCATCGATGAATACAGGAATCTCAGCACGACTACGAGTACGAAGAATCCGCCTGATATGAGCGCATGGAATATCGTGGGTATCTCAACGAGTATCTCATGCTTGTAAGGGGAGCTCTGTGCCATCGCCGACATACATACTCCGTTAAGGAACTGTGATATGTACATGGAAACTATCGCCAGGAAGTACAGACCCATCATGTAATCTCCCTTAGATCCGAAATCCTCGACAATTCCTATGACCGTAAAGAGCACAAGCAGTATTATATTGGTCTTCATCTGAAAACCGTACCTTAAAAGCGACGAACCGAGTTTCAGATTTTCCTTAATGCCTGATATCATAAAAGTCTCCTTCCACGCTCTTAACAAGCGAATGAATCGATACAAACACCATCATGATCATAAGTCCCAGGCTGATCACGAAGAAAATATACTTAACAAAAGTCGCATAAAGAACAGCTGTAAATGCACTCAGGAATGCAAACACAAATGCCGTAGCCAGAAGGACTACCATAAACATCAGCGGGGAGCTCGTATTCCTATAGAACCATGTTCCGAAGAGTACCGCAAAGCTTACCGTTACTCCGATCGCAAGTCCGAGGAAAGGTCTCGCATACTCTTCTCCCATTATCATCAGGATCACCTGCGGCAATGTAAAGATCAGTGTATTGATCACGATCTTTCTTACCGCATCTGCCACGGCAAATCGCTTAACAAACTCTTTCGCGTAAGGTGAGCTCATCAGCAGTTCCCCAAAAGGAAGCTTCTTGGTACATATCGCTCCCATGGAATAAAACTCTCCGTAGAGTTCTGCTGCCATCACGATCATTCCGCCTGCCATCATCTTGATATATGTATCAAGTACCGCTTCCAAGCATGCAGAGAATCCGGTCTTAAATACAATAAGAGGCATCACGATGATAATGACTATCTTGTACAGGAATGGATATACTGCTAAATATGTCTTAAAACTCTTCATATCACATCCCCAGACGAAGCCTTGTATGCTCCTTCATTACAGCCACGGAAATATCAGTAAGCGTGGGCTTCCCGTCCTCCTTAAGATGTGCGTATTTCTCTTTCAGTTCATTTACAAATCCCTGCTCGACTATGGTTCCGTTCTCCATGATCATCGCATAATCGGTGACAGCTTCCATATCAGCTACATTATGAGTAGAGAAAAATGCACTCCTCTCTCCCGCGCCCTCATTCATATAATTTCTGATAAGTTCGCAGAGTTTGTCACGCATAAGGGGATCAAGCGGCGATGCAGGCTCATCAAGAAGAAGCATCTCGGTATCTCTGGCAAGAACTCCGCAGAGCATGAGTTTCATTCTGTTTCCGTCGGAGAGCTCCGTGACTTTCTTGGGGAGGTTCATATTGCCTTCCATATCAAGAGCAAGCTCCCTGGCGAACAGATCAAATCTGTTTGCATCAAAAGAATTGAAAAGAAGAGAGGTGATCTCCTTTACCTGCTTGGTGTTCCAGTGAGGGAGATAGTAATTGTCCGGTCCGACATATCCTATCTTCTCCTTTACAGCCTTATCACTCTCTATGCCTTTGTACTTCTCGAAGTAGGTAAAGTCTCCCTTGGCATCAAGTCGGATGCCTGCGAGAATATTGAGAAGAGTGGTCTTTCCGGCGCCGTTCTCTCCGATAAGAGCCGTTGCATATCCCTTCGGAATATGAAGCTCCGGGATCGAGAGTTCAAACTTGCCGTAACTCTTGTGTATTCCGATACCGGTAATGACATCACTGTAGTTCATTTCTTATCCTCCGTATTATTCTGCTTTATTCTCGTGACCCTTTTGCATCATAAGGATCGCCTCTATAGCAGTCTTATATATAAGTGCGGTATGTCTGGACTGTTCATTGTCCTCCTTTTCCGCACGCATCTTCATATTCTGGAAATAAGCCAGTGCCTCGTTTATTATCGTTCCGGTTATCACATATCCGTCACAATACAATGTCCCTGTCATCCTGTCATATCTCGAGGGCTCATATTTAGATGCGGGCCCTGCAAGTCCTACCGATGCGGCGAGTGATGATATCAATTCTTCTCTGTTAGCCATTACTAAAACCTCCGTTCAAATCATCTCGTGTCCGAGATTCTCATATATCTTTATTATCGCTCTGCTGATACTCATATCTCTGTACGGATCGAAATTCTCTATCTCATAATGCTGTGCAAGTGTTTCCAATGAGTAGTCTTCCAAACCCGGGATAAAAGCCTTTGAAAGCTGAAGTATATCTATGTATTCATTATCCGGTACCTTGCCCCATATCCTTTCAGTCTCTCTGCAGAGGATCTTCATACCGAATTCATCGAGATTGTATCCAACCAGAGGAAGGTCCCCTATAAAATCAATGAACGCAGACAGTATGTTTTTGGTCTCTGCAGTTCCCGCTCCGGCTCTTCCCATATACTCATCAAGGCGTATGCCTCTCTCGACCTTTATCGCATCGATACCATCTATATCGGCATATTCGAGCATAGATCCGTTGGTTCTGATCCTGACTGCAATATAATCAGGTGTGTACAATACTATCTTTCTGCCAGCAGCATTTCCGAGCATTTACTTTTTCCTCACAGAGTATCCGAATTTTCCGAGCTTTTTACCAAGGATGTAGTATTCTCCGTGTGAATACGATACAAGATCCGCTTTCTCAAGATCCAGCTTTCCGTTCTCATCGAGATATTCTTCATCTATATTGGTCGCAACCACTTCAGCGATAAACATATCGTGCGATCCGAGTTCGAGCACATCCTTAACAACGCACTCGAGACATACGGGACTCTCGGCGATACTCGGAGCTTTAACCTTCTCCGAGGGGATCGCTGTGAGTTTAAGATCTCCTTCGAGTGCAAACTTATCAACATCTCTTCCCGACTTCACTCCGACATAATCCGTAACCTTGGTAAGTTGCTCATTTACAAGGCTTACTACGAATTCACCGGTACTCTTTATCATGTCGTACGAGTATCTTGATTTCCTGATAGAAACCGAAAGCATCACGGGATCGGAGCATATCGTGCCCGCCCATGCTACAGTCATCACATTCTTGTGCCCTTCATTATCGCAGCAGCTCACAAGTACTACAGGGAGCGGATTGAGCAGATTAGAAGGTTTCCAGCTTTGTCTTCCCATTTATATTTCTCCCGATCACAGATATTTGATAACCTTATCAAGAACTCCTGCCATATGATCGTCGACGAATCCGAAATCCATCGCACGATAACTCCATGCAGCTCTTCCGATATTATACTTATCAAAAGTAGTTCCTATGAGTTCATACCACTTCACTATCTCTTCCGGCTCGGCTCTGTTGATGACTCCATACTCACCGCAGTACAGAGGTACATTTCTCTCCTCTGCTATTCTTACCGCCTCGGAGAAGTACTTCTCAAAATACTCCGTTCCGAGAGACTTGTCAGGATCAAAAGCATCATAGCTCACAGCCACCTGTGACATCATCCTGGTATTGGCTTCCTTGAGCTCCGCATAAGTGGAGTTAATGGAGATCCTGAATGAAGTATCCATAGTCGGAATCCAGGGAGCTCCCTGATGAGTAAAGATGAGAGGCTCATAGCAATGGAAATTATAAATGATATTCTCATCAAAAGGAGGCTTGAGATCCTTGAGTGCTTCGATGCTGTTATTCCAGTATCCGCCGACGAGGATCTTGACGCGAGGAGCTATCACTCTGATCCTTCTGATACATTCGTCGGCGATCAGATTCCATCTGTCACAATAATCCCTGTCAGTCACCTCATTGAGAAGCTCGAATGCAACACCTTCTCCGCGGTTTCCGTATCTCCTGGCGATTTCTTCCCAGAGTCTGTAGAATCTCTGCTGATAATCGCTTCTCTCAAAGAATCCGTCCTCTTTCTCGCCCGCATCAAAGGAGTATCCGAAAGTCTTGTGCAGATCGATGATCATATTGAGATTGTGTCTCTCACACCAGAGGAGTGCACAATCAAGATAATTGAATCCCTTGGTCTTGATTTCTCCGTTGTCATATGCGATCAGGTTATAATCAATAGGAAGTCTGACATGGTCGAGTCCCCATTCGCTTATCTTTTTGATATCGTCTTCGGTAATGAAATTGTCATACCTGTCCTCGGAGTGATCACACTGTGAAAACCATCCGCCGAGGTTTATGCCGTGATTATAGCCTTTCCACTCTCTCATACTTTTCTCCTTATAATAGTCCTATGTATTATGCTACCCGCTTAATCACCGATACAGCCCTTAGCTCCGTCCGATGTGAAATGCATCTCAAAATGTTCCGATGCGGTATACGGTTTCCACTCCGGCATTACGCTTCCGTCAGGATCGTTGCCATTGGGTGTACCGTTCTTTACGAAGTTCGCATAGTAATTGCACATCTGTCTGGCGAGATCGTAATGTCTGCCAACATAATGTCTCCAGCATTTGCCCAAGGTCTCAAAGAAGAACCAGAGATCGCATGAGTGGAAGCATCCGGGATGATCATCACCCGGGATATCCGGTTCGAAGCAGTAGTAGTACATATTGTCAGCGCCCGAGCTAAGGAATGCGTTTTTAACAGAAGGCTCCACTATACTCCTTCCGTCTATAACAAATTCATCCACGGTATTGCCCGCAAATACAGGGACCTTTGCTCTGTCACCGTTTATGAATCTGGTATACGGATCACCCACGCAGAATACTCCGTCCTCTATCGGGAATACTCTCGGATGCTCTGCAGCGTACTGTCCGTACTTTGCTCTGATCTCAAAGGCATCCAGTGCTCTCGCTTCAGTGAGATTCTTTACGCCGAGGAAGTTGAAGAAGTCCTGACCTCTCTTTTCTGCTTCCTCAAGTTTAATAGGTTTAAATATATCCATTTTCGGATCGGGGTGCTTGATCATACCGCTGAAGATCACGGCACCCTTGATGATGTCAAAATTATCTTTGCAGGTGAGCTGTTGCATAACGCTTCCGCCGCCTGCCGACTGGCCTGCTATAGTAATGCGGTCCGGATCTCCTCCGAATGCCGCGATATTTCTCCTTACCCAGTTAAGTCCCGCCTGCTGATCGAGAAGTCCGAAATTGCCGGGAGCTTCTCCGTGTGCCTTAGCATCTGCGGTTATCTCGGGATGAACCATGAATCCGAGTGCTGCCAATCTATAGTTGACGCTTACTACGATGACTCCTCTCCTTGCGATCCTCTCTCCGTCAAACTCCATCTCAGCGGTGTATCCCCACTGGTATCCGCCACCAAAAAACCATACGAGTACAGGAAGCTTCTCATCCGCACTCTTGGCGGGCGTCCATATATTAAGGTAGAGACAGTCCTCATCCATCGGAATATCGGGGTCGACATGCCACTCTTTGCAATACACGTCAGTTCCGACTCCGGGCTGATCCTGTACGGAGATAGGTGCGAAATCGACCGCATAATACTCTCCGTCCCACTTCTCATCCAGCCTCTGCGGAGCTCTCCATCTGAGTTCTCCTACAGGCGGCTTTGCAAAAGGTACTCCCTTGTATGCCGTGATCCTGGGATCTGCGCCTGCAATACCGTGGATCTTACCGTTCTCAACAGTAGTTTTTCTGAGCATTATCGTTTACCCCCTTTACTGTCTTCATACAGATAGTCTATTTCCTGCTGCGTAAGCTCTCTGTACTCTCCCGTCCCCAAACGTTCATCGAGTACAATGCTCCCCATACGCAGTCTCTTCAGATACAGTACTTTGCTTCCCACCGCTTCAGCCATTCTCTTAACCTGATGAAAACGGCCTTCATGTATTATCAGGTTTATCACCGCCACTGCGCCGCACTTTGGCTCGCACATCCGGTCCGGTATCTTCACCTTGGCAGGAAGCGTCGGTTTATCGTCTCCGATATCCAGTCCTTCTTCAATACGTTTAACTGCTTCCTCCGACAGCATCTCAGGGATATGAACTTCATATTCCTTATCAACATGATACTTCGGAGAGATGAGCCTATGGATGAGCGCTCCATCATCGGTCAAAAGGAGCAGCCCCTCCGTATCTTTATCAAGCCTGCCGACAGGCTCAAGTCTGTCCTTAAGTACATCCGGAAAGAAGTCCAGGACCGTTTTGTCATTCCTGTCCTTAGAGGCAGTAATGACTCCGGCAGGCTTATTCAGCATATAATATACATGCTCTTTGAAAGTGATCTCTTTGCCGTCAGCAAAGACCGCGTCAGATCCGGGGGCAATATGCATCCCCGGATCGTCGGCGCATCTATCGTTAACAGTCACTTTCTTCTTTGAAATGAGTTTTTTGACCTCACTTCTTGTTCCTATCCCTGCTTCGCAGAGATACTTATCAAGTCTCATCTGAATCCGTTAGGATCGTTGTTGAAGGTTGCATCCTGAGGTGCATTGTAGTATCCGGTAGCTGCTGCCTGTGCTGCGCGCTGAGCCTTAGCAGCCTTCTCCTTCTTGCTGGCACCGATACCTACTACGCTGTATGCGATACCAAAGATAAGGATAGCTGCTCCTACAACGGTAAGTCCGATGAGAGTTCCCTTGCTCTTCGGATAGAGTACATATGCAGGGCAATAGCTCTCGAAATCGGGATCGTCAAAATACTGCTTTACGAATCCACGCTCCTTGTCGGACATATTCTTGAGCACTCCGTCAACGGTAACGAGGATCTCTTCGGGATATGCAACCTCTCCGGTCTCATCATCCCACCACTCATCAAATCTCTCGATAGCCTTGTCGAATGCTGCGAAATCCTTGGAGGGAGCCTTGATAACTACAAGGTGATTGATGTATGCACCCTGATCATCTACAGCGAATACGGGTACTGCATAATATCTGCTGCTCTCTTTGGTAGACTGTACCTTGCCGTTCTTCTCGGTGGTGGTAGTCTCGGTGATGAGGTAATCGTAGCAAACATTTACCTCCATCATTACGTGGTCGCCCTTTCTAAGTGCGGTGGGCTCGGTAACGCCGGCGTCGATCGGTGCCTTCAGCATAGGGATGAGATCGGGAAGTCCCGATGCGAGCAGGACTATGCCGAGTGCGAGTGATGCAAGTGCAACTTTAAGTTTTGCCATTCCTTTTTCTCCTTTTTATGACTGTTTTTTGCTTTTGATATTATATGATCTGACCGTTTACGGTTGTATGCTTGCTGGCCTGATCTCTCTTCCAAAGTTCTCTCATCTGCTTGAGATAATCGAGTCCTTCGGGAGTATATCCGACTCTTGCATGCTTACAATTCTCGCATACGCGCTGAACGAGAGCATCTACCTCATTATCCTTCTTGAGCATGATGTTCACGCCGATTGTTCCGCGCGCATTCTCCAGCTTAAGCTGCTTCTGGTCAGTAATACCATTGGTTTTGTGTGTATATACATAGATGAGGAAGATCTCATCGGTGTATGCCATCTCGAGAGGGTTCTTCGAATTGGCGATGATCCTGTCGGAGAGAACGATGAAGTCGTCCTCAAATGTTTTATTAGCATAGAGTTCATCAGCCATATGGAGAAGTTCCGGATTCTTCTTGATAGCGGATGCTCTCATAGGATCCTTTAATTCTTTTACTCCGAAAACAGTGAGTACGATGCATCCTACAAGAAGTGCCGCAAAGATAACTACACCAACCCATACTCCGCCGTCATCCTCAGCAGCTGCGATCAGGACAAGTGTCATGAACGCACTGATGATTCCAAGGATCACACCAAGTATCACCTTGTTTCTTGCTCCTTTTTTGATCACTTTAAGAATCTTCTCTTTTCCCATTTCCTCTTCCTTTCAATCCTATATTAACGGCACGCGTGCCGCTACTACCATATCCTATAGTTTCCGCTGAGTGCGAGGACCGCAAACAGATACAGACAGTTGTCGTAGTATCTCCTTACTCCCTTTCTCATCGGCTGATTCCAGAACCATTCCACAAATCTCTTAGCAGTCTCGCTTTCTGCATCTCCTACTGCAAGTGCTCCCTGTGCCAGTCCGGCAAGTAGTCCCAGCGGATGAAGCACTGGCTGTTCGAGAGCGGTTCCGTCTACCTTATATACGCATCTTACTGCTTCGAGATCCGTTCCAAAGAAATCCATCATGCGAAGCGGTACTGATAATTGTCCCTCGTCATCTCCGAACCATACGGCATCAAGTCCTATATTGGCGGGAGTCCTGTATGCATCGCTGTAGAAATCGCCATGCTCTCCTCCCCAGGGAAGCTTCTCCGCCATGGGCGATCCGTCGAAGTGTGCATACTCAGGATTGAGTCCGGTCTCGGGATGGCATGTCTTAGCCAGGAACTTACGGCTCTCAGATGCTGCTCTCTTCCAGAACTCTCTGTCCTCCTCGTCTGCCCAAAGTGCAAAGAGCTCGTAGAAATGAGGCAGGTGATACGAAGGATCCGTGAATCCTATACCGGGCACAAAGAGTATCTGTCCGTTATCACGGTTCCACATGGGAGCTCCGGGTCTGCCGTTCTCTCCCTTGTGCAGGCATGCTTTAAGTATCTGCTTTGCCCATGCGGAGTACTCATATATTCCCTCACCGTCGCCCCATCTGTGTGAAGCAAAGAAGAGTGCCATCGCAAAGAATTCCTCTCCGTCGGGAGCGGGACCGTTTGCATTCTTCTTGCCGTCCAGTCCGCATGACCATGCAAAGTATCCCTCATTGTGGCCCTCGGTCATGTACATATACTTATGAGCCCAGCCCCATATCGCGTCGAATTCTTTCTTCATATCGCGCTGTACGCACATCATCATTCCGTATGACATGCCTTCGGTGCGGGCATCGTTATTGCCGGTATCTACGAGATATCCGAAGCCTTCTTCGTTCTCGTGATATATCCTCTCATTCTCGTCATAGAAAAATGTCTTAAACGCTTCATCAAGCTTTCTGTCGATCTCTTCCTGCGACTTACCGATCTCTGCGAAAAGATTTCTGTACTTGCCTGTTTCAAAAGCTCCCATATTATCGCTCCTTATTTTTCAACTTCCGGATAGAAGCGCCCCTGCAGCATCTCACATCCCATCTGTGTGAGCATGTCAGCAGTCTCATTATCATCCACACCCTGTGCTATTACTTCAAGCGGTATATTCTTAAGCAGTCCTATACTTCCTGCGAGCACAGCCCTGCCTTTCTCCGTGTTTGCCGCTTCGATCATGGATCTGTCGAGACGCACCGAATCTATCGGCAGTTCAAGGATATGTTCCATATTGGAATATCCTTTTCCGTATCCGTCCAGAGTGAACCTGTATCCCTGCATGGAGAGTTTCCGCAGATTCTCTTCAAACACATTACTCATATTCTCATATACGGACTCTTTGATCGCGAAGCATATATGCTCGGGATGCACGCCGTACTTTTCTCTGAGGCTCCATATCTGATCGGTGATACCCACCTGCATGCACTGAGGTGTCGACAGATGGACCGTGATATATGAGTAACCGCGCTGTGAGAGATTACTGTCCGTCGCATAAGAGAATGTCTTGTCCAATATGTAATCTCCGAGTTTAAGTATGAGTCCTGTTTCCTCGGCTGCTTCTATCAAAAGATCGGAATCGATCACACCGAATCTCTCATCATTTATCCTGACGACCGCATCGCCGCAGATATACTCCTTGTCTGCGACCGACCATATGGGCTCGTAATTGATCTCGAGAGTTCCTTTATCCATAGCACTCGACAATATCTCGTCAAGGTGAGCCTCAATCTGGTATTCCTTTTGATCGATGATCATCGATGCTCTGCTGTACTTCTTGTCTACATTTGCAAATCTTACAAAGTTGTGTCCGAAGTCAAGGAGCTCGTCCACATCACTGATCTCCTCAGGGAATGTGACCGTCACAACACGCAGATCAGGGCTTGCTCCTCTTCCCATGATCGCGGCATTCTTCTTCCTCACGCTTTCTCTGAGTTCGGGGATGGCCTGAACGGGATTATAGTCCTTGTCCTCAAGTATGATATAGAAGTTGCCCGGCTGTTCAAAGTAGAACTCGTAATTGATCTTTTCCTTTTTGGTATATGCGGCGATCTCTTTTTCTACCGAATATACATAATCATAATAGAGTTTGTCTCCGAGATATCTGTTCATATCGTCGGCGTTTTTCATCGTGACGATGATCACCTTTACATCCTGGCCGGTAGCTTTGATCTTGCCGATCTCCTCGCAGAACGCTCTGTATCCCGGAAGTCCGGTACTCATATCAACCTGTTTCTCAGGCCTCTGTACATACAGCACGACGAAGATCAGTGTGATCGAAGAAGCGAACGATTCGATCAAGAGTCCCGGTACGAAGAACTGTATGATAACAGCGAGGAGGTTGAGCACATACAGCGACATCAGCGCGATCCATGAACCGATATCAAGAGTGTGAATGTACTTTGTCAGATAGTACATTCCGTAGATCATGTAAATAAATGCGAGGAAGTAAACAATGATGATGAGATCTCCCCTCACATACTCTGCCTTGTCGGATATGGTGAATATGATCCCTGTACTCGGATTTAAACAAAGTGCAATGACGATGCCTGCATACGGAGCAAGCATGGGGATCTTTTTCCAGAAAGGTCTTATCTTGTACCATGTTCTCGTCATAGAGACGACGAAAAACAGATAGCATGCATTGACTCCGTTCCTGAGCAGGAAGTAGAGATAATTCGTAGCGGTTATGAATCCGATCATTCCCTTGGTTACAGGCGCTACATTAAATACTACTTTCTCGCTTATCTCTACGATATCAGTGAAGAGCGCAAGGAAAAGGACCATCAGGTACAGTTTATTGGATCTGCCCCTGGTCATCTTACGGAACACCGTCGTGGTGATCATTATGATGAATACCGGCAATGCGGCTATGTCAAAATACGGTATGCCCATTTCCTATTTCCTCGCAAACAATAGTCCGAATGTTCCGGGTCCGCAGTTGATCGATATCGCGGATGTCGCCTTCTGGAGATATACTTTCTCGAATGGAACTTTGTACAGTACGTCCTCTTTGATCTTCTCGATCTCGCTCTTACGCATGCCTACATAGGTAATGAAAAGAACTGATGTATCGATCTCTTCGGGATTCCTGAGAGCCTTCTCGATATACTTCCTTCTGTATCTTGCACGGTTTCCGATTATGATACCGCCGATCTTCATGGCACTGTCCTTGAGGACAATGATCGGATGAAGCATGAATGCTCTGCAGAGTTTGTATGCCTTCTCTGACATCCTTCCTCCGCGGTAGAGGTATTCGGTTGTATCCATAATGAAGCTTGAATTGATCTTGTTTCTCAGCTTCTCAAGCTCGGGAACTACCATATCCGTCTCGGTAAGTCCGCTGTCTGCAAGTTCCTTTGCTGCCATGACCATGAGTCCGGTTCCGCTGGATAGGTGTCCGGAATCGACGACACTTACATTGTAGAACGAGAGTGCCGCTTCACATGCATTTGCAAATCCGCGGCTCGAATTCTTGGCCATCGCTATATGGATGATGTGCTGTGCGTAGGAAAGCTGTTCAGCAAAGAATGCTTCATAATCCTCCGGTTCAGGTGCTTCGCTTCGCGCAGTCGCATCTTTCTTGTCGAGATACTTAAGTATCACATCTCCCTCTGCCTCTATACCGTCAGAGAAGATACCCTTCTCCGTATATACCTTGTAAGAGAGCACGGGAACTTTAAGTGACTTGAGCATAGCCTTGGGCAGGTCACATATACTGTCGGTCGTGATGAGGAGAGGCACCTTCCTTCTGAGTTCACGAACGACCTTCTCGGATTCGTATTTAACGTTTTCATCTTCCTTGATCTGGACTATATCATCGGGAAGGAGGTCCAAGAGTGTCTTCTCAAGCGCTGCAGCATCTACGGGCTTAAGGAGATATCCGTCAAAGCCTTCTCTCTTGTAGAGTGCCTGGTTCTCACTTCCTGCATTTGCGGTAAGTGCGACTATCGGAATATCCTTGCACAGTCCGCCCGACTGCTCTCTGATAGCATGCATACACTCGATGCCATCCATACCGGGCATCATATGGTCCATGAGGATGACATTGTATCTGTCCTCTGCGGTAAGCTTCAGTGCTTCCTCTCCGCTCTCCGCGGTAAATGTCTGTACTTTGGTATCACGAAGGAGCTTGGTGGCAACGAGAAGGTTGGCAGTGTTGTCGTCTACGATGAGCACCTTTGCCTTCGGAGCCTCGAAACTCTGATGATAGATCTCTCTGCCGCCGTGACTGTACTTGCCCGGCTCGTACTTACCTATCGCTCTCTCGTCTGCGATCTCCTGCTCAAGTGTAACTACAAATGTCGAGCCCTTGGTGTAGATACTGTTGACGGATATCTCTCCGCCGAGGAGATCTACGAGCTGCTTAACTATCGAAAGACCGAGTCCGGTTCCCTCTATGTATTTATTCTTTGATTCGTCCTCTCTTCTGAAAGCATCAAAGAGATGAGGTATGCTCTCCTTTCGGATACCCATACCGGTATCCTCCACGGAGTATGTTACGAGCACTTTACTCTGCTCAGTCTTGCGGCAGTGTATCGATAGCGTGACACTTCCCTCCTGGGTATACTTGACCGCATTGTTCAGCAGATTGATAAGTATCTGTTTGATACGGACTTCATCACACACAAGGCTCGCCGGAAGACCGGGGTCTACGTCCACCGCAAACTGAAGTCCCTTTTCATTTGCTCTTACCCAGATCATGTTTACGATCTCGGAGAGCATCGCACCTACATCGTAAGGCATCTTCAGGATGTCCATCTTTCCGGATTCGATCTTGGACATATCGAGGATATCGTTTATCAGTGAGAGGAGGATCTTGGATGCCGATCTGATATTTCTCGCATCATCAGCAACCTCATCCGAGATATCCTCTCTGAGTATCATCTCGTTTAATCCGATGATAGTATTGATAGGAGTCCTGATCTCATGGCTCATGCTCGAGAAGAATTTGTTCTGAGCTTTATTCAGTTCCTCTATCTCTTTTGCCTGTTCCTTGGCTCTGTTGTTCTCTCCGATGAAGAGCTTGTTAAGTATATAGACGATCGCAAATACGACAAGTCCTGCAAGTATCGTTGCCGCCAGCTGATCGGTGTACATCATCGAATTCGAATGCTTTGCGATAAGATCGGGGTGCATATAATCAATGAGATACTCGATAACAACCAGCACGGTGAGTGCAGCGAGGAATACTACTCTGAGCTTACCTGTAATAATGAGTCCAATATACAGATAGGAGAATGATACCCACAGCATAGAGCCGCCGGTAACTCCGCCGCCGAAGAAAAATGTTACCGGAAGGACTCCGAAGATGATACCCATCGCTATAACAGCCGCGCCGATATCCGCTCTCTTCTTTTTGGCCGCTGCGATAGTTATAAACGGCGATACAACAAGCATGAAAGCGAGTGCAACTATCTCAAAGATATTCTCTCCAAAGATGATATCGCTCAGACACACCAGCATGATCGAGAGTTCAGCGATGCATGTAAGTATGATGAATACTCTCTCCTGGAATTCTCTCTTGGGGCTTATAATATCGTTGTATAATTCACGTATCCGATTTCTCATCATTCGCCCTCCGGAGTAAACTCTAACACACCGTCTTCTTCATCCGGCGAAAATTCGATCACTTCTTCTTCCGCATCGGGAGTAAACTCAAGCACATCTCCCGTATCCGCACTCTCGGCTGATACAAGACCGAGCATCTCACTTATCGCTCTCAGCAGACTCTCGTACTTCTGAATAAACTCAGCGTGTCCTTCTCTGACTATGTCTTCGTTGCCTGCCTTTGCTGCTTCCTCAAGTACTCTTGCAGCCTCGGAGAGATCCATCGCTCCGATCATCTTGGATGTACTCTTGATCGCATGGACTTTGATGGCGTAGTCTTTCCAGTTTGCGGCATCGTAGAATCCCGCAACATCATCTATCTTCTGTTTATAATTCTTGGCATACTCGGCGAGGAGCTGCTTATAGAAATCATCCTCTCCTCTGCAGTAGACCATTCCTTTCTCAACATCCACGCCGAGCTTCCTGATCGCATCGTACTTATCGCGAGCAGTATTCTGAGGTGCTGCGGTCTCCTGCTCCTTTATAGCAGCATTATCAGTGTCTGCCTTATCGGCAGATTCCTTGTCTGCAGGTGCTGTGCCCTCGCGTACGATATCCGGTTTGATCTCCACCTTCTCGTATACGATCGCAGACTTCGGAAGGATCTTCTTGAGGACACGTTCAAACTCTGTGATCTCGATAGGCTTGGGGATAAATCCGTCGAATCCCTCGGAGAGGAACATCTCCTTAGCCGAGCTTATCGCATTGGCAGTAAGTGCTACGATACAGAGTTCCTTCTTGAGTCTTGCAGCATTGAAGCGAAGTCTCTTCATCGCCTCGACACCATCCATCTCAGGCATCATGTGATCCATAAAGATGATGTCATAATCTTCCTGGGCGCACATTCCTATTGCTTCGCGTCCGCCCGATGCGGTAGAAACGATCATTCCGTATGTCTCGAAGATGCCCTTCGCAACAAGGAGGTTCATAGGTTCGTCATCGACAACGAGTGCCCTGAGTCCGGGTGTTGTCATCTTCTCATCCTTGTCGCTCTCGACACCGTCAAACGCATGATTGAGGAAGCTTACTATCTGTCCGCCGTAGAAAGGCTTGGGAAGGAGCGATAATCCGTGTCCCACAGGACCGGTAAATCCTCTGTCCGCAACAACGGCAACATTCATCTTTCTTGCGATCGTATCTATCAGTTCTCTGTTCTCGAGATATTCTCCCGTACCTACAAAGAGGTGCGTGATCTTCTCGGTGGCGATGAGTTTCTCAAGTTCCTCTCTCGACTGGACTCTCCTAAACGCAACACCGAGTTCTAACGAGAGGTGTGCGATCATGCGCATGTAATACTCTCTGATACTCTGGTGACCCGTGGTCATGAATCCGAGGAATCCTGCAGCGATACAGTTCTCTCTGCCCTTTACGGATAGACAGGGGATCGGATTGTCGACCGTCTGAGGGATGCTGACTCTTACCGTCGTTCCTTCTCCCTCTGCGCTCTCTATAGCGAGTACACCATTCATCGCTTTGGTAAATCCGTTTACGATAGGAATACCGAGTCCGAGTCCTCCTGCTGTTCTCGTTCTGCCTGAGTCTGACTGGTAGAACTTCTCGTAAGCATGCTCGACCTCTTCCTCATTCATTCCCGCACCGGTGTCCTGAACTTCGAGAACAAGGTTGATGCCATACTCTCTCTTCACAGGGTAGATATGTACATTTACTCCGCCCTCTTTGGTGAATTTAAATCCGTTAACGATCAGGTGCCACAGGATCTTCTTGATCTTGCTCGCATCACCCGTGATCTCTGCGGGGATATTGGGTTCCATATCTATAACGAGATCGAGATCGTAATCCTCTGTAAATGAAAGCTGAACAAGCAGGTCGTTGATCAGGGAATTGATCATGTAGGTCTCATTGTTGACGCTGAGTTTATTCATATCGATCTCGGTGAAATCAAGGATATCACCTATCTGCTCGGATACTCTGTGACCCGCACCGGAGATCGCATTCACATTTGAAAGAACCGCTTCGGGGAGATTCTCTTTCTCAAGTACTGCGGACAATCCCATGACCGCATTGACGGGAGTCCTGATCTCATGCGAAACATTTGCAAGGAAATTGTCGAGTCTCTCGGTAGCAGCTTTGAGTTCCTCTATCTCATCGTGTGATCTGGACAGAACCTTCGACCAGTTGTCGATGATGGTACGCGCTACTATTCCTGCCAGTATGACCATGGCAACGTGCATGAACGATCTGGATATCTCCAGACTTCCGAACTTCTCACCGCTCCTTACCATGGCGATGATGTCGTAGCCAAACGTGATCACAAATGTCGCCTGACAGAGCTTGATCAGACTCTTTACTCCGGTCATGGAGTATATCATTATAACGACGGACATGACGAGTGCTATATCAAATGTACTCGTGAGATGTATCCCGTAGAAAAAGTATGTCGCCATCATCATGACAGAGTACAGCCAAAGTCTCGAGCCCTCATTCAGTCTCTGCTGAATATGCATGATCCATGCGAGTACAGTTCCCGCAAGTATCAGAATGATCGCCCATTTCTCCCAGTCCATAAGGAACGATTCTCCGATGAGTATGGCGGAGAAAAACGTATAGCTTATGAGTATGGTCATATGTGATGCTTTGAATACATCATTTTCTTCGTTTCGCTGGTTCATCTCGACCTCTCCGATCACTGCTCTTTAAGAGTGTACTCTGCGTCCTCGTCGATCATGGCAAGCATGATGTCCGCAAAGACAGGATCAAACTGCGTTCCCTTTCCTTTCTCTATCTCTTCTCTTACAACTCCCTGAGGCAGAACATCACGATAACTTCTGCGGCTGCTCATCGCATCGTAAGCATCTGCTATCGCTACTATCCTTGCTTCCTCGGGAATATCCAATCCTTTGAGGTTGTCGGGATATCCGCCGCCGCCGTATCTCTCATGATGCCATCTCGCACCTATCGCAAGCGAAGGCATCTCTCTGATGTTCTTAAGTATCCTTGCGCCCATGACGGGGTGATTCTTGATGACTTCAAATTCATCATCAGAAAGTCTGGCGGGTTTATTGATGATCGCATCGGGAACACCGATCTTTCCAACATCGTGCAGCAGACCTATCATGTATATGTCTTCGAGCTTTTTCTCGCTGTATCCGTATCTCTTTGCGATCTCTCTCGAATACTTGGCAACGCGGCCGGAGTGACCGTTGGTATATGTATCCTTCGCGTCTATCGCCTCCGCAAGTGCCTGAACGACATGCAGGAAGAGACTCTTATTCTCTTTTGACTTCTTCTCTACCTCATTGCTCAGGTGTCTCTGCAGTGTGACGAGCTCTATGATGTGGCGGACTCTCAGGAGCAGTACTTCGGGGACGAAGGGCTTCTTGATGAAGTCCATGGCTCCGAGTGCAAGTCCCTTGCTCTCAGACTCCTCGCTCTCATCCGCAGTCAGGAATATAACGGGAATGTCCGCTATATCCTTCTCCATGGTGCGGACTTTTTTCATAGTTTCAAATCCGTCCATGCCCGGCATGTTGATATCAAGCAGTATCGCATTGGGCACATTCTTCTCGAGATAGTCGATGAGTGCCTGTCCCGACTTGAGCGCAGTTACATAGAATCCTGCTTTGCTTAAGATATGACCGGCCATCTGAAGGTTAGCGGTATCGTCATCGACAACTGCGATCCTTACTTTGTCGGATGTGCGTCCCTTCTCCTCGCCGGTTCCTACAAACTCTGATTCAAAGGTGATCTGTACTCCTTCTCCGTGAGCCTCATGCCACTTCCTGAGTATCTCGCCTATTACCTTGTCTATGGAATCCTCGCGGATATCGGAGAGGAGAACGAAATACCTGTTGGATCTGTTGCGCATGTAAAGGTCGGATTTTCTTAAGGATCCTCCGACATGCTCTCCGAATTCATCACAGATATTCATGAAGGTCGCTTCGTCCATGTCGGAAGCTCTGTTCAGAGTAAACATGACTTTGCATGCCGATCCCTGGTTACGGGAGATATATCTCATGATATATCTGTAAACATAAGCGAATGAATTTTTGTCGAGCTGAAGCGCCATATTGGAAACGGAACGCTCCTCAAGTATCTTGGAAACGACGGAGATATCGGAATCGAGATCCTCCTCTTCCTCTCCGCCAAACATGTTTATGTTGTACATGGCATAGCCGTGCTTGCCGTTTCTCTTAACGTTGTAGAGTGCTTTGTCGGCGAGCTTGGTCAGTTCATGATAGTCCTTTCCGAAGTCGGGAACGAGCACAGCTCCGATGGATGCGCCGAGAGGAATGTCCATATCTTCGCCCATCAGTTTCTTTGCTTCCTCAAGGACTCCTTCGTTGACTCTCCCGGAGAAATCAGCGACCGCTTCCTCAGTGGTCATGCCGATTGCAAAGGCGGAGAACTCGTCTCCTCCGAGTCTTGCGCACTTACTGCCTTCGGGAACATTTCTCGCGAGGACATCCGCAAAGCTTATGAGCACGCGGTCTCCCATGTCATGTCCGTATATATCGTTTACAAGCTTGAATGAATCAAGATCTATCATGAGAACTGCGCCGTTTCGAAGTTTGCAATCGGCGTCAAGTTCAAGATTGGCTGCTGCCTTATTTAAGAATCCGGTAAGCTTATCGGTGGAAGCTTCCTCCTTGAGAGTGAGGATCTTCTCCTGCTTAGAGAGGATATTGTTGATACGCTTTACAAGTACCTCGGGATCGAACGGCTTTCTGATATAGTCGGAGACACCGACCTCGAAGCCCATGGTCTCGGTATCGGAAGTATCGTCAGCCGTGAGGAATACGACCGGTACCTCCTCCATCTTGTTCTCCCTCTCGAATGCGCGGAGCCTGTCGAGAGTCTCGAATCCATCCATCTCAGGCATCTTGATATCCAGCAATATGAGATCCGGCACGCCGTTCTCTTTTACGTAATCAAGAAGTGCGGGACCCGACTTTAATGCCGTGACTCGCATGTTTGCCTTGCTGAGTATATGACCTGCCATCTTTAGATTGGCTGTGTCATCGTCAACAATGATGATCCAATCCGCCATACCTTATCCTCCTGCGGTACTCCCCCCCCAAAAAAGCGACACAAAAACTACTGCTGCCATGAGCAGTAAAAATATTTCTTCATTATAATGCGACACAAGAGATGCTCAAGATAATAATACGACAGAATACGCGTTTTTGCAATAAATATACGCATTTACGAGGCCCTATGCCCCATAAATGCGCATATATAAATAACAAACGATATTCAATATACGATCCCGATCTGCCCTAGTTGGTAAAAAGCTGTACCCAGTAATGGCCGTAAGAGCCGCCCTGTACATATCCGACGCCTATGTGACCGAAGTTTCCGCCGAGGATGTTGCTTCTGTGGCCGGACGAATTCATCCAGGAGTTCATTACCGACTCGGGCGTCGTCTGACCGGCTGCTATATTCTCGCCCGCTGCCATATATGCTACCCCATACTCTCCGAAAACGGTAAAGCACGACGACCCATCCGGTCTGGAGTGATCAAAGAGCGTGACTATCTCATTTGCTCTGGCCTGAGCTGCGGCATTTAATTCAGCAGTCGTACTTAGAGCACCGAGACCTGCTGCCGCTCTCTGCTGATTAACGAGGTCAACCACCTGGCTTGCATAATCCGATGAGGATGTCGCTGCTGCAGCTGCTGCCTGACGGGCTGCTTCTTCGGCTGCCTGTCTTGCTGCTTCTGCCGCTGCAGCTTCCGCTGCCTGGCGGGCTGCTTCTTCGGCCGCTGCCTGACGCGCCGCTTCCTCCGCTGCTGCCTGACGGGCCGCTTCTTCGGCTTCTTTTCTGGCTTTCTCCTCGGCCTCCTTCCTGGCTGCCTCTTCTTTCTTTTTCTTCTCTTCTTCTTCCTTCTTCTTCTCTTCCTCAGCCTTCTTCTTTTCGGCGTCGTCCTCCGCCTTCTGCTTATCGTCTTTTTCTTTATCGTCCTTGGTATCGGTCTTCTGAGAGTCGTCATCCTTAGGCTTGTCGGGGTTCTCGCCATCCTTCAGATCCTGCTTTTCTCCGGCAGGTTCCTTCTTTTCGGATCCTTTATCCTTTTTGCCATCGGCATCCTCAGATCCCGCATCGCCGGAAGTATCATCTGATTCAGATACCTGCGCAATTCGCTGTCTCCTCGCGGTATCATTGCTGTCTCCCGTAAGAGCGCATCCGGTCAGCATCGCAGCGACCAGCAGTACCGATATAGTTTTCCAAAGATTGATCCTTCTCATATCCTGTCCCTTTATCCCGGCCCAATGATCACAGAGCTCCGTGCTTTCCGATGATCTTCTCCATCCAGATCATATTGTACCATCTGCCGAACTTATGACCGCATTTGCAGAAGTCTCCGACCTTCTTAAAGCCAAGCGCAGCGTGAAATCTCTCACTGTCCTTAGTCAGATATTCGTCCTCTTTATCAGGGTCGCCGATACATGAATAGAGATTGAGGATACCCTTGCTTTTAAGTCTTGATTCCAGCTCTTCGTAGAGCGCTCTGCCGTAACCCTTTCCCTTTGCATCTTTGTCGAGATATATCGTCAGCTCACAGGATCTGTCATATGCCGCGCGTCCGACAAATGCATGCGCATATGCATATCCCATCACTCTGCCGTCTTCCTCTATCACGATATAAGGGTACTTCGCAGTAAATGTCTCTATCCTGCTTTTGAATTCATCGTATGACGGAACTTCCGTTTCAAAGGAGACCGCAGTATATAGCACGTAGTATGCGTATATCTCCAGAAGTCTCTCCGTATCCGATATCTTTACATCCCTGATAAGAGCCATGTCACATAAACTCCGATTTTTCCGCATCCCGAAGGACGCTCACTGACTGCATTATAACCCATTTATTTGATTTATTGCGAGGAAAAAGATAAAATATTTTAGTGATCAGGCTTCGAAAGGAAGGTATCATGAACAAAGAAGCTCTCAAAGCAATAGGATCCGAAGTATTACTTCTCCTCGCAATGTGCGTACTCACCGCCGCTGCGATGGCAGGTCAGATGGCAGGAAGAAAGCACCTCGGCCACCATTCAAGCATCATCTTTGCCGGAGAGAATTACAAATATAACTATCTCATCTACTTCATCGTGCTTGCGGCATTTTGTGCAGCCGTATGGTTCGCATACAGATTCATTTTGAAAAAGCACATCGGCGGACTTTTCAAAGCTCATGCAGGCTATACGATAGCGTACATCCTGCTCCCGATCGTATTTTTATTCTTAACGGTGCTGGCCCTTGCTATCGTCGCCGTGCTTATACTCGGGCTCGGAGATCAGATGTTTCCCGAAGCACTCTTTTTGATCACTCTTTTTGGAATTCCTTTTGCAAATACTGTTTTTGTAATAGTTATGTACATATGGGAGAGAACACATGCCGCCTAGTCATCACAGTTCGTCACACCATTCATCACATCACAGCTCGAGCAGGAGCCACAGCAGCCGCAGTCACAGCTCGAGCAGGAGCCACAGCAGCCACAGTCACAGCAGTCACAGCTCCTCTCATCACACTTCCTCATACCGCGGAAGCAGTTCTTCGCGCAGCAGTTATTCCGGAAGCAGGAGGACTGCCCCCGCTGCGCCCCGTATCCCGAAAAGAACCAGAATCAATCAGCCGTACGGATGGAAGGGCGTAAGCGGTTCCACTGTTCATTACCATCTTGAAAACCACGATTACGACTACTATCCCGATACATGGACGACGGACGACGGCAAGCTCTTCCGCGAGGGATACTATGACGAGAACGGTAATTACTTCCCGAACATACTCGCTTTCGGAGCCGCAACAATGCTCAAGTGTGAATACTGCGGCAACAAGATGCTCTATACGATGAAGGAAGGAGAACTTCCCCAGTGTGATAAATGCGGTGCGCAGTTTGATATCGAGATAAAGGATAAAGTCGTAGACGAAGATCTTCCGGAAGTAAAGAAATCCGGAGAAAAGTGGGATTGGTTTTTTATCACATTAGGTCTCTTATTTGTATTGTTCTGGTTCGCTGTTATCGTCGGTGCATTTTTCCTGATCGGACGCACTGTGTATACCGCAGTCGGAAATCCCGATTCTTCCGCTGTTTCCGCCGAATCACGCACGATCTACGTGGAAGAGATCGGACGGACCTGCACACTCGACGGCGAGGACTGGTACGATGCGGTGTCGGATGTCTGGTTCTGGTTTAACGACGAAGTCGAACCTTACCAGTGGCAGTACTGGGCAGAGGGCATCTCTTCAGATTTCGGTGATTACGGCTGGATGGAATACGATATGGCGGAGGGCACGTGGTACATAGAAGCCTCCGAAGGAAACTGGATACCTCTTCCGGCAGAATATGACACATCAAGGCTCTGGCATATGACCGATGAATATACTGATCCGTTTGAAGAATAAGATAAGCGAATGAATACAAAAGGCCGCTCCGCAATAGTACGGAGCGGTCTTTATTTGCTTTGATCCGGCCTTGGTTACCCGGCGTCTGCCCGATTACAGCTTGAACCTGTTGATGATCTCATTGAGGTCATATACAGCATTCTTACATTCATCAACTTTGCCGACACTGTCGGAAGTATCAGAAGCCATATCGGAAGTCTTCTCTGCGATATCTACGACTCCGTGTGAAGTATCGGTAACATTCGAATCGATACCGCCTATAGCTGAAACTATCTGATTGATATCATTGGTGAGAGCCTCTATCTGACTCTTGATCGTATCCATGCTATCTCCGAATGTCTCAGCATCGGTCCTGTACTGTTCGCTGACCTTTCCGAATTCCTGATAGTCATTGAGTACGTTGGTCTCGAGGAAGGATGTCGTCTGAGTCAGGCAGTCTGCCATCTTCTCAACGGCGTCATTTACCTCACCTACGATACCGCCGATATTCTTAACGGTCTCAGAAGTCTGAGTAGCAAGGTTTCCGATCTCGGTAGCAACGACTGCAAATCCTCTTCCGGCTTCTCCTGCTCTGGCTGCCTCGATCGAAGCGTTGAGTGCAAGGAGACCGGTCTGTGAAGATATAGCCATGATGGCTTCAGCGAGCTCATTGATCTTGTTTACAGCGTGTGATGCATTGATGGCATCCTCGGACTTAACCTTAACATCCTCATAGATATCCATCGTTCTCTTGCTTGCTTTCTCGGTAGTAGCAGCGAGCTCAGTAGCACGCTTGGAAACTTCGCTTGAGAGCTGAGTTCCTTCTTTAGCAAGCTTGTCGATGCTCTCGGCATTGACCTGAACATCCTCTGCTTTGTTTGCGATAGTGGTAGTGGTAGCTGCAGTCTCTTCCATACCTGCGGCAAGTTCCTCGGTTGTTGCGGAATTGTCCTCGCAGATCTTTCCGATCTTGTCGATCGTCTGCTTGAGATCCGTTACGTTGGTATCGACCTTGTTGCCTGCTCCTGCTATGAGGCCGACCATCTCACGCAGATTCTCTCTCGTCTTGCCGAGTGCCTTTGCGATAAGTCCGACTTCGTCGGTTCTCTTTTCGAGCATCTCGGAATCCTTATCAGCGGTGAAGTCGTAGTTAGCAGTCTTGTTGATAACAGGGACCAGCTCCTCAAGTGCTTTGAGCAGTATGATAGTCGTTACCGCAACAAGTATGATCGATACGATGACGCAGATGATACCGTAGATGATAAGTGAAGCTTTCATCTTGTTAACGCCGGCCATCATGACATCCTTGTCAGCGGTTACGATGATGATGTTTCCTGCACTTGTGAATGCATATCCGGCAACCTTCTTGGCTCCCTTGTAGTCATATGTGCATGATCCGTCGGGAACTGACTTTCCTGCAGCGAGGTCTGCAACGATACCCTTAACTGCCGCATTCTCAACGGGCTGACCGATCTTCTCGGCATTGGTGTGATAGAGCATTGTTCCGTCGGGTGAAACCATGTATGCATAGGATCCTGCGACACCCGAGATCTCGATCTCTCCGATGAGCTTGTCATAGTCGATCCTTATGAGCTTGTCATAGTCTGCTGTTACGAGGACTAT
>DFKT01000084.1 GCA_002373595.1 Lachnospiraceae bacterium UBA3638 | reverse complement strand
ATTATATATGATTCGGAGACCATTCATCAAACTTTTTGTCATTTTAGTAACCTTCCGCTTTAACCTTTCGCGGTTGTTTGGTCAGACAGTACTAGACCACGAACCTCCTCAGCCTTTTACAGAGAATGATCGCCAGTGCTATCTTTATGGTATCAAACGGAATATACGGGAAGACGCATTTCGCGAGAACTGCAACAAATCCGATGGAGCCCGTATCTCTTGCATAAATAAACATAAACCAGAGTGATCCGAAGATGTAACAGACTATAAGTCCTGCTGCCATAGATATGATGAGCATTACAGTGCCATAGGGGATAAGCCGCTCAATAAGCCACATGACAAGGGCTGCCACAAGGAGTCCTATGATATACCCTCCCGTAATGCCGAGAAGTTTCCCAAGCCCGCCGGTGAAATTCGCAAATACCGGAACCCCGAATGCTCCGAGCAGGATATAGATGAGCACTGACAGAGATCCTCTTTTGCCGCCGATGAGTCCGACGGTCAGGAACACGGCGAATGTCTGCAATGTAAAGGGGATCGCGGCGGGTATGCTGATCCACGAACAAACCGCTGTCAGAGCAGTGCATAATGATACAAGGACGAGGTCGCGGGTTTTCGCCCTCGGCCCCTTTAATGCCTTATTATCAGATGCATTTGCCATTGATGTCATATCCGGTGATGTTTTGTTTTCGCACATAAAAATAAGCCTCCTTGTACCGAAGCTTATTGTAAACTTATGGTCTTTAATTGTCAACCCAAATCGTGCGGTGGGTTAACAATTCATCTCGTGCCGCATTTTCAGTGCGATCACGATATCCCCGGAGGATCACTCCTCGTTAAGCTCTCCTGCCTTGTATCTGGCTACGATGCTCTGGATCCTCTCGTTGGGATTGAGGAGATCGGAGATCGAGGAATCATGGTTAAGAGTATCGATGATATATGCAACATACTTACTCAGGTCACAGCTGATGTACCATTCTCTGGAGAGAAGCTCCGGAGTCTGATAGATGAGGTTCGTCGTAAGTACGCGGTCGATGATGCCCTCGCCGTAAGCCTTGTCGAATCTGTCGAGTCCGCCGGTGAAGAGTCCGAAAGTGGCAAATACAAAGATCCTGCCTGCATTTCTCTTCTTAAGAGCGGAAGCAACCTCGATAACGCTCTCTCCGGATGAGATCATATCATCAATGATGATCATATCCTTACCCTCGACGCTCGATCCGAGGAACTCATGCGCTACGATGGGATTTCTGCCGTCTACTACCACACGGTAGTCGCGTCTCTTGTAGAACATACCCATATCAAGGCCCAGCACGTTGGCGATGTAGATAGCTCTGCTCATTCCGCCTTCATCGGGGCTTATTACCATCATGTGCTCAGAATCGATATTGAGTCCCTTTACATGCTTGAGCAGTCCCTTGATGAATTGGTAAGCGGGCTGAACGGTCTCAAATCCGCTAAGTGGGATCGCATTCTGAACTCTCGCATCATGCGCATCGAAAGTGATGATATTGTCAACGCCCATCTTTACGAGCTCCTGCAGTGCGATCGCGCAGTCAAGGCTCTCTCTGGATGTACGCTTATGCTGTCTGCTCTCATAGAGGAAGGGCATGATGACCGTGATCCTTCTCGCCTTGCCTCCTACGGCTGCAATGATCCTCTTTAAGTCCTGATAATGATCATCGGGTGACATGTGGTTCTCATGTCCGCAGAGCCTGTAAGTCTCAGAATAGTTGAGCACATCGACGAGAAGATAAAGGTCCGTACCTCTTACCGACTCGAGTATCTCTCCCTTTGCTTCACCGGAGCCGAATCTCGGCACCTTGGCCTGCAGGAGATATGAGTCTCTCTGGTATCCCGCAAAAGCAAGTGAACCCTTGTGCTCACTCTCACGCTCCGCTCTCCATCTGACGAGATACTTGTCTACCATCTCGGCGAGCGGTCTGCATCCGCTTAAGGATATGATCCCCAGCGATCCTACGGGAATAGTTTCAAGATTTCTTTTTTCTTCGCGTCTAGGCATTTTCTCTCCTTATGAATCGGAAGTCTTTTCCGACCAGCTTTACAAATTCGTAATCCCCCGCAAGTCTTGAAAAAACCCTGTCCGAATACCTGTCTCTTATATCAGAAAGATCCAGATTGGTAGAGATGATCGTAGATCTTCTGTTCAGCAATCTGCCGTTTAACAGCGCAAAAAGCTCCGATTCGGTAAATGCATTCGTAAGCTCCGTCCCCAGATCGTCAATGACGAGCAGATCGCAGTCGGTCAGCTCCCTGTACGCCGCATTTCTCTCACCGATCTCATTCATACGGAAACTGATGTCTCCGATCCTGTCAAAGAGATCATTTGCGCTCATATAGATCACAGATCTGTGACTCTTTAAAAGCACATCCGAAATGCAGTACGACAAAAAGCTTTTGCCGGTACCTACTGTACCATAAAATATGATATTTCGAAAGTCCTTTCCGAAATTCTCAGCGAAATCCTTTGCCTTTGAAACCGCTCTTTTGAGTGATTCCAGGTCCTCACCTTCGCGGCCTTCGTAGCTGACATTATCGAAATTGCATCTCTTAACCTGCTCCCCGAGATGGGAATTCTCATAGAGAAGCTCCAGTTCCCTCGCCTTAAAGCAGTGACATTTGGTCTTTATACCGTCCTCGCCGATGATAAATCCCGTATCATGACAGTCGTAGCAGTCACAGATGGGTTCAAGATCTCCTTCGGAGAATCCTTGCTCATCAAGCATATCGTGGATCTCTTTCTTTATCGCGGCCGCTTCCTTTTCAGTCTCTTCCGCATTCCGGCCCTCTCCGTCCAGATCCTTCATAAGCCCCGATATATAGAGCCTTGAAAGCCTGTCTTCGAGTTCTTTCAGCTTCGGAAAACCCTCTTCAAGCCCGGCTCTGTTCTCAGCGCTCTTTATTTCATTGTCACGACGTCTGATCTCATATTCTCTTAAGATCTGATCGTACTGTTCGTTGGTGAGTGCCATATCACTCCTTCAATACTTTCTTTTCAAACTCGTCAAAGTCTATGGTATTCTGCATCATCGCTCCGTACTTGGGCTTATCTGCCTGCTGCCTTCCTGACGATGCCGCCTTCTCTGCTTTCTTTTCATGCTCCTTATCGAGCACATCTATATCAGACTTGTGACGGACATTCTTTTCCTTCCAGCGTCTCAGGATGGACTCCGCATAATTGAACCTGTTGGTATCGGTAGCGAGCACGGTGCGGTTGCACGCCTCGAGTATGATATCCTGAGTAAACCCATACTCATCGGTCCATCTCCTGATATACTCAATCTCTATATCCGTAGGATTTCCCTTCTTTCCGAGACCGTTCATGATCGAGTACACTTCTCCGTTGTAGCGGGATATGTTCTCCTCGGCCTCCTCGGGAGTGGTGATGCCCTGCTCCTTCCAGGAAATAGCGACTTTCTCTATATAACGGAAATCCCTCTTTCCGCGTCCCACACAGTACTGCAGGAGATGATCCGCAAGATCGTCTGAGAATCCAAGTACGTCCCTGATGAAGACAAGACTGTTGAGATCAGCCTGCGACAGTGGTCTTGCAAGGTATGCTTCCGCGAGCATGATGAGATTGGATGAGGATAAGTCTTCCCTGAAATTCTTTATCTGATCTGCGGAATAATTGGGCTTGATGTAGCTCAGCTGGGCAGGTGCCGTAGCCGGGGCGGGGGCGTGAGTCTCCTCAATGGTCTCGCCCGTATTCTCACCGTGGCAGAGGTTCTTCATTCTGATTCCGACAAGCTTGTCATTTTCATCCTTGTCGAGACACACGAGTCCTCTCTTCTCCCAGTATTCGAGTGCGCGCATCACATCCTTCTCGGTGTGATTGAAGCGATCCGCGATATCCGAGATATCCGTCTGCAGATGCGCATTGAGCATCCTCAGAAGGTAAAGATATACCTTCAGCTGTGCATCATTTGCATCCTTCATGTATTCGTCTATAAATCGATTGGAGATGATAGTAGCGCCGATATAGCTGTCCTGATATATATTTATACCTGCCATTTTAAACAAGTGCTCCTCAAAAATTTATACGAGGATTATTGCACAGTTTTTTCTGAAATAAAATGGGCAAAGTGACGATATGCAGTTTCGCGATTTAAAGTGAAAATTTGAGATCAGCTGTCGTGAATTCTGTGGAAAAAGTGGATTAAAAATCCGATCTTCGCTATTTTGCTTTTTATCACACCCGATACAAGATTTTTAATCCACCGGTTATTTATTCGATACTTTCACAAAATAATGTGGATGATGTGGAAATCATTCCCTTCCGAGCAGGTCTTCGCCGATTTTATAAACGTCTCCCGCTCCCATCGTTATCAACAAGTCATCCTTTATGCAATTTTTCAGAAGGAAAATTTCAATCTCTTCAAAAGAGGGGAAATAGTAACTCTTCTTGCCGAGTTTCTCGATCTCTTTCCTGATATCATCCGAGCTGATGCCCCATGTATTGACCTCGCGCGCGGCATAGATATCTGCGAGGACGACTGTATCCGCCATAGAAAGAGCTTCAGCGAAATCCTTCAAAAATGCGACTGTGCGCGAATATGTATGAGGCTGGAATACGACCCAGAGCTTATTGTATTTGAGTTTTAACGCTGCGGACAGAGATGCTCTTATCTCGGTCGGATGATGCGCATAATCGTCCACAATGCGCACTCCGCCTGTAGTTCCCTTATACTGGAATCTCCTGTCCGTGCCGGTAAACTTCGAAAGCGCTGACAGTGCGGTGTCATTGTCGATACCGCATTCATCGGCAACGGCTATCGCTGCGAGTGCATTTCCGATATTGTGCTCTCCGGGGATCCTAAGTACTACAGAGCCCTTAAGATCTCCTCTTCTGTACACTTTAAAAGATGCACATCCCATGTCGTCATATGAGATATCACCGGGATAATAATCGGGAGCAGATCCGTCCGCACACTTCTCTTCCATGCCGTAGGTGATCACTTTGCATCCGAGGCCGGCTGTAAGCTTTCTGTACTCGGGGATTGCGGAATTAATGACCAGCGCTCCGTCAGCGGGAAGAAGACCCGCGAACTTTGCAAAGGAATTTCTGATATCGTCTATATCCTTGAAGAAGTCCATATGATCCTCTTCGACATTGAGGATCACACCTATACGGGGGAAGAACTCAAGGAAACTGTTGGTATATTCACATGCTTCGAGTACAAAGTAATCCTTCGCACCCACACGCACATTGCCGCCTATGGAAGGCATCATGCCGCCGACGCTGATGGTGGGCTCTTTGCCGGATTCAAGAAGTATCTGGCTGATGAGGGAAGTCGTCGTGGTCTTGCCGTGAGTTCCGCTTATGGCGATAGGCACTTTGTATGATTTCATCATCTGCCCGAGCAGCTGCGCTCTCGAGAGCATGGGGATGTTTCTCTTCCTGAGTTCGACATACTCCGGATTGTCCTCGTGAATGGCCGCAGTGAATACGGCGACATCTATATCATCCTGAATATTCTCCGCACGCTGTCCGATGAATACTCTGATGCCGTGCTTTACGAGATTGTCTGTCACTTCGCTTTCGGAGCGGTCCGAGCCTGATACGTCGAAGCCCGCATCCTTAAGTATCTCAGCGATACCGCTCATGCTTATACCGCCGATGCCGCAGAAATATATCTTACAGGGTCTGCTAAAGTCTATATGTTCCATACGGATGTCATCCTCCCGTCATTGTTTACTCAACTAGATATTATAGTTTATTTTTGGGACAATGTGTAATATATTTTCCCGCAAAAAAAGGGCGAAAGATATTCCAAAAACAAGCCAAAAATGATACAATATTCATATACTTTGGGGAGGTATCCTCTATGATAAAGAAGGAAATGATCGCGATGCTCCTAGCCGGCGGACAGGGCAGCCGACTTGGGGTTCTGACATCAAAAGTAGCTAAGCCCGCTGTAGCCTTCGGAGGCAAATATCGCATTATCGATTTCCCGCTCTCTAACTGTATCAATTCGGGTATCGATACCGTCGGTGTCCTGACGCAGTATCAGCCTCTCAGACTTAATTCCCATATCGGCATAGGTATCCCCTGGGACCTCGACCGTAATATCGGCGGAGTGAGTGTCTTGCCGCCCTATGAAGGCAGTTCAGGCGGAGAGTGGTACTCAGGTACCGCCAATGCCATCTACCAGAATCTGGAATATATCGAAAATTTCAATCCCGACTATGTGCTCATCCTTTCGGGAGATCATATCTACAAAATGGATTACGAAGTGATGCTCGACTTCCACAAGGCCAAGGGTGCGGATGTCACTATCGCAGTTATGCCCGTTCCTCTTGAGGAGGCATCCCGCTTCGGCATCATGATCACCGACGAGGACAGAAGGATCACGGAGTTTGAGGAAAAGCCCGAGCATCCCCGCAGCAATCTCGCGAGCATGGGCATATATATCTTTAACTGGCCCACACTCAGAAAAGGAATGCTCGCATTAAAGGATCAGGAGAATCTTGATTTCGGAAAGCATATCATCCCGTACTGCAGAGAGCAGGGATTCCCTCTCTACGCGTACGAATTTAACGGCTACTGGAAAGATGTAGGTACTCTCTCATCCTACTGGGAAGCCAATATGGAGCTCATCGATATAGTACCCGAGTTCAATCTGTATGAGGAATACTGGAAGATCTACACCAAGAGTGATATCCAGCCCCCTCAGTATTTCTCGATGGACAGCGTCGTTGACCGCTGCATCATCGGTGAAGGAACCGAAGTCTACGGTAAGGTCTACAATTCTGTCATAGGGCGCGGTGTGACCATCGGCAAGAATACGATCATCCGCGATTCGATCGTAATGAACGAGACCACCATCGGAGACAACTGTGAGATCTACAAGGGTATCATAGCCGAGAAATGTCTGATCGGCGACGGCGTTAAGTTAGGACTCGGAGACGAGATCCCGAATGAAACCGCACCTCATATCTATAACAGCGGAATAGTCACCGTCGGCGAGAAGAGTATCATCCCGGCGGGAGTCAGTGCAGGCAAAAATACCGTTATCTACGGAGAGACCGAACCCTCCGATTATGAGAACGGATATTTAAACGGCGGACGCACACTTATAAAGGCAGGTGATATGTAATGAGAGCGATAGGAATAATCCTCGCCGGAGGAAACAATCACAGAATGGGAGCACTCTCCAAGCGCCGTGCCGTATGCGCCATGCCGATCGCAGGAAGCTACCGCAGTATAGACTTCACGCTGAGCAATATGTCAAACTCGCATATGCAGAAGGTGGCTGTCCTCACGCAGTACAATGCAGGCAGTCTCAATACTCACCTGAGTTCATCCAAGTGGTGGGACTTCGGACGTAAGCAGGGCGGACTCTTCGTCATGACACCCGCTATGACATCCGATAACAGCAACTGGTACAGAGGCACTGCTGATGCCATCTACCAGAATCTGGACTTCCTCAAAGAAAGCCACGAGCCCTATGTCATCATCGCATCCGGCGACTGTGTATATAAGATGGACTTCAACAAGCTCCTTGAGTATCACATCAACAAGAAAGCCGATATCACTATAGTGGTCAAGGATCTCGAAAGCGATGACGACCCTTCGAGATACGGAACCGTTCTCCTCAACGAGGATGACAGAGTTACGGACTTCGAAGAGAAACCCCTCCAGCCCAAGACCAATACCATCTCCTGCGGCATATATGTTATCAGACGCCGTATGCTGATCGAGATGATCGAGAAATGTGCTGAGGAGGATCGCTACGACCTCGTAAGAGATGTCCTCATCAGATACAAGGATGTAAAGAGGATCTTCGGCTACAGACTCAAGACATATTGGAGAAACATAGCATCTGTCGAGGACTATTACTACACGAATATGGATTTCCTCGAGAGTCAGGTTCGCAATTACTTCTTTAAGGAGTATCCCAATATCTATTCCAAAGTGGATGATCTGCCTCCGGCCAAATACAATCCCGGAGCAAACATCCGTGGCAGTCTCATATCGAGTGGATGCATCATCAACGGCACGGTGGAGAATTCCGTCATATTCAAGGCAAGCTATGTCGGAAACGGCTGCACCATCCGTAATTCGATCATCCTCAACGATGTCTACATCGGAGACAATTCGACGATCGAGAACTGTATCGTAGAGAGCCACGGTACCATCCGCGGTGGTTCCTTCCTGCGCGGTGATGACGGTATAAAGATCGTCGTTGAGCAGGGCGAACGCTTCGTAATGTAGTCTTCGACAGCAAAAGTCGGGCACTTTTGAACAAAATATTGCTTTACAACTCCTGCTTCTCCATGTTAAATATTAGGAGTAACATAATTCCAGTTGATCATCGGTACAGACAGCGAAGGGAGGCATCGATCGGCACAGCATACAGGAGTTTGCAGTATGAAGATAACAGATGTGAGAGTGCGTAAGATTACATCAGAGGGAAAAATGCGCGCGGTCGTTTCCATCACACTGGATGACGAATTCGTTGTGCACGACATCAAGGTTATCGAAGGCGAAAAGGGACTGTTCATAGCAATGCCCAGCAAGAAATCGACCGATGGAGAGTATCGTGACATCGCTCACCCCATCAATAAGGACACTCGCGAAATGGTTCAGAAAGTGATCCTTGAAGAGTACGAAAAAGCCAGCGCCGAGCTCGCACAGAGCGAGTAAATATCGATCGCAGGTTAAAAATGCGCAAAAAAGCGACTGCTCATGGCAGCCGTTTTTTTTGCCCATTTTTTGTTATGTTTTAACTTATTCCTGGCGATCAACATATGTTACGAACATATTTCCGCTCAGTTCAAACATCTCTTTCGCTTTATCTATGGAAATACGCTTTAATTCTTCCGCGGCGGGATCAAGAGCCACTATTATCTGGTCATTATATCCTATGACCATCACTGCAGTGTCATCCCCGAGAAGCGCTATAACAGGTATATCCTGTGCCACATAGTAGAGTATATTATCAAGTGAGCTGCCGTAAAGCTTAAGTATTTTCTCCTCGGGCATATTCTCGGAGAGTATCTGTATCGGTGTCTGCCCCTGCATCAGCAGATAATCGGAATTACGAATGATCCCTTTGTACTTCATCATACTGTCCAAACATACTGCCACACTGTTCTTATCTTCGGTGACAGACTCATGCTCTATCGACATTATCTGATTCTTGGAAGCTCTGGATCCTCTCCTCCATATCAGGCTTCCGTCCTGAGCTATTACCCTGCCGTATACACTGTCAGCTTCAGTTATTGCCGGAGCCGGCAGATTGTATATACCCTCGAGACCATACCCGTCATATATATAGAATCTTTCAGGCTTTTCTAAGATGACTTCCAGACTCCTTCCGCCCTCATATACGACCTCCATCGGATATGTGATCTTAAGCGATTTCTTATTTACCGCTGTCAGGAGCTGGATCTGAGTGTATTTCTTATAGACATCTATCGCAGTCACCGTTACATAGTTGTGATACTCCTCGGTAAATGCGCTCGTCGTTATCTGATCCGGTGATACATCCTTCACCTTTCTGTCCTCATCTATAGATACTCTTGTGAGCAATATCTGGTTGTCCTTGATGAGACAGTCAGTAACATATACATCCTGATTCTCGTAGTTCTTGATAGGCTTGCCGTACTCATCGCATATACAGATCCTGTACATCGGATAGAATACATGTCCGCTGTTATCGGTATAGATATCCCTGCGGTGTGCCATACCGTAAACCAGATCCTGTCCTATGAATCCGATGAAACGTATTGAATCTCCGGTTTCCGTCCTTATGGCCACTTCACTTTCGGTCATTAGATTTCTGATCTTCAGAGCTCCCGCTTCTTCTTCCAAGTTCTCCGTAACGACCAGCAGTCTGTGATCGATACTGGTCCTTACAGCATCGTCATCCGGGAGGCTCCTGATACTCTCCACGGACCTTTTTTCGAGATCTATCATCAGCACGCTGTTCTCAAGCGATACATAGAGATGCCCGTTTCTGTTAAGGTAAAGCAGTCTCTCCAGGTCTTCTTTAAGTACACCGTACTCTCCGTCATATGGAATGTACACTATCTCCTCGATGGTATTTTTCTCATCGCTGTAGACATATATTTCTATTCCGACTTCACCCTCATGGCGTCCTCCGTTCATATATCCGTATACGGCGAATGTGATATTTCCGGCCTCGTCAATATCGAGAACCTTAATATCATGTGCTCCGTAGAGCGTCCTCAGGTCAGGCTCGCCGCTCCTGTCAAAGCTGAATATATCCGCGAACTTACCCGATCCGGTATTGTATCCGAAGAGTCTCCCGAGATAGACGAACGCCATGATCCTTCCGTCTTCGCTCTCGCTTATCTCTATATCACCGCTTGAGATTCCTATTACTATCTTGTCATTGACAGGCATATCCTCAGAGTTCACGATCCTGTCCATCGTTCTCCTGTAGTCGAGCAGATATACCCTCTCCGGTGTGTATCTGATACGATACAGCTCCTCAGCGAAATAATATGTCTTATCGTCTCCGCGTCCGCTCTGCATCATATAATCGACAAGGAAAGTAGATACCTCTCCCGCACTGTCTTTCAATGTGATAACGGGTTCTTTAAAGGGATATACGCCCAACTCACCGTAAGTCAGCTGATTGAGCGATGAGTGAATATCGACATGTGCAAAATCCGAGTTATCATTAAGGCCCGCGTTGGGCTCTAAATATCTGGACAGAGTCTTGGCCTGTTCCTCATTAAAGAGCTTATCATGGAAGTCAGAAATAAAAGAGAGCCTTTCACCCATGTCATTATTCCCCGGCCAAATAACCTTGGTATAGAAATGGATCTCCCTTGTATCATTTACCCTTACATCCACTCTCAGGGAGTATTCCCGGTCATATTCGAGCAGATCCTTTAATACTATCTTACCCGTGAGGAGTTTGCCGTCCTGTGAGAGTTCATATGTGTCGGGAGTGTTTTTCTCTATCAGTCTGTCTCCGGAGAGACTCCTTACTTCATAGGATATGCCCGATACGAGATTGCCGTACGTCTCTATACGGAACAGCAGATCTCTGTTTTCGGACAGTACTGTAAGCGAATCCTGCTGCAGCGAATAGTCAGCGCTTCCGGCATATCCGTGCAGCGTATTGTAATACGGAGTGTCATCATCCTGAGCAAAAGAGATAAGCGGAAAAGTCGCCCCTGCCATTTCCATGGTTATATTCTCATGGCCCTGGTTGAGGATCCTTCCCGCTATGATCAGCGTCAATATGAAGATGATAGGAAGTATTATTATCCTAAGGATTACTTTCTTCATTGATATCCATAAAACAAGATGCCATCCGGCTTGCGGACGGCATCTTTACTCTTGCGACTATTACTTCAAGGCTTCTATTCTGGCGACTGCACGCTTGAGTGCAAGTTCCGCACGCTTTACATCCTGATCGCCATCCTTACTCTTGAGTCTCTCTTCCGCACGGTGAAGCGCTGCATCCGCACGCTCCTTATCTATCTCCTCCGGCCATTCGACAATCTCGGCCAGTATCGATATACCGTCGGGAAGTATCTCCGCAAATCCCGCATGAAGAGCTGCAATCTTCACTCCCTCCTCCTCATGGATACGGAGCAGTCCGGGACTTACGATCACCGTGAGCGGAATATGTCCGGGAAGGACACCTATCTCGCCTTCGGTAGTATTAAATTCAACCATCTGCGCGTTTCCCTCGTAGAATACTCTCTCGGGAGTGACTATACGCAGCGTAAATTCCTTATCAGCCATTTTGACTCCTTAACTTACTTTTTAACCTTAGCAAGTACATCGTCGATAGTTCCGGAATTAAGGAAGTAGCTCTCGGGGATATCGTCATGCTTACCCTCGAGGATCTCACCGAATCCACGGATGGTCTCGGAAATGGGTACATACTTTCCTTCGAGTCCGGTGAACTGTCCTGCAACGAAGAAAGGCTGTGAGAGGAATCTCTGGATCTTACGCGCTCTGGATACGACAAGCTTGTCTTCCTCAGAAAGCTCATCCATACCGAGGATGGCGATGATATCCTGGAGTTCCTTATATCTCTGGAGCATCTCCTGTACTCCGCGGGCAACTCTGTAATGCTCCTCTCCGACGATACGGGGATCGAGTATTCTCGAGGTGGACTCGAGGGGATCGACTGCGGGATAGATACCAAGCTCAACTATCTGACGGGAAAGAACCGTCGTTGCATCAAGGTGTGCAAATGTCGTAGCCGGTGCAGGGTCGGTAAGGTCATCCGCAGGTACGTATACAGCCTGTACGGATGTAATGGATCCGTTCTTGGTCGAAGTGATACGCTCCTGGAGAGCACCCATCTCAGTCTGAAGAGTAGGCTGATATCCAACGGCCGAAGGCATACGTCCGAGAAGTGCCGAAACCTCGGATCCTGCCTGAGTGAAACGGAATATATTGTCGATGAAAAGAAGCACGTCCTTTCCACCCTTGTCACGGAAATACTCAGCCATCGTAAGGCCGGTAAGTCCTACTCTCATTCTTGCCCCGGGGGGCTCATTCATCTGACCGAAGACCATGGTGGTCTTGTCGATAACTCCCGATTCTGTCATCTCGTGATAGAGGTCGTTTCCTTCACGGGTACGCTCTCCAACACCGGTGAATACGGAATATCCGCCGTGCTCGGTAGCGATATTTCTGATAAGCTCCTGAATAAGGACCGTCTTACCTACTCCGGCTCCTCCGAAGAGTCCGATCTTACCACCCTTCTGGTAAGGGCAGAGGAGGTCGACGACTTTGATACCGGTCTCAAGGAGCTCGGACTGCGTCGACTGCTCTTCAAAGCTGGGAGCGGGTCTGTGAATGGGCTCGTATGTAACATCCGTCGGTGCAGGTTTGTTATCTATGGGCTGACCGAGAACATTGAAGATACGTCCGAGAGTATTCTCTCCTACAGGTACAGAAATGGGAGCTCCGGTAGCGATAACTTCCATTCCGCGCACAAGTCCGTCGGTAGGGCCCATTGCGATACATCTAACCGTATCGTCTCCGAGATGCTGGGAAACCTCGACGACGAGCTCTCCGTTGTCCTTAAGAGGAACTCTGATCGCCTCGTTGATCTCGGGAAGCGAACCTGCATCAAATCTGATGTCAAGGACTGCACCTATGATCTGTGTGATTTTTCCTTTGTTTTCCATCTTTTTCCTCGCTTGCCGTGCCGATGCGGGCACATTTACTATCTCTTAACCGATTGCCTCAGCACCGGCTATTATCTCCGTAAGCTCCTGAGTAATGGAGCCCTGACGCGCTCTGTTGTACATCAGCGTGAGATGGTCTATCATCTCCTCCGCGTTGCTGGTTGCGTTGTCCATCGCCTGCATTCTCGCGCCGTTCTCACTGGCAACAGCCTCCATCATTGCACCGTAGATAAGACTCGAGATATACTTCGGAATGATAAGGTCTATCGCTTCCTCATCCTTGGGCTCGAAATTCATAAGAGCCTGTGATGAACTCTCCTCAAGATCTTCCTCCGGTATCTCCACGGGCAGGAGCTTTATAAGTCTCGGCTCATGGCTTACCGTGTTCTTGAAGAAAGTATATGCGAGATAGATCTCTCCGATTTCTCCGTTTCCGAAAGACTCAAGGAGTCTGTCTGCGAGGCTGCTCGCATCCTTGTAGGTCGGAGCCTCTATAACCTCGGGGAGTGATTCCTTAACGGTGTATCCGTGGCGGTCGAGATACTCTCCGCCCTTGTTTCCGATGGCGTAGATATCTGTCTCCGACTTGTCCCAATCCTCCATCGCGGTGAGCTGTCTTACAACATTTGAGTTGTATCCGCCGGCGAGTCCGCGGTTGGAAGTGATCACGACTACGGCCTTGCGGGTGCACTCTCCGGGAGTGAGATATCTGTGATCGATAGTTCCTACTCTCGAGAGAATGCTTCCGACCGTGCGATACATCGTATCGAAATATGTCTTTGTCTTTTCTGCGTTGCTGCGGGCGCGCTGGAGTTTGACAGTTGATACGAGTTTCATGGCTTTCGTGATCTGCTGCGTACCCTGAATACTCGATCTGCGCCGCTTAATATCGCGCATCGATGCCATAATGCATCTCCTTTTTATAAACTCACTTTAAGAAATCTGCCTTAAACTCTTCGATAGCCTTCTTTAAAGTCTCCTCGTTCTTCTCGGAAAGCACCTTCTCGGTAGCGATATCTCCGGGGATCTGAGGATACTTGGTATCGAGGAACTCAAAGAATCCTTTTTCGAATTCCTGGATCCTCTCAACAGGCACATCGAGCAGATACTTACGCGTTACGACATAGATGATAAGTACCTGATACTGAACCGGCATAGGTGCATACTGAGGCTGCTTGAGTACCTCGCGGATCCTCTCGCCCTGTGCGAGCTTCTCCTTGGTATCGTCGTCGAGTTCGGATCCGAACTGTGCGAACGATGCGAGCTCTCTGTACTGTGCAAGCTCGGTTCTTATCGGAGCGGCGATCTTCTTCATAGCCTTGATCTGTGCCGCACCACCTACACGGGATACGGAAAGACCTGCGTTTATAGCGGGACGGAAGCCGGAGTTGAAGGCTTCGGTCTCAAGATAGATCTGACCGTCCGTGATGGATATAACGTTTGTCGGTATGTATGCCGAAACGTCGCCTGCCTGAGTCTCGATAATGGGAAGTGCGGTAAGCGATCCACCGCCGTACTCTTCGCTCATGCGGGCTGCTCTCTCAAGCAGTCTCGAATGGAGATAGAATACGTCTCCGGGATAAGCTTCACGCCCGGGCGGACGACGAAGGAGTAGGGAGAGTGTACGGTATGCCGTAGCATGTTTACTCAGGTCATCATAGATAACGAGAACATCTTCTCCCTTTTCCATCCACTCCTCACCGATAGCACATCCGGAGTAAGGAGCGATATATTGAAGCGGTGCAAGGTCGCTGGCCGTTGATACGACAACGGTCGTGTAAGCCATTGCTCCGTTTTCCTCAAGAGTCTTTACAATGTTTGCAACGGTCGATGCCTTCTGGCCGATCGCTACGTAGATACACTTAACACCCTGACCCTTCTGGTTGATGATCGTATCGATGGCGATAGCGGTCTTACCGGTCTGACGGTCTCCGATAATGAGCTCACGCTGTCCGCGTCCGATGGGGATCATCGAGTCTATAGCCTTGATACCGGTCTGGAGAGGAGTATCAACGCTCTTACGGGTGATAACTCCGCTTGCGACACGCTCGATCTTACGGAACTTCGTGGTCTGAACGGGTCCCTTTCCATCGATGGGCTGTCCGAGCGAATTGACGACACGTCCGAGCATCTCGTCTCCTACGGGGACCTCAACAACTCGTCCGGTAGTCTTAACAGTATCTCCTTCACTTATATTATGGGAACTTCCGAGAAGAACAACACCGACGTTATCCTCCTCAAGGTTGAGCACCATTCCGTACACTTCTCCGGGAAACTCAAGCAGCTCTCCCTGCATGGCATTCTCAAGTCCGTGTACACGCGCTATTCCGTCGGCCACCTGGATAACCGTACCTACGTCAGCGACTTCAAGCGTTGACGCATAGCGCTGGATCTGCTCTTTGATGACAGAACTGATTTCTTCAGGTTTTAAATTCATATTCCGCCTGCACCTTTCTATCCGAGCTGGATCTGTAACAACTGCTGTGTCAAATCATTTAACCTGGTACGCACACTCGAATCGGCAACCCGATCCCCGATGCGAATAACAATGCCTCCGATCAGCGATTCATCCGTATCATAATGCATCTCGATGGTATTATATCCGGAGGTCTCAAGAAGTCTCGCCTTGACGGCAAGCTTCGAAGCATCGTCAAGTACCTTTGGAGTAGTTACATAGGCGATGCCTATTCCCTGTTCTTCCTTGACCTTGTCGACATAGTATCCGAATATGGAATCGATCTCGCCGAAGCGCTCTTTATCGATGACCGTGAGTATGAAACCTGTCAGTTCATCGCTGACGCGGCCTCTGAATATACTATCGGCACATTTCATCTTCTCGGGTTTGGCGATCGAAGGATGAAGCATGAGCTTCGTAAAGTCCGGATTATCATCGAGGATCTTCCTTACTCCCTCTATCTCACCAAGAAGATCCGCTGTCATATTTTTTGACGCGGCTACCTCATAAAGAGCTTCTCCGTATGTTTTGGAAATTAACTTTGCCATGTGGAATTACCTATTTCCTTAAGTGCATCCCTGACGAGCTGATCCTGTACGCGCGTATCGATCTGGGAAGTGACGACCTTGCCGGCAATCATTGATGCCAGTACGATCATCTCCTTCTTAACATCATCCGCAACCTTCTGCTTTTCGAGTTCTGCCTCTCTGCGGGCATGTTCGCGGATCCTCTCAGCCTCAGCCTTAGCCTCATCGACAACCTGTCTCTCCGCCGCAAGTGCTCTCTGATGAGCATCGCGAAGGATCTCCTCGGCTTCTTTGTCGATATCTTTGAGCTTAGCCTCGTACTCTGCCTTCAGGCTCTCGGCCTCTTCCTTTGCGGAAGCAGCCGACTCAAGATCTCCGTGGATCCTCTCTTTACGGGCTGCCAGATACTTCTTGGCGGGCTCGAAAAGGAAGTAACTCATGAGCAGGAACAGGACAAAGATCGCTATGATCATTAGGCAGGATCCGGCAATGAGCTGCATATCAATGCCGAACAGATAGCTGTTTTCTTCAGTTAATAACAGCATTCCCATGCCTCCTTTCTATTCCGTAATCAGAGTATCAGATCTTGAAGGGCTTAACGAACATAAGCAGCATTGCTACGAGGAGTCCGTAAAGACCGGTGGTCTCTGCGACAGCCTGTCCCAAAAGCATGGTGGACATGATATCGCCCTTTGCTCCGGGATTACGTCCTACGGCAGATGCGCCGTGTCCGGCTGCGATTCCCTGTCCAACTCCGGGTCCGATACCTGCGATAAGAGCAAGTCCGGCACCGATAGCCGAGCATCCGTAGATAAATGCCTGATTAAATTCTCCCATAATTTCCTCCATTCCTTGCTTCGTAAGATTTATTTAGCGATATGCCTCCCGAAGCCGGAAAAGCATATCGGAAAATCACATTTTTTACGCTTCGCCTCTTGCGCTTGCGATGTAGGTCATCGTCAGCATGCAGAAAACGTAAGTCTGGATCGCACCCGAGAAAAGGTCGAAGTAAACGTGAAGTGCTGCAGGCCATGCGGTAGCGATCCATCCGAGCAATCCGTAGATCAGTGCCATCATAACGGTTCCCGAGAGTACGTTCGCGAAAAGACGGAGCGAGAGCGAGATGGGTACCGCGATGTCGGAAATGATATTGATAGGAAGCCAGATCGGCAGCCAGGGCGGAAGCGGTGAACACTTATCTGCCCAGAGTGCGAGCGGGCTCTTTGCAAACTTAACTTCGTTGATATGAATGAGTGAGAACGTGATAAGGGCCATGGGGAGCGTTACGGCCCAGTCCGCTGTCGGAGGTCTGAGTCCGAGCAGTCCGGAGATGTTGCTCACCAGTATGAACATAAAGATCGTAGCGATGTAATTAAAATATCTGTCTGCTGATTTGCCCATGGCATTTCCGACAGTATTCTGAAGAAAGTCTATGATCGCCTCGACGAAATTCTGAAATCCGTCAGGCTCCATCTGATCATTGGCAAGAGCTTTCCTGAATTTGTTTCCTGCGATAATGGAGAAGATCACGAGGATAAGCATGACTATGAGAACGCATACATGCGAATCCGTGATCCAGACCTCTGTGCCGAAGAAATTGAAAGGCACGAGCCTGTGGATCATAAAGTCTATATTGTCAGTACTCAGCAAAAGACCGTAGTTCATTCGGATAAACCTCCTGCATCTTCATCCTCATCCGGAAGAGGCTCCGGGATCGGATCGGTGGTATGTAAAGCCTTGTTGTAGATCTTATGCATAAGCGGCTGTTCGTATGCCGCGAGCTTTAATGACATGTATCCGATAAAAAAGCTTATCGGTTCAAGACATTCTGTGATACATATGATGGCGACCACCGCGATGATGATCCCGTATCTCGTAAGATAACCGAGATAGATGCGCCTCTGCGCGCTCTTTACATCCAGCCCCAGTCCTCTGTCCAGGGTCCTCAGCATATGTACTGCGCTTACCGCGGCAAATGCCGCTCCGAACCAGAGACTGAGTGAATACATACCCTGAGTGACATAACCTCTGAGTCCGGCAAGTCCTATTACCGATACTCCTATTATGTTGAGGAACAGTGCCGTGAACGCGATACCCGTTTCGAGTTCCAGAAGCGTTCGGATCTCACTTTTAAGTATTACCTCTCGTTTCATCCCCGGCTTCTTTCATCTTATCGCCGTCCGGGCTTTTGTCCTCAGGATCTTTAGTCCGTCCGGTACCCGTTATCTTCATGGCGTATCTGTATATATTCTGGAATCCCGCGATCGCTCCGATGATAAATCCTGCAATAAAGAGCCACGAGGTCCCGATCCTTTTATCTAAGTAATACCCTGCTGCCGTCATCCCGCATATCGGAACCAGCATATAAAGACTGAATTGAAGTATCTGTGCGAAGGATGCAGCCACTTTGTTCGCGATCTTTTTTTCATCCCTCTCGGGTATGTAATCCGCCATGTGATCCTCCGACCGAATACATCGTATAATTATACATTTTTCGGAGCGAAATGTCTACCTCTCCCCGTTTCCGCAGGCTACTGTATGCAATACAGATAGTATGCGTATAAAGCGAGCGTCGTATCCTTGGTGTAATGCAGGCCGTCGAGAGTCGAATATCCCATCTCCGTGATATATGCATTACTGTCGATCCAGGTGACTCTGGAGTCGAGCGAGTTTTTCAACTTGTCGTTGAATGATGCTATGCCCGCATTGGATGCATTGCAGGATCCGTCGATGACAGGATTAACGGATACATAGTAGACCTCAACTCCGCGAGCCGACCAGTCTTCGATATGGTTGTTGATATACTTGGCGTACTTGTCGACATTTCTCAGGTCATTGACACCCATATTGAAAACAAGCTTTGTGCCTGCTCCGGAATAAACCTCTATGAGGGGCGCTGCGGTCTGAGTCAGCCAGTCATACCCCATTCCCACTTCGGCTATCCATGTGTAGTTGTTGGATCCGGCCGCATTCTTCATACCGACGGTCCTGGAGTCGCCGACGAATACGACAGGGCTTGTTACCACAGGCGATTTGTCCTGCACATAATCTCCGCAGATATATGCCTCCTCTTCCCCGTATGTGATACGGTACCATCCGTTGTCCGTCTTGCCGTTTATCTCCACGGGCGATGCCCAGTAGAGCATTCCTATCTTATCGTATCCCGTTCCCGCACCCTTCCTTACGTTCAGGTTGTCATTGACATACATCGTTATTGCAGGACTCACATCGGTTACAGTGAATTTCTCTTTGGGTGTATCGCTCCCGGCCGAGCCGTCCACACCGGATACCGACAGTCCGAAAGCACTGCTCTCTCCCGTGCCGGGTACCACTACAGGCGTCTCGCCGCTGGTAAATGTCACTCTGTCTTCATTTGTCGGCTTATCGGGAATGGGTTCGTCGAATATCTCATCCGGGACATCGGGAATAACAGGATCTCTGCGCGCGGAAAGAATGGCGAGCGCCAAAAGCGTGATCACGAGCGTCGCTACCAGAGTTCCCAATATGATCTGGTTTTTTCTCAAATCATTTCCTTGCACAATTACCCCTCATGCCCCTATAATACGGTAAGGAGGGCATTCACATGAATAATCTTCAGATCTATCGCAAAAGGATCATCCCGCCCGAATGTATCTTACTTAAGGATGATACCATCATCGAAGCAAATGACGAAATGATCATCACCAAATGGCAGACTCTTCGTCCCAAGGACGAGTTTAACCACGGTTCTTCCGTCTACTTTTTAAAGCACGGAGTCAAGGTCAGCAAATTCTACCGTCCGGATGGTGAGCTTCTCTATCACTACTGTGACATCGTGGATTATGAATTCTCCGAGGATCATTCAAAGCTCATCGTTACGGATCTTCTGGCCGATGTCATCATCTATCCCGGCGGAAGGATCAAGGTCATGGATCTCGACGAGCTTGCCGATGCATCCGAGCATGATCTCATCACTCCGTCCCAAACTGCTCTTGCTCTCCGTCAGCTAAACGATCTGCTTACGATCATAGATCGTGATAAATTCGATAAACTGCAGGCTCCTCTCGACAAGTACGACCTCTGATAAGCCGCCTGCTTTTGTGCAGTTAAAATGATATTGCTCTGCGTTCTTTCACCCGCTTCTGTTTTATGAGGCGGGTGATCGTGTGTCCGATCAGACTTATTCCGTCTATATCATTGTCCGACCATTTGCGGTTCTTATTGAACTGGTCGAAACTCATAAGCGTATGAATGCGTCCATCGACATATTCCACACATATGATGCATGCACCTATTTCAGCACTCCTCATATGGCGGTATATATCGGGGTTTGAATACTGCAGCGTGGATACATTATTCTCGACATATCTGCCGCTCTCGCCAAATCTTTCTATCTTCTCTCCGAGCCATTCATCCACGCCTTCGAATCCCGGCTCTCCAATATACTTTCCGTTTGATACAACTACTGTCTTGCAAAAATCCGTCACGATCGTGATGCCGTCGAGATCAAACAGTGTCCTGATATCCATCTGAACCGATGCATCTCCGGTAACTACTTTCTCATCTTCCATCGCGATCCTGGTCATCAGGCTGCAGAGGAGCTGTCTTTTCTTTTCTCTCGATACCGCGTAGCTCACTGCCTGCGACTGCATCGAGTCTCCACTCAAACCGCCATGGAGTTTTTCTTCATAGATGATATGTCTGTCCTTGCCCTTTTCCTTGGCGATATAAAGCGCTTTATCCGCTTTGGCAAAGATCTCGTCGAGTTCAGTTCCGTCGTCAGGATACTTGGCTGCACCGATGGAGAGCGTGATCTTTACCTTGGGATCAAAGTGTATAGCGAGGCGCTTTGCTATGCTCTTTAATAGTATCTTGATATCATCTCTCTCGGGGATCTTGTGCACGAATGCAAAAAACTCATCACCGCCGAATCTCCCGACCATACCGTTCTCTCCGATCTCTTCGGACAGAGTGTTGGCGGTATATCTTATAACTTCGTCTCCAAAGAGATGTCCGAAGTTATCATTAACTCTTTTGAAATCATCGATATCGATTATCATCATCCAAGCCTTCTGATCGGTGTCTTTTATCATTCCGATCATCTCGGCCGCATACTCGGATATGGCGCGCTTATTTAGCAGTCCCGTTCCCGGATCTACCGCAGCGGAGGAGAGATAATATTTTTCCGAATCTCTCTCCTTATCAGGGATATACACTCCCGCGATCATATCTCTTTCGCCGGCTACAAATCCGCCGATCACCTTTGCGCTCCTGAACTCCCCGGTTTCATCGGTAAAGTCAAAAGTCGTTCTGAATGTCTTCTCCTGCCTGTAAATATATGAGCATACCGTATCGAGCTGTCTTAACAGGATCTTGTCATCTCTGCAAAGAGGCTTTTGAGTCTTCTCGATGTATTGCGAAAAATCTTCATCGACAAGTTTATAGCAGCTCCCTCCGGTATATTTATATACGACGAAATTTCCGTCCGATGGTCTGTATTCGAAATACATTTCGTCCTTTATGGACATGAAGAAATGATATTTCGCCATCTTTTTTCTGTACAGTTCGAGTTTGTCTCCCATTCCCCTAAGGTCACTGATCCTTACCTCGAAGAGCACATTTCCGCTCTCGGTCTCTTCCGCAAGTTTGACTGCGATATAACATATCGGGAATGTGTCGCCGAGTTTATTGGTAAATGATGTGATGAACTCTGCGAAGAAATCATCACTCTTTTTCGCGTCATCGGATAAATATCCGCTCATCAGCTCCGACAGCCTGCTACTGTCCGCGCTGTCAATGAGTTCAAATATCGACAGGATAGAGTTCTCGCGAACAAAAGAATAGTACCAGTTCGAAGCGGATACCACTGTACCGTTCGGCCTGACCTTCGCCCATTCATCAGCGGGTGCTATGAAATTGATAGTGTCTCTTTCCTGTATTATTTCCATGGCTGTCTAGTAAAAAATATGTCCGCCTATAGATATGCCCGAGAGTCCCTCGATCGGAGTCCTGAAGTAGACGCAGGTTCCGACATTTGTTATTCCCGACATAGCTTCGTCAGCCGCCTGATAGCAGCTGGCTGTTGCCTTGTTCTGCGCCAGCGCGATAGCAAGCCTTCCGCTTCCTGCAGGTGAGAACTGACTCTTTTGATATATCACACCGGATACCGTATCCGGATACACTCCACTGAGCACTCTGTTGATAACGACCGCACCTACCGCAACCTGTCCGTCATACGGCTCTCCGCCGGCCTCACAGTAGATGAGGTTTGCAAGCAGGTATCTGTCATTTTCATCGAAGGTCACCTCGGAGATGTCTCTCCAGGTACCGTTGGCGGCCTTGCGGCTCATTGCCATCTCTTCAGCGAGCTTCTGTTTGAGATACGCGAGGTCTTTCTCCTTTGCCGCCAAGTCCTCTTCGATCTTCTTTGCTTCCGCCTCCGCGGTTGCGATCTCGCCTGAGTATTTGTTTATCGCATCCTTAGCCTGTCCGATGAGTCCGGATATCTTTTCCTGATCCGCTCTCGTTTCTTCTCTCAACTGCTCGAGTTCTTCTTCTTCCTTCTCGAGCATAGCTTTCTGCTCTTCGATATGCCTTCTGTTTTCTTTGAATTCATCGAGCTTTTGTCTGTCGTAATTTTCTATCCTGATGAAATAGTCAGCTGTCTTTAAGAATTCGGAGAATGACATATCGCCGGTAAACACACTGAAGTAATTGATCTCTCCTCGTTCATACTTTGCTCTGACGCGGCTCACCATTCCGTCGTACTGCTTCTCTTCCGTCGCTATGGCATCCTCGAGAGCCTTTCTCGTCTCCTCGATCTCAGCGAGCTTAGCCTCTATCTGATCCTCGAGATCTTCGAGATGATCGCTCACTTCTTCCATCTCTCCGTCGAGTACATTCAATTCTCCGCGGAGTGAATCTCTCTTACCGTTTAAGTTATCAAGGTTTTCTTTGTTCTTGTTCTTCTCTTCCTCCAGTCTCTTCTTTTCCTCTTCAGCTTCCTTTATCTTCTGCTGTGTCTCGGATGTTGCTCTGGAGACGGGAGCATGCGAAAGAACGGAGACGGCAAGCACGGGTACGAGCAGATATGCCAGTACCTTTTTGATCTTTGTCTCTTCTTTTTTTGTTCTTCCGATAAATCTCATTGCTTATGTTTAAATCTCGATATTCAATACTTTGCCGCTCTTGGCATACGGAGTGTATACGACTCCTGCCGAATCAAACAGCTTCTTTGCAGCTATATTGGATGGGGTTCCGTCATACTTGTCATCCGCGTAGATGACTTCTCTGATGCCCGCCTGTATTATCGCCTTTGCACACTCATTGCACGGGAAGAGTGATACATAGAGTCTGGTCCCTTCAAGCGAGCCTCCGCGATAATTGAGTATCGCATTCAGTTCACTGTGTGCCACATATGCATACTTGGTCTTTTCGAAATCACCCTCTCTGTCCCAGGGGAACTCATCATCGCTGCATCCTGCAGGAAGTCCGTTGTATCCCATCGAGAGGATCTTGTGATCTCCGCTGACTATGCAACATCCGACCTGTGTATTGGGATCCTTGGAGCGAAGCCCCGACATCTTGGCAACGCCCATGAAGTACTCGTCCCAGGAGATATAATCTTTTCTCTTTTCCATACGGATCATCTTTTGATACCCCTTGCTTATGCGTCGATATCCTCGATCATATCCACTCTCTTCTGATGACGTTCCTCTGCTGAAAACTCTGTGGTAAGAAATGTCTTTGTTATCTCTTTGGCGATGCCTTCACCGATGATATTTGCTCCCATAGCGAGCATGTTCGCATCATTGTGAAGTCTCGTCATCCTGGCACTTAATGGATCGGAGCAGAGTGCACATCTTATTCCGGGAACTTTGTTTGCGGCGATACTTATGCCTATTCCGGTGGTGCAGATGACTATTCCGGTCTCGCACTCGCCGCTTGCTACAGCCTTTGCGGCCTTGTGTCCGAATGTCGGGTAGTGGCAGCTGTCGTGACTGTTGGTTCCGAAGTCAACGCACTCTCCAAGTTTCTCGTCCTCTATATATTTCTTTATCTTCTCTTTGAGATCATATCCGCCGTGATCACAGGCAATTGCTATCTTTCTCATATTTCCTCCGTGTTCAGTACTATCTCTTTATATCCGGACGCTTTGAGCATCCTGTTTCTCAGTGCGGTTCCGACACCGCTCTCTGCGAAGCTCTCCGCATATATCCTGGTAACGCCTTTCCTGTCCATCTCGCGAAGCGCCGAATAGAATCTGTGTGCCGCTTCTTCGGGATCCGCAAGGTCTCCCAGATCTATGACTTCATCGGCTGTGTACGCAGCTGCATTCTTTCCGTCCGCGAGCACTCCCGTCTTTTCGCCAC
>DFKT01000033.1 GCA_002373595.1 Lachnospiraceae bacterium UBA3638 | reverse complement strand
GTACCCTGCGGCGCTGCATGGTCTGTAATCCCTATGCTTTCATCACTTTTCTTTGGGCCCGGCGCAGTGCTTGTCATCCTGGCCATCCTCGTTACGATGGTGCTTCATATGTGGATCACCGCCAAGATATTCGGCAGGAAGCTTGTTAAGTCCGGAGAGAGATACGGAATGATCATGGAGCTTCCTCCATATCACAAGCCGAAGTGGGGGGCACTTCTCAGATATGTTCTTGGACGCACCAGGGATACCTTCTTCAGAGTATCCAAGGTTGTCCTCATTGTATGCTTCCTTTTCTGGGCACTCAGCTATTCGTTCGTACCCGGATCGGATCCAATCCTCTTCAGGATCGGTAAAACGATCGAGCCTGTGACCAAGGTGTTCGGTATGGGCTGGCAGCTCTTTATGGCATTTATCGCTTCGTCTGTAGGAAAGGAAGGAGCGCTCGGAGTTATCAGCGCACTGTTTACCGATGGATCATTCTACAATGCGTTTAGCGATGCTATGGCCGGAGCAGCCAGATCAGCGGACCTTGGGGATCTCCTGCTTGCAAATGTTTCCAAGCCCGAAGCCCTCGCGTTCATATTTGCGATCACATTCAACATGCCCTGCGTTGTAGCACTTGCAGCAACCTACCAGGAGACCCATTCGGCAAAGTGGACCGCAAGGATCGCAGCTTACTATACCGTCGGTGCACTGTTGCTCTCGACGATCGTATATCATATAGGACTTCTTATCTGGTAATAGAAAGAATGCTGCACCCGAATAGCAAAGAACTTTTCGGGTGCAGCTTCTATAGAGGTGATCACATTGGAAAAAGGCAAAATGAATAACCTCATAGGATTGCTCGGCGACGGTCACGCCAGGACCATCCGTATGCTTGCGGACGAACTGGATACATCCGAATCCGACATACTCAGACAGATCGAATACCTTGAGCACATCGGAGTGATCCGTAAAGTTATCGGGGACGGAGTGACGGCAGTAAATTGCACTCACGACTGCAGCACTTGCAGCGGCTGCCAGTCCGGCAGTAACGGAAAAATGTGTAAAAGCTGTCTGCCGGAAGGCGGATTTAAAAATATGGGTCAGATGTGGGAGTTAAAGAAATAAGGAGGGTATAAAAATGGTATTTGGGAAATTCGGTATTTTTGCGCTTGGAACATTATTTGGATTGGAGGGAGTCAAAGTCCTTTCATCTAAGGACGCGAAGAAAGTGTACGCACATTGTACAGCCGGCGTGCTCAGGGCAAAGGACAATCTTCTCGACCAGGTGACAGTGCTCAGAGAAAACTGTTCTGATATATATGCGGAAGCAAAGCAGATAAACGAGGACCGTGCGGCCAAAGAAGCTGATAATCTGATCGAAGGATAATTTCGAGAGGGAATAATGAAATTTACTATAAAGAGTGATCTCAGATCAAGAGTCAGGATCCATCTCCCTATGAAAAAAATGACTTTCAGAGAGGCGGATACTTTTGATTATTATTTAAATAGTTTTCCTGAGATTATCGATGCAAAGGTCTATGAACGAACTGCAGACGCTGTGATCATATACAATTGCAGTAAAGTCAGGATCACTGAGATCATCAAGGACTTTTCTTTTGAAAAAGCGTCTGTACCGGAGAGAGTATTTGAATCCTCCGGAAGAGAGTTGTCTGCAGAATATACGGACAAGATCGTTTCGGACATAATATTGCACTATGCCAAAAGGATCATACTTCCGATATCGATCAGGAGATTATGGGATGGTGTTAAAACCGTAAAATATGTGATCCGTGGTCTTAAGACGATCAAAAACAGACATCTTCAGGTTGAACTTCTCGACGCAGTCGCGATTTCCGCCGCTATGATAACGGGCGATTACAGAACTGCGTCCAATGTCATGTTTTTGCTCGGCATAGGAGATACACTTGAAGAATGGACGCATAAACGATCGGTCAGCGACCTTGCAAGGCAGATGTCGCTTAATATAGACAAGGTATGGGTAGTGACCGGCGACGGTGAACTACAGATTGATTCTTCTGAAATAGCATGCGGAGACAGAGTCTGTATCAAAATGGGCAATATGATACCGTTTGACGGCGAAGTATCGGACGGTGAAGCTTTGGTCAATCAGGCATCGATGACAGGTGAATCCGTACCCGTCAGAAAACAGGTGGGGTCATCCGTTTTTGCAGGAACTGTTGTAGAAGAGGGAGAACTTGTAATTACTGTAACGCAGACCGGAGGGTGCGGACGATTTGACAGGATAGTAAAGATGATAGAAGAGTCCGAGAAACTGAAGTCATCGCTTGAAAGCAGCGCAGAAAGGCTGGCTGACAGACTTGTTCCGTACACACTTGCCGCATCGGCAATTACCTATCTGCTTAGCAGAAATGTAACTAAAGCAGTTTCAGTCCTAATGGTCGATTATTCCTGTGCACTTAAATTGACTATGCCACTGTCGGTTCTCTCGGCGATAAGAGAAGCCGGTGATTACGGGATAACCGTAAAGGGCGGAAGATTTCTTGAGGCGGTGGCAGATGCCGACACTATTGTGTTTGATAAAACAGGAACCCTTACCAAGGCTTGCCCTACGGTTAAAAAAGTTGTTTCGTTCTGTGAAGAGTCTGAGGATGAGCTCTTAAGACAGGCAGCTTGCCTGGAAGAACATTTTCCTCATTCCGTAGCACGGGCGGTAGTAGATTCCGCTCTTGATAAGGGACTTATGCACGACGAAATGCATACGAAGGCAGAATATATCGTTGCGCACGGAATTGCGTCTCATATAGACGGGAAAAAGGCTGTTATCGGCAGCTATCATTTTGTATTCGAAGATGAAGGGGTTATCGTCCTGGATGACAAAAAAAGACTGTTTGAAGATCTGCCGGACGAGTATTCACATCTGTACTTTGCAAAGGATGGAAAACTATGTGCCTGCATTCTCATCGAGGATCCCATGCGTGAAGAATCAGCAGATGTTGTTTCAAAACTTCGGGAAGCCGGATTTGAGCATATCGTAATGATGACGGGTGATAATGAGAAAACTGCAGCAAAGATAGCGGCACAGGCCGGAATAACAGAATACTATTCAGAGGTTCTTCCGGAGGATAAAGCCGGATATATCGAAAAAGCAAAGCTCGAAGGCCGACATGTGGTCATGGTCGGAGACGGGATAAACGATTCTCCTGCGCTTTCCGCATCGGATGCGGGAATTGCAATAAGTGAAGGAGCTGAGATTGCAAGACAGATAGCAGATATTACCATCAGTTCATCTGATCTTGAAAGTATCGTAACTTTAAGACGGATAAGCATGCTTCTTATGGATCGGATCAGATTCAATTACAGGGCTATTGTTGGATTTAACACATCGCTCATAGGACTTGGTATTGCGGGAGTACTTCCGCCGTCATCATCGGCAATGCTTCATAATGGATCGACTGTGGCCCTTGGCCTTAAGAGTATGACAGATTTATTACCCAACATGGAAAAAGATATAAAAAAGTGAATTAACAAGCCGTCATTTGACGGCTAAAAAATTACCATACGGTTAGCAAGCGCTAACTATATGAAGAGGAGGTTTTGAAGATGCTTCAAAAGGAGGAACATAAAGTTGGGAAAAACAGGAAAATTTGATCACATGAAGTTGATCGGACAGTATGCCGGAGGGCATAAGAATCTGATAACGCTCGGAAGGATCCTGGCCGGAGTAAGCGCGGCGCTTACGCTGATACCATACTACGAGCTGTGGAAAGTAATAAGATGTGCGGTAAACGGTGAAAACCTTGATAATATCAAGGTATATGCCTGGTCAGCGGTTGCGATGATAGTCGGAGCATTGCTCATCTATATCGCAGCTCTTCTGTGTACGCATATCGCTGCCTTTCGCGTGCAGGCAAATATGAGAAGTTCTCTTATGAGAAGGATCATTACGCTCCCTTTAGGTATCTTCGATGAGGATGGCACGGGTAAGATCAGGAGGATAGTAAACGATTCAACGGCAGCTACTGAAACATACATAGCGCATACGCTCGCAGACAAAGCTGTAGCAGCTGTCACACCTATCGGGCTTATCGTTCTTGTTTTTGCCTTTAACTGGAAGATTGGCCTTATCTGCATGATTCCTGCGGTTGTCGGATTTGTATGCATGATGTCGATGATGGGTAAGGGCATGCAGGAAAAGATGAAGGAATACCAGAATGCACTCGAGACCATGAACAGTGAGGCTACAGAATATGTAAGAGGCGTTCCTGTTGTTAAGACATTCGGGCAGACAGTACATTCATTTAAGAGATTTAAATCTTGTATCGACGGATATGGTAAATGGACGACGGATTACACACTGATGCTCAGACTTCCGATGATCGGATTTATGACATGTATAAATGCAATCTTTGCGTTTATAGTTATCGCTGCATATGTCGTTACCAGGAATGGTATTACCAATGCAGAAATACTTAATGTTATGTACTACATCATCATCACTCCGCTGGTTACGGTTGCTCTGACCAAGATAGCTTACTCGGGAGAAGCTGAGATGAACCTTATCGATGCGCTGAAGCGTGTAGAAGGAATCATGGAACTTGAGCCCCTGGAGGATACAAAGTCTGCTCAAAAGCCGAATGATCACGGTATTGAATTAAAGAATGTTTCTTACAGATATAAGGATGCAACACGAGATGCGGTAAGCGATGTATCTCTTACCATCAAAACCGGAGAACACGTTGCACTTGTTGGTCCATCCGGTTCAGGCAAAACGACTCTTGCAGAACTTATGGTCAGATTTTTCGATGCCACATCGGGTGAGATACTGATCGGCGGAGTCAATGTGAAGGATATGTCATCATCCGAACTCATGAAGCAGGTTTCTTTTGTTTTCCAGGACAGTAAACTGATCAAGAAATCGATCTTTGATAATGTCAGGATGTCCAAACCGGATGCGAGCGAACAGGAGGTATTGGAAGCTCTTAAGAAGGCACAGTGCATGGATATCATAGACAAGCTTCCCAATGGAATCCACACGATCATAGGAGAAAAGGGAACATACCTCTCGGGAGGAGAACAGCAGAGGATCACCATAGCAAGAGCAGTACTCAAGGATGCACCGATCCTGATACTTGATGAGGCAACTGCCTTTGCCGATCCGGATAATGAGACGAAAGTACAGGCAGCGTTCGAGGCACTGTCGAAAGACAAGACACTCATCATGATCGCACATAGGCTGAGCACTGTCATGAATGCGGACAGGATATTTGTAATGGATAACGGATCATGTATCGAATCAGGATCACATGATGAATTGATGGCCAAAGGCGGACTGTATAGAAGTATGTTTGATGAGTACACCAGATCGATCGAGTGGAAGGTAGGTGCATAAAGATGATAGAAAAATTACAGCATAAATACGCTCTCTCCAAACAGGGTGCAAGGGATATGGTGAAAGCATGTTTCTGTGTGCTTGTCGCAAATATTGTCCTCATGATGCCCGCCGGAATTCTCTATACCCTGATAAAGGATATGTTGGATGGCGATTTAAGCAAAGACAGAGTGGCTTTCTATGCGATCGCTTCCGTAGTTATACTTTTACTTGTTGCGGTAACCAATTTCATTCAGTACAATGCAACCTTTCTCACAACTTACAGAGAGAGCGGAGTAAGAAGAACTGCAATCGCAGAAAAATTAAGGAAACTTCCGCTTTCATATTTTGGCAAAAAAAATCTGGCTGATCTTACGACCAATATTATGGGTGACTGTGCGATGATCGAGACCGCCTCCAGTCACTGGATTCCCGAACTCATAGGTGCTCTCGGATCTGTTACATTGGTAGGAGTCAGCCTTTTTGCATTCTTCGATTGGAGGATGGTGCTTGCGAGCTTTTGGGTTATTCCCGTCGCATTTATCATCGTGGCAACGTGCTCGGGAGCCGAAAAGAGAGCAGTCAGAAAAAATCAGGCTGTAAAGATGGAACTGTCGGATGGCATTCAGGAGTGTCTGGAGTCTGTCAGAGATCTCAGAGCCAATAATGCTGAAAATGCATATATGGATGAACTTGACGGAAAGATCAAAAAAGTTGAAAAGATGGCTCTCTTTACAGAACTTAAGATGGCAGTGTACGTCAATTCGGCGGCTATCATTCTCAAACTCGGAATGGGAACGACTGCAGTTGTCGGAGGTGCACTTTTTACCCAAGGTGACATTGATCTGCTCACATTCTTTATGTTCCTGATGATCGTATCGAGATTGTATGCTCCGATGGAGATTTCGTTACAGAACTTTGCGGCTATAATAGCTACGGGCATTCAGTGTGAGAGGCTGGACGAGGTTCTCTCACATGAGATCCAAACCGGAACAGAACAGATGAAAAATAAAGGATATGACATCACATTCGATCATGTCGGATTTAAGTATGCGGATGATACGGATGTACTTACGGATGTCAGCTTTACCGCCAAACAGGGCGAGGTAACAGCTCTTATCGGACCTTCGGGCGGGGGAAAGACCACCATATCAAGACTTGCAGCAAGATTCTGGGATGTAAATGAGGGAAAGATCACACTCGGAGGAGAGGATGTCTCGCAGATCGACCCCGAAACATTGCTAAAGAATTATTCGATCGTTTTCCAGGATGTTACTCTTTTCAATAATTCTGTAATGGAGAATATCAGGATCGGAAAGAGCGGAGCTACGGATGAAGAGGTTATGGCCGCCGCAAAACTCGCCAACTGTGATGAGTTTGTAAATCTTCTTCCGGATAAATACAATACAAATATCGGAGAGAACGGAAGTGAGCTTTCGGGAGGAGAGAGACAGAGGATTTCAATCGCAAGAGCTTTTCTTAAAGATGCGCCGGTAATACTTCTTGATGAGGCAACAGCTTCTCTCGATGCAGAGAATGAGACTGCTATTCAGGAAGCGATTTCAAGACTGATAGTTAACAAGACTGTTCTTATCATTGCGCACAGAATGAGAACGATAGCCAATGCGGATCATATCGTTGTGCTTAAAGACGGTGTTGTTGCCGAACAGGGCTCTCCCGAGTTTCTTTCAGGCTTTGACAGCATATACAAGCGTATGACAGCCCGGCAGATGATCTCACAGAATTGGAAGATGTAATCTTTTGACAAAAGCCTTGAAATAGTTTTGAATATGTGATAATATGTTCCAAGTTAGCGATGGCTAACTTGGAACATATTTTATAACTCCGCGCACCTGCGGAGTAAAAAAAGCCTATACGATTAGCGACGACTAACCGAACGACAAAATATTAACACATGAAAGAGGGAATTATGAAAGAAGAATTTCTCGAGATCAAGGATCTCAAAAAGAGTTTCGGAACAGGAGAAGCAAAACAGGATGTCTTAAGAGGTATGGACTTCACGGTAAAGAAAGGAGAGTTCTGCGTACTTCTCGGACCTTCCGGATCGGGTAAGTCGACGCTCCTTAATATCATCGGCGGAATTGATACTCCCGACTCGGGATATGTCAGCATTGACGGAGACAAGCTTGAGGATATGAGCGAACATCAGCTTACTTTATACAGGAGAAAGCACCTCGGATATGTCTTCCAGATGTATAATCTGATCCCCAATCTTAACGTAAAGGAGAATATCGAAGTAGGAGCATATCTTTCCGATAATCCGCTCGATGTAGAGGAGGTCATCTCGACCTTGGGTCTCCGGGATCACAAATACAAATATCCCAACCAGTTGTCCGGCGGACAACAGCAGAGAGTATCGATCGGCAGAGCTGTTGTTAAGAATCCGGATATTCTTATGTGCGATGAGCCGACCGGAGCGCTTGATTACAAGACTTCCAAGGAGATCCTCGCACTCATAGAGGACTGTAATAAGAAGTACGGAAGCACTGTAATAATGGTTACGCATAATGAGGCCATCAAGTATATGGCCGATCATGTGATAAAGCTCAGAGACGGTGTTGTGCGTCATAACGATATCAATGACAATAAGATCCCGGCCTTAGAGCTCGAGTGGTAAGGAGGACGATCATGAGAAATCCTCTTATCAAAAGAATACCGAAGGAGCTGATCTCCGAGTGGCATAAATATCTGGTCATCATTATATTTATGGTCGTTATGATCAGCGTTATCTCAGGTATGTATGTAGGACATGACAGTATGCTCGCTGCCGTATATGACAACAGGGAGGTGCTCAATCTTGAGGATGGTATGTTTGAACTCTCCAAGAAAGCTTCGCCTGAGTTCATCGATGCCATCAGCACCGGTGATATGGCTGACGTCAGAGAATATTACATAAACAAAGGCTATGAAGAAGCTGACGAAAAGGTCGCAGAAGCTATAGATGAGGAGCTGGACAAAACTGTCAGGGAAGCCATAGAAGAAGGCGTACGCGCACAGCTTGCAGCATTCGGTATCACTGATGAAGATATGATCAGGACGCAGGTCGATGCAGCAATCGACGAAAACTTCGAAGCAGCCCTTAAGGAAGCAAGAGAATCCGATGAGTTCAAGAAGGCAGAAAAGGAAGCCTATGAAGAAGCTCATGAGGAAGTGGTCAAAGAGGTTGATAAGGAATGGGGCAAGATCTCGGAGAGATACAATCTCGACGATCCAGATTTTAAGCCTGTGCTGATAACCGTTTATGAGCACTTCTACAGAGAAGAGGCTGAAGATATAGACGGTGACGGCACCGCTGAAGCAAATGTAAGGATATACAGGAGCGATTCTGTCATCGACAAAGCATCATTCAACGAGGGGCGTGCTCCCGAGACGGAAGATGAGATTGCCATAGACAGAATGCACGCCAGCAATCTCAAGGTATCGATCGGAGACAGTATCACTGTTGGAGGAAAGAAGTTTACTGTCGTAGGACTGCTTTCTTACGTCAATTATCTGACGCTGCATGAATCAAATACGGACCTGATGTTTGATGCATTTGGATTCGATGTAGCTATGCTTACCCCTGAAGCATTTGATAAGCTTGGTTCAAGGATTCACTATAACTATGCTTTTAAGTATAACGAGAAGCCTCAGGATAAGATTCAGCAGGCCGACAATTCTGAGAACTTTCTCAAAGCGCTGATCACTCAGACTGTAGTGCATGATGTGGAGATAGATGATTATCTTCCTGAATATTTGAGACAGGCCAGCAATTTTGCCATTAGCGATATCGAAGGAGACTCCGCAGGCACAGCGATCCTCTGCTACATACTGATAGGAGTTATAGCCTTCATATTTGCAATCACGATCAGCAATACCATAGACAAGGAGTGCACTGTTATAGGTACGCTCAGAGCTTCCGGATACAGCAGGAGAGAACTGACAGTTCACTATATGTCCATGCCTGTTGTTGTTACACTTATAGGTGCCTTGCTGGGTAATATACTCGGATATACCGCATTCAGAGACCTGGCTGTTAACCTGTATTACGAGAGCTACAGTTTGCCGACATGCGGACTGGTATGGAGCAATACAGCTCTTATCAAAACCACTGTGATCCCGCTTCTTTTGATGTTTTTCATCAACCTGTTCATTATCGTAAAGAAGCTCAGGATCAGTCCTTTAAGATTCCTTCGCCATGATCTCGTAAGGACCAAGAGGACCAAGGCCGGAAGGCTCCCCAGATGGTCTTTCTTAAGGAGATTCAGACTGAGGATACTATTCCAGAATATCCCCAATTATATAGTTCTTATCTTTGGAGTTATCTTCATACAGCTTATGATGTGCTTTGCATTCGGACTTCCGGATTCACTTAACCATTATGCTGACAAAGCAGCAAGTATGATGTTTGCAGAGTATCAGTATATGCTCATGGACTATCGCGATGAGGATGGAGATGTGATAAAGACCGCGGAGGAGACTGCAGAGAAATTCAGCGCGACAAGTCTGCAGTATCCTAAGGCGAAGTCATCGTTCCGAGTCGGCATGGGAAGCGGAGGAGATGAGAGCGTGACCGTGTATGGTATCACGGATGACAGCACATATATCGACATTCCCGAAGGCGGTTCGGAAGACAGCGTATATATTTCGAGCGCATTTAAGGATAAATTCGGTATACGCGTCGGTGATACGATCACGCTTCACGAAGAGTATGAGAACAGATCATATAAATTTAAGGTGGCAGGATTCGTAAACTACGAAGGCGGTATCGCTGCATTTATGAGCAAGGACAATTTCGACAGCGTATTTGAGAGAGAAGAAGATGAATTCACGGGATTCTTTGCGAGAAACGAGATCACGGATATCGATGATCAGTATATTGCTACCGTCATCACTTCGGATGATATCAAGAAAGTAACCGTACAGCTCAATCACTCGTTCGGAGGCATAATCGGTGTGTTTAAGTACGCATTGGTCATAATGGCTGCAGCGCTTATATACCTCCTTGCCAAGATCATCATCGAGAGAAACGAGCATGCGATCTCAATGGTTAAGATCCTCGGTTTCAAGAACGGAGAGATCGGCAGACTCTATATCGTACCGACCGCGATCGTTGTTACGCTCTTTGCCATCGTTGGATTCGGAGTAGGTTACTATCTGATGACATGGGTATTCCGTGCATTCATGTTGCAGATGGACGGATACTTTGCATTCTATATGTCGTCCGCATCTATGATATTATGCGTGCTCTTCCTTCTGATTGGCTATGCTTTTGTATCTGTGGTAGACTATATCAGGATCAAACGTATACCAATGGATGTTGCGCTTAAGAATGTGGAGTGATAATGAGTACTGTACTTTTGGGATTGATCATCCCTTTTATCGGGACATCGGCGGGAGCCGCATGCGTATTCTTTTTGAAAAATGATCTGAAGGCGGGAGTGCAGCGCGCACTCTCCGGCTTCGCTGCAGGAGTGATGGTCGCGGCTTCCATTTGGAGCCTCATCGTACCTGCCATAGAGCAGTCTTCGGGACTTGACAGACTGGCCTTTCTTCCGGCTTTTATCGGATTCTGGCTTGGCATCCTTTTCCTGCTCCTCTTGGATCACGTGATACCTCATATCCACAGAAGTATAGATAAGCACGATCAGATAGAGGGCCCTAAGAGTAAACTCACGAGGATAACGATGCTGGTGCTCGCTGTGACCCTTCACAATATCCCCGAGGGAATGGCGGTCGGAGTCGTATATGCGGGGCTGGTAAGCGGATCGGGTAATATCACAGCAGGAGGCGCACTCGCACTCGCACTCGGAATAGCTATACAGAATTTCCCCGAGGGGGCGATCATCTCGATGCCCCTGTATGCGGAAGGAAAAAAGAGATCCAAGGCATTTGGACTCGGAGTCCTCTCGGGAGCTGTGGAACCCATATTTGGCGGACTCACGGTCATACTTGCCGCTCTTGTCGTTCCCGCGATGCCCTATCTGTTATCATTTGCTGCCGGAGCGATGCTCTATGTTGTGGTGGAAGAGCTTATCCCCGAGATGTCGGAGGGAGAACACTCCAATATCGGCGTTATCGCTTTTGCGATAGGATTCAGCATCATGATGGCTCTGGATGTTGCATTGGGATAGTATTCGGTCCCCTGAGCACTTGTTATCAGCCATGGGATTTATTATAATCTTATGGTAATGAAATATTCGGAAGACACTAACAGTAATAATTTTATAGCGCAGGCGGGCATACTTGCCGCAGCCGGCATAGTAAGCAGGATCATAGGGCTCCTTTATACGAGCCCTTTATCTTCGGTTATAGGGGATCTCGGACTGGGTTATTACCAGTCGGCGTATGCTTTTTATACTATCGTACTTCTTATTTCTTCGTACAGTGTCCCTTCGGCGATCGCGAAGGTCATCGCACAGAAACTCGCTCTTAAGGAATACAGAAATGCACACAGACTCTTTATAGGATCGCTCGTTTATGTCCTCGTGATAGGCGGAGCGGCAGGGCTTTTCCTGTACTTCGGCGCGGGACTTCTGGTTGAAGAGACTGCAGTGCCTGTCCTGAGGGTATTTGCTCCCACGATCTTTATCTACGGTATACTCGGCGTACTTCGCGGATATTTCCAGGCGCATAGGAGTATGGTCCAGACTTCCGTATCCCAGATAATAGAGCAGATAGCCAATGCGCTTGTGAGCATAGGAGCTGCGGCACTTTTCATCAAGATCGCACTTGGTACGATGGAACAGCCGACTACCGAGGCCGGCAAGATAGAGCGCGCCATAGCGGGAGCGAGCGGAAGTGCACTTGGTACCGGCGCGGGTGTTGTAGCAGCTCTCATATTCATGGCGATAGCATATTTCATCAACAGACCTTCGATACTCAAGAGAGTGCGTAATGACTCTCACGAGGAGCTTGACGGAGTCCTCACCATCATCAGGACGATCACATTTATAGTTACGCCTTTCATACTCAGCACCGCTGTATATAACCTGATGAACTCCGTAAATACCAAGCTCTATACGGACATATATCCCGGTATGAAGGATGTTGACAGAGTGCTTGTTACATCTACATGGGGCATCTTCTCCGGCAAAGCGCAGAAGATCGCAAATATTCCCAATGCATTTGCATCCGCTATGACAGCTGCCGTAATTCCGAGTCTCGCAGGACTTGTGGCATCGAAGCAGATGAGGGATGTCAGAAACAAGATAAATATCGCGGTACGTACCACGATGCTCATATCGATCCCCTGTGCAGTCGGACTTTTTGCACTGGCGGAGCCCGTTACGATCCTTCTTTTCCCGAGCTCTATCGCCAATCCGGAGCCCGCTAAACTCTGCCTCATGGCGCTGGCTCCCTCGATCATCCTTTATGCTTATTCGACGCTTAACAGTTCGATATTGCAAGGTATAGGCAAGGTAAATGCACCCATACTGAATGCGGGCATATCGCTTGCGGTACAGACTCTTATCGCATGGCTCCTGCTTAAGTTTACGGGAATAGATATATATGCAGTGGCTATTGCAAATCTCGTCTATGCGGGACTTATGGCATTCCTTAATCAGTATTCCGTACGTAAGGCTTCCGGGTTTACGCAGGAGTTTGAGAGGACATTTGCATACCCGCTGGTAGCTTCGGCTATCATGGGCGTTATAAGTTTTCTGATATACAGGCTCCTGCTCCTTATCATAGGCAGCAAGCGTATTGCAGTCATCCCGGCACTCATCATAGCAGTGCCTGTATATTTCGCAGCGCTTCTCTTATCAGGCGGACTTACGGAATCAGAGCTCCTCGAGATGCCCAAGGGAGAGAAAATAGTAAAGCTGGCAAAGAAGGTCAGGCTGCTCAGATAAGCGGAGAAAAAAATGGCTTTTGATGGAGTGACGGTTGCGGCCGTCGTACATGAACTGAACAGAGAACTGTCGGGAGGCAGGATATCCAAGATAGCGCAGCCCGAGAAGGATGAACTCATCCTGACCGTGAAGGCAAATGCGGAGAATAAGAAACTTCTCATTTCGGCTGACGCATCCCTCCCCCTCATATATCTCACTGACAGTACGAAGGAAAGCCCCATGCAGGCGCCTTCTTTTTGCATGCTCTTAAGGAAGCATCTTCAGGGCGGAAAGATCCTTGGCATATCCCAGCCGGGCCTTGAGAGGATAGTGCGCATAGATGTGGAACATTCCGATGAGATGGGAGACCTCCGCACGGTAACCCTGATCACGGAGATCATGGGAAAACACAGTAATATCATCCTCACAGATGACAAAGGTGTCATAATAGACAGTATAAAGCGCATCTCCGGAATGGTGAGTTCGGTGCGCGAGGTTTTGCCGGGGAGAGAGTATTTTATCCCTGAGACCACGGAGAAGGCAGATCTGCTAAGCGTATGCGGATGTGAGTTATGTAAACCAAGCATGTCCGGCAATAATGAATTATGTAAACCAAATGTAAGCGCTGCGGATTGTGCATCTGATTGCGCTGCCGATTCTGCGTCCGGCGGAGCAGAGCAGTTTGCCTCCATCATGCGAAAGACCGGTGCCATCCCGCTCTATAAATCCCTCTACACCGCCTTTACCGGCATCTCCCCTGTGCTTGCCAACGAGATCCTGCACAGAGCGGGGATAGATGCGGACATCACCGCTGATTCTCCGGATGATAATAGTTATGTAAACCTATACAATGTCTGCAAGTCTCTGGCAGAGGATATCGCAGCAGGCAGATTCATTCCCTGCATCGTCAGGATATCTTCAAAAAGCGACAGTGCTGTCGGAAATAAACGCACGGGGATGGAATTTGCTGCGATCAGACTCTCCATGTATGAGAAGGAGTCTGTGACTGAGACTGCGGATATCACGGAATACAGCTCCATATCAGAGCTTCTCGAGGTCTTTTACCGTGAGAAGAATGAAGTGACGAATATCAGGCAGCGCTCCGCAGACCTGCGTAAGATCGTTACCACCCTGATAGAGAGGGATTCCCATAAGCTCGACCAGCAGCTAAAGCAGTTAAAAGATACCGAGAACAGGGACAGGTACAGACTCTGCGGTGAGCTCCTTAACGCCTATGTATATATGGTTCCGGCGGGTGCTGATAAGGTGACTCTCCAGGATTACAATACGGGTGAGGATGTCGTCATTAACCTCGACTCTGCAAAGAGCGCTACCGAGAATGCGCAGAGATACTTTGATAAATACAATAAGCAAAAGAGGACTTACGAAGCTCTCGTTACGCTCACCGGGGATGTAAGAGCGGAGATAGATCATCTTAAGTCCATACTCACAGCGCTTGATATAGCCAGGCGCGAGTCCGACCTCTCTCAGATAAGGGACGAGCTCGTAATGAGCGGATATATGAGAGATCATTCGAAGGGTGCAGGCAGGAAGGGTGGAAGCGGAGCTAAGCGCGCACCCGGTAAAAACGGACAGAAGAAGTCCCGGGGCGCGACCTCCAAGCCCATGCACTATATCAGCTCTGACGGATATGACATATATGTCGGAAAAAACAATATCCAGAACGATGAACTTACCTTTAAGTTCGCAAACGGCGGAGACTGGTGGTTCCATGCCAAGAAGATGCCGGGTTCACACGTGATCCTCAGGACCAGAAACGGTGAGGAAGTCCCCGACAGGGCATTTGAGGAAGCGGCATCGCTTGCAGCATATTATTCCGCAGGGCGAGAAGCCGGCAAAGTCGAGATAGACTATGTCCTCAGGAAGGAAGTTAAGAAACCTGCGGGAGCAAAGCCCGGTTTTGTGGTATATTATACTAACTATTCCATGACAGCGCCTGCCGACATATCGGCGCTTAATGAGGCGTGAGAGGAGAGAAGATTGGATCCCAGGAAAACGAGAAAATATTATCTTGATATATTGAAGATCATCGCTACATATGCGGTGGTAGTCGTTCACACCTGCACTGTAGTATGGGGAGGAATGGACAAGAGTCTGTCCGCTTGGAAGCAGATAACCGTCTTTATCGGTATCTCCAAATGGCCCGTGCAGATATTTATGATGGTTACCGGAGTGCTCTTCCTCGGAAAGGAGCATGACCTTAAAAGAATCTATACCAGGTACATCCCTCGTATGATCACTGCGCTTCTTTTCTGGTCACTCCTGTATGTCTGCCTGTTTGAGGCAAAGGATGCATCACCGCTCTTTTTCCTGTATCTGGTATTAAAGGGATATGACCATCTCTGGTATCTCTGGATGCTGGTCGGATTCTATATGCTCCTTCCTTTCCTTACACCGATCGCAGCGGATAAGAAGAAGACTGAGTATTTCCTGATCCTCGCATATATCTTCGGCATACTGATCCCCAGGATCATCACTCTCGGCGGATTTACGATGCCGGATAAGATGGCTTACGTCAAAGTCATCTTTGATAAGTTAGAGCTCAGCATGGTCATGGGATATCCTTTCTATTTCTTCCTTGGCCACTATCTCGACGGTATAGATACCGATGCGGTTAAGAGAAGAGTGATATACCTCTTTGGCATAGCGGGAGCGCTCTTTACCGTATTCGGAACCTTCTGGGTATCGAACTTCATCGGAGCTCCGGCGCCTGTACTTTTTGATCTCTCGACCAACACGCTGCTTATGAGCATCGCGGTCTATGTATTTGTAAGGCAGCTCGTATCGGGTAAGGAATTCAGGGACAAAACAAAGAAAGTAATAGAGATTCTCTCGAAATACAGCTTCGGCGTTTACCTGACGCATATGCTCGTGATAGCGATATTTGCCAACTTTGGTCTTACGGCCTCGGCATTTATCCCCGTGATCACGGTTCCTCTTCTTACGGTTGCAGTATTTATCGTAAGTTACCTGCTGTCGGCACTTATAAACAACATCCCCATTCTTAAGAAATATATCGTTTAAACCGGGCGGGCAGTAAACTTGCCAGTATAACTGCTTTTTGGTAAAATATATAAGTTTTAATGGGCGATTTTGCCCGTATAAAAGTTGCGTAATGCAGAGAGATAAAAATATGATCATGAGCATGACGGGCTTCGGACGCGGAGAAGCCGGGAATTCTGAAAGAAAGTTCACTGTTGAGATCAAATCGGTAAATCACAGATATCTGGATGTGAGCCTCAAGATGCCCAAGAGCCTGAGCTTTTTTGAGTCGGCGATAAGGCAGGAGATCAAAGAACATATCTCCAGAGGTAAGGTCGATATATTCATCACTTACGAAAACAGATCCGAGAATGTCGGAACCCTTAAATGCAACAATGCTCTCGCTGCCGAGTACTTAAACAAGATGCGCGAGCTCTCAGCACAGCTCGGTATAGACGATGACGTGAGGATCTCATCCCTCGCCAGATTCCCTGAAGTATTTGAGATAGAGGAGTCGGACGATGATGAGGAAGAGATCTGGAACCTTCTCCGGGATGCAGTCAGAAAGGCCTGCGAAGCACATGCAGAGTCAAGAGGACGTGAGGGAGAGAACCTTAAAAATGACCTCCTCGCCAAGCTTGATTACGTTAAGTCCATGGTTGATTTCATCGAGGAGAGATCTCCTCAGATCATATCCGAGTATCGTGACAGACTTCACGCCAAGGTTGAGGAGCTCCTCGGAGACAGACAGATCGATGAGGGCAGGATACTTCAGGAAGTGACCATATATGCGGACAAGATCTGCGTCGATGAGGAGATGGTCAGACTTCGCAGCCATATAGAAGCTGTCAGAAATGAACTTAACAAGGGCGGAAGCGTAGGACGTAAACTTGACTTCCTTGCTCAGGAGATGAACAGAGAGGCCAATACCACACTTTCCAAGACCACGGATGTAGAGATCAGCTCCAAGGGCGTCGACCTTAAGACCGAGATTGAGAAGATCCGTGAGCAGATCCAGAATATCGAATAAGGAGGGATGCTATGCAGGGAGTATTAACTGTCATATCCGGATTCTCCGGAGCAGGTAAGGGTACCATAGTTAAGAAGCTCGTTGAGAAGTATACCGACTACAATCTCTCCATATCGATGACTTCCAGAAAGCCCAGAGAGGGCGAGAGAGAAGGCGTTGATTATTTCTATACCGACAGGGAGAACTTTGAGAAAGCTATCGCAGACGGTATGCTCATAGAGTACAACGAGTACAACGGTAACTACTACGGAACTCCGAGAAAGTATGTAGAGGATAAGCTCAACTCGGGCAGCAATGTTCTTCTCGAGATAGAGGTAAACGGAGCGAAGAATATAAAGAGACTTTTCCCCGACAGTGTTATCATCTTTATCACACCTCCAACCGCGGACGAACTGGAGATGAGACTCCGTAAGCGCGGTACCGAGAATGAAGAAACGATCATGAAACGCATGGCCATCTCCGCTAAGGAAAGCGCCGAGATCGCCAATTATGACTACATCGTAGTAAATGACGACCTGTACAAATGCGTTGAAGATATAAGACACATCACAGAGTCCGCGATGGATCAGCCGCATCGTATGACCGAATTCATCACAGGACTACAGAATCAACTTGCAAAGTATGCACAATAAAGGAGGAATACAATGTTACACCCGTCTTATGTAGAACTTATGGATGCAGTAAATCAGGGAGCAGAAAACGAGAGCGATCAGCCCATCGTTTCCAGCCGTTATTCCATCGTTATGGCTTCCGCTAAGCGCGCTCGTCAGATCGTTGCAGGCGATGAGGCTATGGCAGGCAAGTACAACGACAAGCCCCTCTCTGCTGCAGTAGAAGAGATCTACGAGAACAAAGTTCGCATCCTTCCCCAAAAGGATTGAGATAATTTATGAAAGTATACGTCGTTTCCCTCGGGTGCGATAAGAATCTCGTCGATACCGAGAAGATGCTCGGTATCATTCAGGAAGCCGGTCATGAGATCACTTTCGATGAGAGCGAAGCCGAAGCGGTCATTGTAAATACATGCTGCTTTATCGGTGATGCCAAGGAGGAGAGTATATCCGTACTTCTCGAGATGGCTGAGCTTAAAAAGAACGGACACCTGAAAAAGGTGATCGCGTGCGGATGCCTCGCACAGCGTTATAAGGACGAGATCAAAAAAGAGATACCCGAAGTCGATGTCTGCATCGGAACGATGTCCGGTGAGTATATCGCCAAAGCACTTGATGACGGACAGGACAGATACGACGAACTTTCTAAATATCCTTTTGACAGAGCTCGAAGAGCACTTACCACAGGCGGTCATTACGCATATCTGAAGATAGCAGAAGGCTGCAACAAGAGATGCACATACTGCATCATTCCTTATCTTCGCGGATCATACAGAAGCGTGAAGATGGAGGATGTTATAAGCGATGCAGAGTATCTCGCTAAGGAAGGCGTCCGTGAGGTGATCCTCGTAGCGCAGGAGATCTGCGGATACGGAACCGATATCTACGGAAAGAAAGCACTTCCCGAACTCCTCGAAAAGCTGAGTGCCATAGAAGGCATCGAATGGATCAGACTTCTCTATGCATATCCCGAAGAGATCGATGACAGTATCATTGATGCGATGGCAAGGCTCCCCAAGGTATGCCACTATATCGATATGCCGATACAGCACATCTCCGATGATATCCTGAGGCGGATGGGCAGAGGCGTCACATCCGCGGACATAAAGGACAAGATCCAAAAGATCCGCGACAGGATTCCCGATATCTGCATACGCACTACGCTTATCTCCGGATTCCCCGGAGAGACTCAGGAAGAATTTGAAGAGCTCTACAGATTTGTAAACGAAACGGAATTTGACAGGCTCGGAGTATTTGCATATTCACCTGAGGAGGGTACGCCCGCTTCGGAATTCCCCGATCAGATCCCTGATGATATCAAGATCTCCAGACGGGATGAGATCATGGAGCTTCAGGATGCGGTGGCAGCGGACAAAGCTGAGAAGATCCTCGGCAAGACGCTCAAAGTCCTCGTCGAAGGAAGAGAAGATGAAGACATGCTTCCTTTCGATGACGGCCGGATAGGTACGGATCTCTATGTCGGCAGGAGTTATATGGATGCACCCGGAGTGGACGGATTTGTCTACTTCAGATCGGACAGAGAGATCATGACGGGGGAGCTTCTGGATATAGAGATAGAAGAGGCCGCGGGATACGATCTGTACGGAAAAATAAAACAGTGAGGTGTATATATGTCTGATGTAAAAGAAAAGTCTAAGATCTGGAACGTTCCCAATGCACTTACCATATTCAGATGTATACTCGTCATTCCCTTTGTGATCTTACTTTTAAATCCCTTTAATTTCCAAATGGAAGAGCTGACCGCATCCGTTATTACGGAGGTCATTTTTATCATCGCCAGTCTTACCGATCTCTTTGACGGCAAGATCGCGCGCAAATACAATCTCATCACCAACTTCGGAAAGTTCGCGGATCCTCTTGCCGATAAGCTTCTTGTCTGCTCGGCTATGATCTGCCTCATCGATATAGGAAGGATCCCCGCGTGGATCGTTGTTATCATTATCGCCAGAGAGTTCATCATCAGCGGTTTCAGGCTCGTCGCATCGGATGCGGGAGTTGTCATTGCAGCCAGCTACTGGGGCAAGATCAAGACCGTGACTCAGATGGTGATGGTCATACTCATGATAGGCGAGCCTATCCTGGCACTCGTATCATTCCCTCATATCATCACCGATATCATCATGTATCTCGCACTCGTGCTTACTCTTGTTTCACTCGTTGATTATCTTTACAAGAACAGAAAGGTACTCGGATGACAGCTGAGATCATCAGTGTGGGGACAGAGATCCTCATGGGAAACATCGTTAATACCAATGCCGCTTTTATTGCCGAGAGACTTTCCGCTCTCGGCATATCATGCTATTACCAGACTGTTGTCGGTGATAATGCTGACAGGCTTAAGGATCAGTTAAAGAGATCTCTCAAGAGGTCTGATATCGTTATTCTCTCAGGCGGTCTCGGACCTACGGAGGATGACCTTACCAAGGAGACTGCCGCTTCCGTATGCGGATACAAGCTTGTCGAAGACGTCAAAGCGAGACAGGATATAGCAGAATATTTCAAGACCAGAGGCAAGGAGCCTGCCGAGAATAACTGGAAGCAGGCTATGGTTCCCGAAGGCTGCACTGTCCTTTACAATCCTAATGGTACTGCTCCCGGTATCATCATGCAGAAGGGTGATCAGCATGTCGTGCTTCTCCCCGGACCTCCCGATGAACTCGTCCCCATGTTCAAGAAGCAGGTCGAGAAATATCTCTCTTCATTATCGGAGGATGTGATCGTATCGCGTACCATCAAGCTCTGCGGAGTGGGAGAGAGCTCTGCCGAAGAAGCTATCTTAGACCTCATCGACAATCAGACCAATCCTACGATCGCGACATATGCCAAGATCCGCGAGGTCCATATACGTGTGACCGCGCGTGCGAAAAATATCAAGGAAGCCAAGACGATCCTGCAGCCCACAGTCCGCGAGATCAAGAAGCGCTTCAAGGATAACATCTTTGCGACAGAAGAGGAAGTGACTCTCGAAGCATCAGTCATAGACCTCCTCAAGAAGAAAAACTTCTCACTCTCCATTGCAGAGAGCTGCACAGGAGGACTCTTAAGCGCGAGACTGATCAATGTACCCGGTGCTTCAGAAGTATATAAGAGCGGATTTGTCGTATATTCCAATAAGGCTAAGAGGAAACTTTTAGGCCTTAAGAAGAAGGCGATAGATAAATACGGTGCAGTAAGTGCACAGACAGCTGAAGAGATGACCAAGGGTCTCGCAATGGAGACGAAGTCGGATGTGTGTGTATCGATAACGGGAATAGCCGGTCCCGGAGGCGGAAGCGCAGAGAAACCTGTCGGTCTCGTCTATATAGCATGTAATGTGAAAGGCAAGATCACAGTCAGACAGTATATGTTTAAGGGAACGCGTGCGAAGATAAGAGAGAGCTCCGCTGCGGAAGCACTTATTCTTATTAGGGAATGTGTTGCCAACAGATAAGTGATGACCTGCCCGATTCACATCAGACAATATCAGTCCACATCTGTCTTCATATACTTCGAGATGTTCTCCGCTGAATAACCTCTGCGGAGCAGGAAATTAAAGATCTTCTGACGTTCTTTTATATCCATATCAGGTGAATAATGCTTTTTTTCGAGGAGGAGAGTGATGCTCTCCTTTTCTTTTTCGGATCCGGAGATACCGAGTTTATCGCATTCACGGAAAGCGGCAGCGATATCTTCCTTTGACACACCCTTCATCAGCAGGTCCGCTTCGATCCTCTTGGAGCCCCTGTCCGAAGAGTGGTATCTGATATAATCCTCTGCGAATCTCTCATCGTTTGTATATCCGTAAGAGGAGACATACTCCAGAGCATGTTCAACAACGGACTCCGGGTATCCGCCTTCGATCAGCTTCTTGCGGAGTTCCTTCACAGTAAATGTTTTCTTCCGGAGAAGATTCATGGCGCGCAGGATTGCGCGCTTCGGAAGGATCTCATTCATTATCTCTTCGTAGACATCGTCAGAGAGTTCTTCACCTTCGACAATAGGAAGGCGGCGAATTTCGCCTTTGTACAGGACAAAGGAAAATTCGCCGTTAAGGATGATTTTACAGCGGGATTTGCCCGCAGGTATTATGGATGTGACAGTCAAAGATTTACTCCGACTTCTTGCGTCCCTTTGCGGGAGCGTCCTCTGACTTGGGAGCAGCGGTTTCTTCACCGTCCTTACTGTTCAGTCCGTAATGCTCGCGGACCTTGCGCTCTATCTCTGCGAGGATAGCAGGGTTCTCCTTTAAGTAGATCTTGGTATTCTCACGGCCCTGGCCGATCTTCTCGCCATTGTATGCGAACCATGCGCCGGACTTGTCGACTATGCCTGCGTTCGTTGCTACATCGAGAATATCGCCTACTACGGAGATTCCTTCGCCGAACATGATATCGAACTCAGCTTCCTTGAAAGGAGGAGCGACCTTATTCTTTACGACCTTTACTCTCGTGCGGTTACCGATGACTTCGCCGCCCTGCTTGATGGACTCGATGCGTCTGACATCGAGACGGACGGAAGAGTAGAACTTAAGAGCACGTCCGCCGGTAGTGGTCTCGGGATTACCGAACATGACGCCTACCTTCTCACGGAGCTGGTTGATAAATACTACTACGCAGTTTGATTTGCTGATGGCTGCGGTGAGCTTGCGGAGAGCCTGTGACATCAGTCTGGCCTGAAGTCCAACATGAGCGTCACCCATATCACCCTCGATCTCTGCCTTGGGTACGAGAGCTGCAACAGAGTCGATTACTACTATCTCGAGAGCTCCTGATCTGACCATGGTCTCTGCGATCTCAAGAGCCTGCTCGCCGCTGTCCGGCTGGGAGATATAGAGATTATCGATATCTACGCCGATATTTCTCGCATATACGGGATCGAGAGCGTGCTCTGCATCGATGAATCCTGCGATACCGTCGTGCTTCTGAACCTCTGCTATCATGTGGAGGGTAACGGTAGTCTTACCGCTGGACTCGGGTCCGTATATCTCAACGATCCTGCCCTTGGGGATTCCGCCCTGTCCGAGCGCGAGATCCAGGCTGATGGATCCGGTGGGGATGGTCTCGACTTTCATCTGGGCATCGGGATCGCCCAGTCTCATAACGGCTCCTTTGCCGTACTGTTTCTCTATCTGTCCGAGAGCTGCTTCGAGTGCTTTTTTCTTTTCTTCGTTTTCCATTTCGATTCTCCTTAAAGTGTTCTGAACAAATGTTCGAAAACAATATAAAACATTTGTTCGGGTTTGTCAATATGATTTGCAATATTTTTTTCTCTACATAAACTTCACCCCGCTTTCGCCAAACTTCGGTCTATGCACGGCACAAAAACCGGGCAGACCGTTCATCGAAAACAAAAAAGTAGCGTGATCCGGGACGAGCGTCCCATGGATATTGGTGATAAGAGATCACCGATGCAAAGAAGATAGCACAGAAAAAGCCATATTGCAAGCCTTATTTGATGCCTGCCGCAAACCTTTTACTTGACACTAAGTCCTTTAGTCTTTATTATATAACTGTTGTACTTTAAAAACTGCATAAGGAGGTTTCCTGCAAGATGAATATACCTATTGGAGTATTTATCGCGGTCTTGCTGGTTGCCGTTATTGTTTCCGTAGTACTTTCGTCGGTCATTACTTCCAAAAGTGAGAGGCAGAAGGCCGAAAAAACGATAGGTTCAGCGGAGGACAAGGCACGCGAGATCATTGACGAGGCTCTTAAGACAGCTGATGCAGAGAAGCGCGAGGCAGCTCTCAAAGCCAAGGAAGAAGCGATCCGTATCAAGAATGACCTTGATAAGGAAGTAAAGGACCGCAGATCCGAGGTACAGAGATCCGAGCGTCGTATACAGCAGAAGGAAGAGTCTATCGACAAAAAGGCTGACGCCCTTGAGAGGCGCGAGCAGAGCATTTCTGCGAGGGAAGAGAATCTCAACCGTATGAAGGAAGAGGTTGCAAAACTCAACGAGCAGAGAGTGCGGGAACTGGAGAGAATATCCGGATTAACCTCTGAGCAGGCAAAAGAGCACCTTTTAAAAATTGTTGAAGAAGACGTAAAGCACGAAGAAGCCCTGATGATCAAGGAAATGGAGAACAGGGCGAAGGAAGAGGCTGACAAAAAGGCAAAAGAGATCGTCGTCGGTGCGATCCAGAGATGCGCTTCCGATCATGTATCGGAGAGTACCATCTCGGTTGTTCAGCTTCCCAGCGACGACATGAAGGGCCGTATCATCGGACGTGAGGGTAGGAATATCCGTACGCTCGAGACGCTTACCGGTGTAGAACTGATAATCGACGATACTCCCGAAGCCGTTGTACTCTCGGCATTTGAACCCGTGCGTCGTGAGATCGCACGAATTGCGCTTGAGAAACTGATCGTTGACGGACGTATCCATCCCGCCAAGATCGAAGAGATGGTCGAGAAGGCGCGCAAAGAAGTCGAGCAGACCATCAAAGAAGCCGGAGAAGCCGCTACACTTGAGGTTGGCGTGCACGGCCTGCATCCCGAGCTTGTAAGGCTCCTCGGATGCATGAAGTACCGTACCAGTTACGGACAGAACGTCCTTCGTCATTCGGTTGAAGTATCACAGCTTTCCGGTCTTATGGCCGCTGAGCTCGGACTCAACATCAAGCTGGCGAAGAGAGCGGGATTGCTCCACGATATCGGTAAAGCGGTCGACCACGAGATGGAAGGATCGCATGTTCAGCTCGGAGCAGATCTGTGCCGTAAGTACAAAGAGGATGAGGTTGTCATCAATTCCGTTGAGTCCCACCACGGAGACAAGGAGCCCACTTCTCTTATCGCGTGTATCGTGCAGGCAGCCGATACCATCTCCGCCGCGAGACCGGGAGCCAGAAGAGAGACTCTCGATATTTACACCAACCGTCTCAAGCAGTTGGAGGAGATCACCAACAATTTCAAAGGTGTCGAAAAATCTTTTGCTGTTCAGGCCGGTCGCGAAGTTCGCGTCATGGTAGTTCCGGAACAGGTAACGGATGCCGACATGGTCATCATGGCAAGGGAGATATCAAAGCAGATAGAAGCAGAGATGAAATATCCCGGTCAGATCAAGGTCAACGTTATCCGCGAGAGCCGCGTAACAGATTACGCAAAGTAACTCCGGGTTCCAAAGCAAAATTTCATAACGACAAAGAATTCGGGATGTCCCTCGGGACATCCCGTTTTTTTGACTTTTTTATTCCTCTTTGTTAGTATACGAATGACACTGAAAATGATGGAAAGGAACGAAAAATATGAGATCTTTGGTCATTATTCCGGCAAGAGGCGGGAGCAAGAGAATCCCCGGAAAAAATATAAAGGAATTTTGCGGAAAACCGATCATTGCGTATTCGATTGAAGCAGCTATGAAAGCCGGAATATTTGATGAGGTAATGGTCTCGACCGATTCCGATGAGATCGCAGATGTCGCAGCAAAGTACGGTGCAAAGATCCCTTTTATGAGAAGCAGTGAGACCTCGGACGACTATGCAACTACCAATCAGGTTATCCTTGAAGTCCTTCGAAAGTATAAGGAGCAGGGACGTGAATTTGATTGTGTATTCTGCATTTATCCGACAGCACCTTTTATCTTGCCGGAAGATCTGATTCAGGCGGGAAAGATAATGGAGGAGAATAATCCCGACGAAGTCCTCAGTGTAACTGAATTTTCATACCCGCCGCAAAGATGCTATCACATGGATGATAAGGGGATGATCGAGTTTAAATACAAAGAGTATTCGGAGACCAGATCACAGGATCTCGAAAAACTCTATCATGATGCCGGACAGTTCTATTCATACAATGTAAAAAGATTTATCGAACTTGGTGGGAATATTGTTGACAATAAATATCCCGTGATCTTGTCGGGGCTGCGAGTCCAGGATATAGACAATATCGAAGACTGGAAACTTGCAGAGATAAAATACGGATATTTGCAGAATAGGGAATAAGCAAAAGAAACGGACCGGAGAAGATGAACGGCAGACTATTCATAAGAGCAGACGGAAATGAAAAGATAGGTCTCGGTCATATCATGCGCTCAATGACCATAGCTGATGCATTCAAAAAAAATGGTTATGAATGCACATATATTACTTCGGCACCGGCTGCTCATGATATCTTTGAAAGACGTGGTTACAGTGTTATAGAGATCAATCATCCGTATGATGAAAAAAGTATTGCGGAAGCACAGGAGATTGCCGGCATTCTTATAGACAACAAAGCCGATTATATCCTCGTAGACAGTTTCCTCGCGGGAAATGATTATCTCACCGAATTAAAGAAAGGTGCCCCACTTATCTGCATAAACAGTACAAGAAACAGGCTTGATACGGATTATCTGATAAATGAGAATATAGCTTGTGATAAAGGATATATACAGGATCTCTATTCCGAAACCGCCACTAATCTGTTGATCGGACCTGAGTACACTCCCATACGAAATGAGTTTAGGGGATATGATTATATAGTAAAGGATAAAGTTAAAAAAATCCTTGTTACTACAGGCGGCAGCGATGGGTATAATTTTATGACTGAGTTTCTCAAAAGGATTTCCGATTCCGGTACATTTGCCGACATGGATTTTACTTTTGTTTCCGGAAGCTGCAATATACATTATGACGAACTCGAATCAGAGTGTTCGAAATACAGTAACACCAAAGTGATCCGCAATGCACAGAATATGGCGGAACTGATGCAAGAGTCTGATCTGGCAATAAGCGCAGGCGGGACGACGGTATTGGAACTTGCGGTTTCAGGGGTTCCGACCATAGGCATAGCTGTGGCGGAGGATCAGGTTCCGGGACTTGGGGTTATGAATGAAAGAAAAATGATACGATATGCCGGACATGCTGGCAATCCTGATTTTTGGGAAAACGTAAAAATCTGTTTTGATGAGTTGATATCCGATACAGAACAGAGAAAGAATATGAGCGCAAAGTCGTCGTCATATATAGATGGCAAAGGAGCAGACAGGATCTTTGCCGAGATAACCGGGAGAAGATAATGGAGATAGGAAGCATATTCGAGATACATATCGAAGACCTCTTTGCGCATGGTACGAAACAGGATTCCTTCGTGCTGCCTTTCATGAAAGGAAAAGCGTGGGATATCGATTTCTTTAATACGGGCAGATCTGCAATAGAGAGCTGGTTTAAAGCAAACGGGCGTAAAGGTAAAGTATGGATACCTTCATTTATCTGCGCTTCCGTTACTGATGCGGTAAAGAGAGCCGGATGTGAAATTGAGTACTATCCGATAGATTGTGAATTGAGACTGAATATGGCATTTCTTAACGATTGCTCGATTGTTAAGGGTGATATTTTTTATCTGATGCAATATTTTGGATATGCCATACCCGATGAAGAGGCAGAGTTTGTTTCGAAATTAAAGGATAAGGGCGTCACGGTTTTTGAAGATATTACGATGTCGCTTTTGTCGGAGAGCAGGGATTGCTTTGGGGTAGGAGATGTTGTATTGGGAAGCCTCAGGAAGTGGTTTCCTATTCCGGATGGGGCTTTTATCGCTTCGGGATCTTCTCTTGAGAAAGCAGAAAAAGATAATGCGGCATATGATTATTCGCTTTATTATCTGACCGCTCAATTGATGAAATCATTATATCTTGAGTCGCCGGATAAGTATGATAAAAAAGAATTTCTAAAGTATTCCGACAAAGGGAATGAATCTCTTTTCTCTGATTATACGATCAGGAATATGTCGGATATATCGATTAACCTGCTCTCATCCGTGGATGTGGATGCTGTGATAGCAAGAAGACGTAAGAATTATGATATGCTTTATGAAATGCTTAAAAGTATGTCATTCATTACGCTGCCGGGAAGGCGCAGTGAAGGAATGATACCGATGGGCATGTTTATACTGACCGAAGACAGAGATTCACTTCTTTCGCATCTCATAGCAAATGACGTGTATTCAAATGTTCACTGGAAACCTAACGATGCGACAGAGATGTTTAAAGACAGTGCATACCTATCGAGACATTGCATAACAATTCCCTGCGATCAGAGATACGGTGAGAAGGAAATGGAATACATATGCAGTGTACTGAGAGAGTATGAGAAGAATAAAAAGTGATCCTAATTGTCTAAAGTGAGTGTTTTGGTATACTTCATAGCGACAATGCCCTCTGCATAATCTCCAATGCAGGGGGTATTTTTTTTGTCTCGAGCATTGTTTGAGATATATAAGGGGTAGTTCACACCGCATGAAAAAGCATGAGGATATCCGCCGCCGAAGCGGGGATTAATCTCAAGTATTTTGTATTCACCGTTGCAGAACAGTACGTCCATATCAAGGACTCCGACAGGAGAGAATCGATCGACGACCTTTTGTACAAGGCTGACTATATGATCATTTTTGACTGAAACTGATTTTTCAGTCTCTCCGGATTTCATGCTCAGTTTTTTCTTGATGAATATCTGAATGATCTCATGTGACAAAAGATCGACATATACATCGACACCGAATTCATCACCTGAGATATAAGGCTGGACGACAAACTCTTCGTTACATTCTTTTATATATGCGTCAAGGAATTCTCTTGATGATGTTTTGATGTTCCCTATGCTGGCTGCTCCATAGCGAGGCTTAGCATACAAAGGAAGCTGAAGATTCGAAATTTTATCGGTATCGGTTCCATACAGATAGGTGGGGACAACCGGGATTCCGGCCTTTTTAAGTTCGTTGTAAAAGAGATATTTGTCCTTGCATGCCTGTATGAATTCTGCGGAGGAGAGCATAAGAGTAATGCCATGGCTTCCGAAAACATCACGCTTGTCCGACATAAAAAGAAGCTCGTCCTCGCGGAGAGGGATTATGACATTAATATCCTCGCGTGTGCAGATGTCCAGAAGAGTGGGGATATAATCGTGGTCGTCCATCCTGGGAGTGACGTAATGAACGTCGGAATTATACAAGCCGGCAGCATATTCGCTGCAATCGGTAGTTACGATTTTGTCAAATCCTGATTCGGGGGATCTGAAAAAGCCTACAAGAGAATATTTAGCTCCTATACTTAACAGTAATACGTTCATACTTTTTATTTGATATATTCCCATTTGAGCGCGGTGCCTTTTGCAAGGTCGCACTGAGCTTCGCGTCCGAGGATTTCATAATAGTGTTTAGTGTGGAGACCGTATCCCGGACGAACGGACTTGATATTATCGGGAGTGAAGACTTCTCCTTTTTTGATATCCGCAGATACATATAAAGAACGGGATCTTCCACGACTGTTTTTTTGTTTTTCGGTCAGTTCGTAAGTTACTTTTCCAAGTCCGCTTACGATATGTCCGATATCCGTCACCATTGTCTTAAACTCGGCGGGTTCCATAGAGAATGATCCGTCGGGACCGCCGTCAGCTCTCGAGAGAGTCAGATGCTTTTCGATAACTGCCGCGCCGAGTGCGACTCCCGCTACGGGAATGGCGCTTCCCATAGAGTGATCGGAGAGTCCTGTCACACATTTGAATCTTTCGACCATATCCGGTATGGTTCGCAGGTTTAACTCGTCATAAGGAGTAGGGTATTCTGATACGCATTTTAAGAGAACGATATTATCGTTTCCGGCTTTTAGACATGTCTCTATGGCGAGTTCAATGTCCGCCAGTTCTGCAATGCCGGTTGACATTATGACAGGCTTTTTCTCTTTTGCTACCTTCTCTATAAGCGGAATATCGTTAATCTCAAATGAAGCGATTTTGTAAGCCGGAGGATCGAATTGACTCAAAAAGTCTACCGCAGTCATATCGAAAGGGGATGAGAAACAATCAATCCCGACTTCCTTCGCATAAGCAAAAAGCTCGGCATGCCATTCCCAGGGAGTGTATGCTGTCTTATAGAGATCGTGCAGATTCATGCCTTCCCAGGGACTTCCGGGAGTGCAGAGGAATTCACTGTTATGTACATCCAGAGTTATCGTATCGGGAGTGTAGGTCTGAAGTTTGATAGCATCGGCCCCTGATTCTTTTGCGGCGAGTATGATCCTTTTTGCACGTCCAAGATCCTGCAGATGATTGGCAGACATCTCAGCAATGATATAAGGGGAAGCGGATGATACTTCTTTGTTTCCGATTAAGATTGTTTTATTCACGGATAATACCTCTTTCAACGATATTCATTATATCTTTTTTTCGCTTATTTTAATAGTATGAAAATTATAGTATAATTCGGTCTATGAGTAAAAGGATATATGTCTGCCACACCTTCTATCATTTATATATTTCATTTTTGAAAGAGTTCTCTTTGCCGACGGATGAAAAAGGCAATGCATCGGTTGTGCTGAGCAGAATGTCAAATGATTTCGGCGATATAAAGGAACGTATACTTCAAAGCGGTATATTTTCTGAAGTGTTTGAGTATGACGAGAAAACGGAAAAAGAATTTCCTGAACTCGAAAAATGGAAGAAAGACAGGGGAAACATAGTTGTAAATATGTTTTCCAGGATCGTTTTTACCTCGAAGTTTGCAAAATTACAGGCTGAGTTCGTTCCGGTAGATTTCAAAAAGTATGATGATATATGGGTGTTCTGCGATGGAGATCCGATAGGATATTACCTTAATAAGAATCGCATCCATTACCATGCAGTTGAGGACGGACTGAATTACCTTGGCGGGTATGTTATGGCTTTATATACCAACAAAGGGCATTTCGGGGTAAAGAAGTTTTTCAGTATGAAACTGAATCTCATCTTTATGCAGGATGGATACAGCAAGTACTGCGATGATATGGAGGTCAATGACCTCTCTGTCATAAAGCATCCTTTTTATAAGTATAAAGAGGTCCCCAGAAAGCAGCTGGAGGAATCTGTTACGGAGGAACAAAAGGATATACTGATCCGTGTGTTCGTTAAAGACATAGATAGGATGAGGAGAGAGATAAACAATACTTCCGGCAGCAGGGATAATATTCTGATCCTTACCGAGCCGCTGTGCGCTCTTGATGTCCGCGAGAGGTTGTTCAGAGATCTCTATGAGGAATATTCCAAGGAAGGAAGGGTGTTTTTCAAGATTCATCCCAGGGATGAACTGGATTATGATAAATGTTTTGGGGATGTTTGTAAGTTCGACAAAACTGTCCCCATGGAGATCTTTAATTTCTTTACCGATCTGAGATTCAAAAAGGTCGTAAGTGTATTTACCGAACTTGGAAGTGTTAAATTTGCCGACGAAAAAGTAAAACTCGGCAGATACTTTATGGACAAGTACGAAGATCCTGAGATTCACAATCAAAACGAGAAAGTCTGACCGTTTTCCCTATACTGAATAAATCTCATTCTTTACAATAAGGGTTTCATATAGTATCATATACCGAGTGCATTATTGTATACGATTATGCAATGGAGGAGATTTTTAGACATGAAACCTTATTCAGAGATGTCCAAAGACGAATTGAACGCCCTGCTCGCAGACCTTGAAAAGCAGTATGCCGAGGCTAAGAGCAAGGGGCTTAAGCTTGATATGTCCAGAGGTAAGCCGGGAGTAGCACAGCTCGATATGCAGATGGATTTCCTCGATGTGCTTGATTCTTCGAGCGATATGCACTCGGAGGACGGCGGAGAGGTCAGAAACTACGGTATGATGGACGGTATCCCCGAGGCCAAGAGACTCCTTGCGGAGATCATGGGCACTAAGCAGGAGAATGTCATCGTATGCGGAAATGCGAGCCTTTCCATCATGTTTGACGCTGTATCGAGATCATTTACTCATGGCGTGAACGGAAACACCCCTTGGTGCAAACTCGATAAGCCTGTTAAATTCCTCTGCCCCGTACCCGGTTATGACAGGCATTTCGCTATAACCGAGCATTTCGGCGTGGAGATGATCAATATCCCTATGTCATCCACGGGCCCCGATATGGACCTTGTAGAGAAGTATGTATCATCGGATCCCTATGTAAAGGGTATCTGGTGCGTGCCCAAGTATTCGAATCCTCAGGGCGTATCCTACTCGGATGAGACCGTAAGGCGCTTTGCAAATCTTAAGCCCGCAGCCCCCGATTTCAGGATCTACTGGGACAATGCATACACCGTGCATGATCTTTACGATGAGCCCGAGAAGCAGGACAAGATCCTCGATATCATCTCCGAGTGTGAGAAGGCCGGCAATCCGGACCTCGTACTCGAGTTCTGCTCGACCTCCAAGATCACTTTCTCCGGAGCGGGTATATCGGGACTTGCATCATCCAAGACTAACCTCGACAATATCAGAAAGTCGATGACCATCCGCACGATCGGATTCGATAAGGTAAATCAGCTTCGCCATGTGCGCTATCTTAAGAATATCGATGGCGTAAAGGCTCATATGAAAAAGCATGCAGCCATCATGAGACCTAAGTTTGTGGCAACTCTCGATATCCTCGAGAAGGAGCTCGGCGGTCTCGGCATCGGCGAGTGGACCAAGCCGAACGGCGGATATTTCATTTCTTTCAATGCGATGAAGGGATGTGCAAAGGAGATCGTAGCAGCATGTAAGGAAGCGGGAGTAACCCTCACCGGAGCGGGCGCTACATTCCCTTACGGCAAGGATCCGGATGATTCCAATATCCGTATCGCACCTTCATTCCCCAGCCCGGAGGAAATGTCACAGGCAGCAGAGCTCTTTGCTCTCTGCGTTAAGCTTGTAAGTGCCAGACATCTCGCAGCGCAGAAGTAAGATCCATACATCACGGAGAAGGCAATGGAAGAGATAAAGAGGCTTGATCGCGAACTGATCCACAAGGGAGCGATAATAGATTACTATCAGGATACGATGCAGATCCCGAACGGACATACCGCGAAGTGGGACCTGATCGATCACAAGGGCGCTGCAGCATGTGTGGCGGTGAGAGAGGACGGAAAGCTCATCATGGTCCGCCAGTATCGAAATGCGCTTGAGCGTGAGACGATAGAGATACCTGCAGGCGGACTTAACAGCCGCAATGAGCCTATGGAGGATTGCGCGAGGCGCGAACTCGAGGAGGAGACCGGCTATATCGCAGGCGAGATGGAGTACCTCACGACGATCTATACCACGGTCGCTTTCTGCAATGAGAGGATAGGCATCTATGTGGCTAAGGATCTGAAGCGCCGCGGAGACCAGCATCTCGATGAGGATGAATTTGTAAATGTCGAATGCTACACGCTTTCGGAACTTAAGCAGATGATCCTCTCCGGCAAGATCCAGGATTCCAAGACTATCTGCGGCATCCTCGGCTACGCCACCAAGTACGCACTGTAAAACTGTTTACGGATCAAAAGCATCGGCACTGCCGGTGCTTTTTTTGAGTTTGCGCGCCATGGGCGCGCTCTAACGGGTGAAAGTCCCGAGTACGCGTAGGCAACGACGAAGTACATAGCTGAACAGCAAGGGTGTCCATCGCGAGGTGGAATCTGAAGGAAGCTGTAGGCAAACCCTTGGCCTGACGAACAGGAACCACATATAAGGCTGGGAAATACGGATAAGTCGGCTCAAAGCGATGAAGTCCAAAAGTTGCTGGAAGTACCAGTAAATGTGGCAGGTAGATGAGGAGAAAGAGCGCGCACCTTAAGCGTGGAGGTCTCACAGGCGGTCTCATTAGCCGTAGTAACAACGAACTGTGAGAAGTCAGCAGAGGCCATAGTAGCGAAGAAGCCCCTGTAACGGGGGTGGAGCGAAGGGCCGAACAATCAGTCAGTTGAAGTACGTTCCACTTCGTAGCCTAAGCAACGTCTGTCGATAACGTCAAAGGCGGCAAAGGTAAAAGGGGCAGAAAGGAAACAACGCATGGACACAAGTAGTCTCATGGAACAGATACTGAGCAAAGACAATCTCAATGCAGCGTATCTGCAAGTCGTCAGAAACAAAGGAGCGGCAGGCGTAGACGGCATGACCGTCGAAGAGCTTGGCGCATACCTTTCGGAAAACGGCGAAAGCATCAGGGAACAACTGCGGACAAGGAAATACAAACCGCAGCCAGTCAGAAGGGTGGAGATACCGAAGCCTGACGGTGGAGTAAGGAACCTTGGAGTACCCACAGTAGCCGACCGCTTTGTGCAACAGGCGGTGGCACAGGTGCTCACTCCGATATTTGAGGAGCAGTTCCATGACCATAGCTACGGATTC
>DFKT01000041.1 GCA_002373595.1 Lachnospiraceae bacterium UBA3638 | reverse complement strand
TTAAGGGCCAGTACTTAAAGAGCATTACCTTAAGCTGCACCATGGGCCCCGGCGTAAAAGTAAGCACCGCAAAGTATTAATTCTTTCTTGACATATAAATATACTTAGTGTATATTTTCATATGTTTCGGGCTTAGGTCCGAAAAAGCCGAAGACAGCAGGCAGTCATCGCTAGATGGCGGTAAGTCCAGCCGAGGTGAGAGTTATCAAATATGAACTCATTCTCTCCCTTGCTGTCCCTGACGGCAAGGGAATTTTTTTCGGCTCCAAATATTAAAAGGAGGTAAAGAAAATGGCAAAGGTTGAATTGAAAAAGCCCATCGTGGATGAGATCTCCGCAGGGATTGCCGATGCCCAGTCAGTGGTTGTAGTAGACTATCGCGGACTCACTGTTGAACAGGATACGAAGCTTCGTAAGAACCTTCGTGAGGCCGGAGTTAATTACAAGGTCTACAAGAACACCTTCCTGACCATGGCATTCAAGGGTACCGAGTTCGAGCCCCTTACTCCCTACCTTGAGGGACCCACCGCAGTGGCTATTTCCAAGGATGATGCAACCGCTCCCGCAAGAGTTATCGCCGCATTCGCAAAGAACGCAGAGAAGCTCGAGATCAAGGGCGGAATTGTAGAAGGAACTCTCTACGATGCTAACGGCATGAAGACCATCGCAAGCATCCCTTCCAGAGACGAGCTTCTTTCCAAGCTCCTCGGAAGCCTGCAGAGTCCTATCACCAATTTTGCAAGAGTTATGAACCAGCTTGCAGAAAAAGGCGGAGCATCCGGCGCGGCAGCAGAAGCACCTGCAGAAACACCCGCTGAGTAATAGTATTCAGCATTTAATCTAAGTTAATTTATCAATTACGGAGGTAATAAAAATGGCAAAGTTATCCACTCAGGAAATCATTGATGCTGTTAAGGAACTCAGCGTTCTCGAGCTCAACGAGCTTGTAAAGGCTTGTGAGGAGGAGTTCGGAGTATCTGCAGCAGCAGGCGTAGTAGTAGCAGGACCCGCAGCAGGCGGCGCAGCAGCTGAGGAGAAGACCGAGTTCGACGTAGAGCTCACCGAGACAGGAGCTGAGAAGGTTAAGGTTATCAAGGTTGTTCGTGAGATCACCGGCCTTGGACTTAAGGAAGCTAAGGATGCAGTTGAGGCTGCTCCCAAGGTTATCAAAGAGGCAGCTGCCAAGGCAGAGGCTGAGGACATCAAGAAGAAGCTCGAGGAAGTTGGAGCTAAGGTTACTCTTAAGTAATCAATATTCTTACGAAAACTATTGCCCCGGGGGCCATATCGCCCTCGGGGCAAGTTGTGTCTTAAAAAAAACCTTGACGGCTTGAAACCGTTGTGGTACTATGGAAAATGCGCTTTTGTGCTGAAAGTATGTTTTTCGCTCGAAATCGGGGCGAAAGGCGTTTTTCTGCGCTTTTGGCGTTTGCTTCAATCTATCACATCTTAATAGAAAGAAGGGGTGTCAGCACATGAACAAAAATCGAATTCGTCCCATTAATGATGCCAAGACGTTGCGTATGAGCTACGCCAGGCAGAGGGAAGTACTCGAAATGCCCAACCTGATCGAAGTACAGGTTAATTCCTACAAGTGGTTTCTTGAGGAAGGGCTCAAGGAGGTATTTGATGATATATCTCCCATACTCGATTTCAACGGCGACTTAAGTCTTGAGTTCGTTGATTATGAATTCCGAGTAGATAAGAAGAAATACACCATCGAAGAGTGTAAGGAGCGTGATGCAACATACTCGGCACCTCTGTTCGTAAAAGTTAGACTTCACAGTAAAGAAGATAAGAATATCCAGGAGCACGAGGTCTTCATGGGAGATCTTCCCCTTATGACCGATAACGGAACCTTCGTTGTTAACGGAGCTGAACGTGTTATCGTCAGCCAGCTCGTGCGTTCCCCCGGAATGTATTATAAAGTTTCTCACGATAAATTCGGTAAGGAACTCTATGCGTGCACCGTCATCCCTAACCGCGGAGCATGGCTTGAGTACGAGACCGATTCAAACGGAGTATTCTATGTGCGTGTCGACAGGACCCGTAAGGTTGCCGTCACGTCTCTTATCCGTGCGCTCGGAATAGGAACCAATGAGGAGATCAGAGAGCTCTTCGGAGATGACGATCCGATGCTCGAGGCTACCATTGAGAAGGATCCCAGCGTGACCGGCGACAACCCGACCGGAAGTCACGAGTCCGGACTCTTAGAGCTCTATCGTAAGATCCGCCCCGGTGAGCCCCTCAGCGTAGAGAGCGCAGAGAGCCTCATCCATTCAATGTTCTTCGATGCAAGAAGATACGACCTTGCTAAGGTAGGAAGATATAAGTTCAATAAAAAGATGGCCCTCAGGAACCGTATCAGAGGAAAGGTAGCAGCCGAGGATGTCATCGATCCCAACACCGGCGAAGTTATCGTCGCAAAGGGAAAGAAGATCGATATGGATATGGCAGACCTCATCCAGGATTCTGCTGTTGAGTCCGTACTTATCCAGACCGAGGAGAAGAATGTTAAGGTTCTCTCCAATATGATGGTAGATCTTACTCATTATGTAGATTGTGATGCAAAGGAAGTATTCGGCATCAAAGAGAGAGTATACTATCCTCTTCTTAAAGAGATACTTGATGAGTTCGGTGATGACCCCGATGCTCTTACTCAGGCTATCGCCCGCAATGTACACGAGCTCGTTCCGAAGCACATCACCAAGGAAGATATCCTTGCTTCCATAAGCTATGTATTCGGACTTGAGTACGGTATCGGCCACGACGATGATATCGACCATCTCGGAAACCGTAGGATCCGTGCTGTAGGAGAGCTCCTTCAGAATCAGTATCGTGTAGGACTTACCAGAATGGAGAGAGTCGTTCGCGAGCGTATGAGCACTCATGACGCAAACGAGGTCACTCCCGGAAGCCTTATCAATATCAAGCCCGTAACCGCAGCGGTTAAAGAGTTCTTCGGATCCTCACAGCTTTCACAGTTCATGGATCAGAACAACC
>DFKT01000024.1:3320-45197 GCA_002373595.1 Lachnospiraceae bacterium UBA3638 | reverse complement strand
GTCTGCAGGAATTTCATCTGCGGGAGCATCCGAAATTCCGGGAAGATCAGCAAGCAAGCTTTCGATATCAGCTGCTGACATCTCATCCGCTGTGATGGGCTCGTCTGAGATAACAGGTTCATCTGCCATCACGGGCGTCTCGGAAATATCCTCGGGAATTGCCAAATCTTCAGGGATAGTGATATCTTCAGGTATCGCAACTTCTTCAGGAATAGTGATATCTTCGGGTATCGCAACTTCTTCAGGAATAGTGATATCTTCGGGTATCGCAATGTCTTTAGGGATAGTGATATCTTCGGGTATCGCAACATCTTCAGGAATAGTGATATCTTCGGGTATTGCTATGTCTTCAGGGATAGATATGTCCTCAGGAATTACAACATCCTCAGGTATCGTCATTTCCTCGGTTGCAGGAGTCTCCTCGGTCATCGAAGGCATGAGTGCCGACATTATATCAGCAATATCAGCATCCAACTCCTCTGCAGAAACCGGTTCATCGGATACCGGCTCAAGCGAGGGCGCTGATTCGATCTTGATATCGGGAACATCAAACTGCGCATCTCCAAATACAGGCGCAGGAATATCATCTATATGAGCAGCCGTGAAATCTTCAATCGAAGTGTCGGAACCGGTCGAAATTTCATCATCTGAAGAGCTTTCAATATCTGAAGGGATTTCGATATCCTCGATCACGGGCTCATCAGCTATGATAGGCTCATCGGCTATAATGGGCTCGTCCGCTATAATGGAATCGTCTGCTATAATGGGTTCGTCGCCCGGCTCAGGTTCAACAGGGATATCTGCAGATTCCAGATCGGCAAGAATATCAGCCATCTCCTGAGTCATCTCAAAATCCGGAATATCGAGGTCAATTGCAGGTTCTTCGGAAAGCACCACATCGGGAACAGATTCTTCCGGAATATCAAGTTCGGGAACAGCTTCGGGAATTATCTTTTCAGATACAGATTCTTCGGGAATTACAGTTTCAGGAATTACAGTTTCAGGGATTACAACTTCAGGAGTCTCCTCCGGAACAGATTTGACTTCTGCTTCAGGTTCAGGCTCCGGCTCGTTACCTATATCGATGGGTACACCCATCCCTCTTAACAAACTGTTTAAATAATCCTCAGATGACATCGTCATTCTCCGTCTTGGAATAAAATCAAACCCTATAATAGCATATTTTGCAAACTTCCTCAATGATAACACTCGTTCTATAACAAGTGTTTGTTAGCAATAAAAGCCCCTGCATCAGCAGAGGCTTTCAAATCCGAATCACATATAAATTTGCAGATCACTCCATATTTCTTACAACGCCTGAGAACAGGATCGAGTTATCTCCGCCGGTCACTACAAACATATACGGTCTGTCCACGGTAAAGTCTCTCTCCTCCTCCATCATAGCCATACGAGCATCCATCATCATCACGGTATAAGCAGCTCCGACAACGCCATCCTCATCTGCTTCCACGACAGCGGCATGTTCTGCCTTGGTCAGGCATATTTCCAAGTCCTTCGCATCGGACGGATTTGCAGTGATAGGGGAAAAATCAGCCACTCCGGGAACAAAAGCATCCTTAATGCCCATAGCTGCCAAAGTTCCATTCAGATCGGTCTTGGCAGATACTTTAAATCTGGGTAATGAAACATTAACCATTGTATAGTCTGATTTTATCGATTCATTTCCGCGTATTACTCCCAGAACATCCTTGTTAGAAGGAAGTTCATTCACATCCACACCCTCATTGGGAAGGAATACCCACATTGCACCGCTGTCAACAAGGTTCAGTTCAACACATGAGAATTTATCGGTATCATAGATGCTCATAGAATCGGATCTGTGCATCATATCAACCCGGGTATCACCCTTTGTTCCGTGAAAAGTCTGCTTGTCCGTAGCATCTTTGTAGAATTCATCAGCCCACGAAGCCTTATAATACAAAGTTGATGCAAGTGCCATTACCGTCTCGGGATTCAAACTGACATCGCTTGTATAATCTTTAAGGAGTCCGCCTGTATTATCATCAAGCCATTTTCTGAGTGCATTGTTCATCTCATCAGAAGCCGGATCTCCGGTATAGGAAGATGCGTAATAATACTCCGAAAGATTCTTCAAAGTGGATGTATTATACTTAATAGCTCCGTTCAGCCAGAAAGAATCTGCGAGGTTTGACTTGATCAAAGGAGTATCTACATTATCTGCCTCCCAAAGTATACCTATACGCTGACGCAAACTCTCAGTATCCTTTACTCCGAGCACATCCAGCACCTGTTGTCTGGTTTCACCGTCAGAAACTTCAGCCAGCATTGAACAAGCCATGTAGATATTAAGCGGTGAGCAAACAGTATTTTCATCATCAGAAACAAGGATATTCTGCATGATCCCGGAATAGAAATCATCCATCTCTGACTGTACTGCAAGAGATGCATAAAGTTTGTCCCAATACTTATCACGCCAATCTCTGTACTTATCACTCATGGCAAATTCTTCCATTTCCATACCGCTTGCTACAGGTTTAGCGGATTTGGCTTCGTAAGAATTAAGCTTTACGTCAGTTTTCCCTGCCTCTCCGGCAGTTCCTCCGGCCTGACCGCATCCCGCAAGACAAACCGAAAGTATTACTGCGACAGCAGAACTTATATGTTTTTTCATATTTGTCATCTCCTCTTTGTTTGATACTTCAGACTCTGTTCAAAAATCTGACATCATCCTTTATCATTAGTTTCTTTTCTTTTCCTTCAGTTACGTTTCCGATCACTTCGGCATATATATCATGAGAATTCAATTCTTCAAGGATGTGATCCGTCCGGACTTCATCAGAAACAATAAGGGCGCATCCGCCGCATTTCCATTCAAAAGGGTCTTCTTCGAAATACTCGGCGATCTCAACCGTTTCCTGGAGCATAGGAATACTTCTCAGATCTATATCAAAACCGCATTTTTTCTCCTTTGAAAAGTTCCAGAGAATCTCATGCATACTTCCGTCTATATGATAGATCTCGATCTCTTTAGCATATTCTTTAAGGAAATCATTTATCTTTCCGTCCTGTTCCTCGATCAGATCCACACAGGAATCCGCTCTCTTCAACAAAGAAATCGGGTATAATTGCCCGATCTCTTCACGGTCCCTGCGTGACCTTTCATATGTTCCTTTAAGCGCCGCAAAACCGGCTACGATCATCTCTTTCATAAAGATATCAGGATAACGCCTTCTGCTTATCAAAGAATGCGATAAGATTGGAAATAAGCTCCTCTCTGGATGCGGTCTTGAGTATATATCCCTGAGGCTTTAATCCCATTACTCTGGCTATGCTCTCCTTAGTTCCTATACCGGTAAGAAAGATAACAGGGATGTCCTTGGTCTCCTCGTCAGCTCTAAGCATCTCAAGGATCTTAGGTCCGTCTACAACCGGCATCTCGTAGTCCAAAAGTATCAGGTCGATCTTATTCCTGGTCAGATAAGTGATACCCTGCATTCCGCCTTCAGCTGTAGTAACATCATATAAGCCCTTAAGCCATCCGCTTACCATCTTAGCAAAGAAAGGATCATCATCTATGACAAGAATCTTCTTAAGCGCCTGCGCTTCGTTCATCTTATTTTCCTGTTCTTCAACAAGTGATATGAAATTGTTCATATCAATAGGTCTGTCAACCCAGGGATAACTTGAAAAAGTAGGAACGCTCTTAAGGCAATCATCATGATTCTTGTCCGAACCGATAAGTATAAGACTCTTGCTGTTATCCTTTAATGTATCGGAAATAAGCAGGAGATTAGAAACCTTCTTCTTGTCATCGAGAACATCATCGGGAAGATAAAGAACAAAAATGCCTGTATCAAACATACATTTCTTGAGTTCTTCCACATTGTCATTTAATGTGACAACATCATATTCCTTCTTTTTCAGCACATTTTCGATTGATTTAACAACTACGCTGAACTGGTATGTGATTATCGCAATTTTCGTATTTTCTGCACTCATCATGAATTTGCACCGCCTATGATACTTATTATCCCATTATAATCAGATTTGTCAAAGCATTCTTTGATCTTATCCAATTTTTCTTTGTCAGGAGCAGGAACTTCATAATCCGCTATCTCAGAAAGAGTATCCTTTATCATCTGATCATCACCTGAAGAGGCACCTTCCTTGATCGCGTCATATACGCTCTCTATAAGCACTCTGTCAAAGTCTTCATCCTCATCAGGCTTTGATTTTTCCTCTTTTTCACCGTTGTCATCCGTTGCCCCAAAGATCTTATCGAGGGGCTCCTTATATTTTTTCAATTCAGATATCATATCCAAATGATTCGACCTGATATAAGTAATATCTCCTCCTTTTCCGGCCATCTCCAGCTTCTCGGACATATCCCCCAGAGCGGATGCACCCACAAGTCTTGCAGAGCTCTTTAGGGCGTGTACTTTGATCGTATAATTCTCCCAATCCTCTTTATCATAGAATCCTTCGATTTCAGCAGATCTTACATCTATAGATTCATGGAAGATCTCAAGTACCATTCGGAGGTTCTCCTCGGATCCGCTGTTTTTGAGAGCAATGTCAGGATCAAGTCCATCTATACTTTCATACCATTTCGCTTCGTGTTCCTTGACAGGCTCCGTTTTCGCATTATCGGGATTACTGTATTCTTCGCGAAAATCACCCTCATCTTCAAAGGCATTTTCATCTTCATACGCTTCTTCCGTCTCATCAGGCAGGAGCATTCCTATACTGCAAGGCATCTCACCCTTCTTGAAAAACATGAGTCCTATAGATCCGGAGCCGATATTAAGTGCAGTTGCCGCGGAAACCTTCTGCAAGATAACATGTTTGAAAGGATACTTCGCAAGTACCAGACTCTTTATATACTCGATCATTTCTTCTGATACACCGATATGCTCGATAAAAACCAGATCCGGGTCGGGATTTATTTTTTTGCTAAGTACATGATCTACATATTTCTCATAAGATTTCTTCAGATCTCCCATGAAAACTCTGGAAAATTTGAACTTATTATCCTTAACATAGATCAATGGATGCAGATTAAGCGATGACAAAGTACTATGCAAACCCTTGCTGATAATGCCTCTTCTCATCATCATTTCAGAGCTTGCGAGCATAAAACTGCAACTCGTATTTTTCTTGGCCAGATCAAGTACTTCAATAATCTTGTCCACAGGAAGTCCCTGCCTTGTCATCTTATAAGCGATAAGCACCAGCATTCCAACTGAGCTTGTTGCATTTTCCGAATCAACAACAAAGACATTTCCGAACGATCTGGAAGCATCATCCGCATTTTCATATTCTTTGCTTATATCTGCGGAATAAGCAATATGAACAATCTGATGAGCCCTCTTTAAGCCTTCGGAGAAGAACTTTTTAAATTCTTCAACTGTAGGAGGCTCAGTAACGCACTCGGATCCATCAGATATATATCTAAGTATCTCATCGGGACCTGCTTCGTATCCGTCATAGTAAATCTTATCATCTATACGGATAGTTACGGGTATGGCATCTATAGGATAATTCCTGTAAACATACGAGGGTAGATCACACATTGAATTGGTGGTAATAAGGACCGGAAGTTTATGACTGTATCCTCTCGCAGTCTTCATCTCTCTTACACTCATACCGGCATCTGTCTTCTTGACGATCTTGCTCTCGCGGATATGACTCAGGAGCATATCCTCCAGCGCAGCACCGGATACAGGTTTGATAAGATACCCGTCAAATCCGCTCGAATTGTAAAGTGCTCTCTCCTCAGCTCCTGCATTTGCAGTCAGTACAACAACGGGCGAACCGGTATTCAGACCGCCGACCTGAGTCCTTATCCTCTCGAGACACTCTATACCGTCCATTCCGGGCATGAGATGATCCATAAGGATCACATCATATCTGTTTATAACAGTCTTGGCCAGCGCAGCTTCACCGCTCGTAGCAGTATCAACAATAAGCCCGGTTCCGTCGAGCAGTTTCTTCTCGACCTCGAGATTCATCTCATTATCATCAACTATCAAAACGTAAGCGTCATGAGCCGTAAAACCGGCTTCATATTTCTTTGATCTTCTGCTGTTTCCAAGATTGCCAATGCTGATTTCGCCGACAGGAGTCGGATCAGAGATCTTTTGCCAGAGCGACACAACAAATGTGGATCCCGCTGTGTAGATACTGTTGACCGTTATAGTACCGTCCATGAGATCGACAAGCTGTTTTACAATCGCAAGTCCAAGACCGGTTCCTTCGATCTTTCTATTCTTCTCTTCATCCATTCTCTGAAATGCATCAAAAAGATAAGGGATGGCATCCTGTCTTATTCCCATACCCGTATCCGTAACAGAGAAAAGTATATGCACATCATCTCCGGACATTTCCTCTTTCTCGATCCTCAAAGTCACAGAACCTTCTTGGGTATACTTTACTGCGTTATTAAGCAAGTTTATGAGTATCTGCTTGATCTTGACCTCGTCACCGAACAGTTCTCCGGGAATAGAGGGGTCAACATATACTTCGAGAGCAAGTTTTTTCTGGCTGGAACGGAGCCATATCATATTAACGATCTCTGACACAAGTCCGGCCAGACCATAGTTCACGGATACTATATCCATCTTGCCGGCTTCTATCTTGCTGATATCGAGAATATCATTGACAAGAGAAAGGAGCATATTACCTGCGCCCTGAATATTTCGAGCATCTTTTATGATCTCATCGGATGCATCCTCCTGTCTGAGGATTATCTCATTAAGTCCCAGAATGGAATTTATAGGAGTCCTTATCTCGTGACTCATATTAGAGAAGAAACGGTTTTGCGATTTATTCAGATCTTCAAATTTCTTTGCTTCTTCTTTTGCTCTTTCATTTTCCTTTTCGAAGAGGAGACTCTGGAATCTTGTCATTATATAGCAGACAAAGCCCACTTCGACAACAGATGTCGCCAGATCGAAATACATCATTACATCCGATTGTGTATATATCAGGTCCGGTCTGTAATATCCTATACTGAATATCACAAATATCGATAAAGTATTGAGGATAACGGAGAAAACGCGCCATCTGCCGTTAAGGACAAGTCCTGTATACAGATATGTAAATATAAACCAAATAACCCCGGGACCGTTTGATCCGCCTCTGTAGAAGAAGATCACCGGCATAACGACCAGGATGATACTTAAGGAGATTATCCTCGTGGCTGTCTCTACCCTATTGCCTCTTACACAAACGTAAGTGATGACAGGCGTGATAAGGACAACGATAAACAGAGTAATGCAGGGAATAAAACCTGACCTTATCAAAAGATTCCTGATAAGAGACAAAGTAACTATAAATTCAGCAGTAAAAGTAAGAACTACGAAAGTCCTCTCTTTAAAACTCCTGTCGACATCACCTACATAGTTTTTTATCAGATCGATCATTTTTTTCATACCGCACCTGCTTTCTTTGTACTCTGTACGGTACCCGTCAATTTGTTCATAGTCTTTTCAAAATCGGCAATAATGATGGGTTTACTGATAAATCCGTCAAATCCTTCTTTTTCAAACATCTCTCTCGCACCGCTCACCGCATTGGCTGTAAGCGCAACTATCTTTACGGGTCTGGAATCCTGTGATGAGATCATCCTGATCCGTTTCATAGCCTCCACTCCGTCCATCTCAGGCATCATATGATCCATGAAGACTATGTCATAATTATTCTTGGAGTATTTATCGATAGATTCTTTACCGCTCTTTGCGGTATCAATTATCATTCCGTACTCCCTGAACAATCCGCTGGCAACAACAAGATTCATAGGTTCGTCATCCACGACCAGAGCTCTCATCCCGGCAAGTTCCGGCTTTTCTTCAGGCTCACTGCTGTCAGTTAGTAAATCATCCATATAACCGTTAAGTATCCTTACTATCGGATATCCGTAAAGCGGCTGAGGCATAACAACAACCTTGCTGCCGGGTGCAGCCTTAAATCCTTTCGTGGCAGATACAGCTATCGTCATGCCGTTCATAGCCAGCACATCAAAATACGAAGGGCTCTCGGCATACTCCTCATCCCCGATAAAGAGATGCGTGATATTCTCATCCGCTATAATTGTCTTTAATTCTTCAAGACTGCCTGCCGAGTGAATTAAAAGGCTTAATCCCGTAGCGATATTCATTGCCATCGACTGATAGAATCCTCTGAGAGCAGCCATAGAATAACTGTCAGGTTTCTCATACACAGCAACTCTCCTGTCCATTCCGGGCTCAAGCTTCAGGCAGGGCGTAGAGTCCACAACCTGTTGCGCGATACTGAACCTTACAGTTGTTCCCTTTCCTCTCTCACTGTCTATATTTACAAAACCGTTCATAATTCTGACGAATCCGTAGACAATATAAAGTCCAAGGCCGATACCGCCTGTGCTTCTGTTTCTGCCCTTATTTGCCTGATAGAGACCGTTGGATATACTGTTTATATCCTTCCTCGACATTCCGATTCCGGTATCGGTCACTTCAACTATCAGGTTTACTCCGTATTCTCTTCTAATAGCTGAGATCTTAACATAGATACCACCGCGTTTTGTAAACTTCACGGCATTATCCAGAAGATGTCTCATTATCTTATGGAGTTTTCCGATATCACCCACCATCATCGAGGGTACCATCGGATCGAGATCTACGATCAGATCAAGGTCCTTGGCTTTATCATACATATTGAACTTGGCCAAAATATCATTGAGAAGAGATGTGATCATATATCTCTCATTTTCAATGACAAGATCATTTCTCTGTATCTCACTGTAATCCTGTATATCCTCTATCTGATGGAAAAGCCTGTCTCCCGCTTCTCTGATGGACTTCACATCATCTCTGTCCTCTTTTTTAAGGATAATGGAAGACATACCGTTGATCACATTTACGGGAGTCCTGAGTTCGTGAGATACATTTGAGAGGAAATCCTCAATCTCCTTGCTTACCTGATCGCGTTCTGAATCCCTTTTTCTGATAATTTCAGCATCCGCAACCTCTCTCCGCAGGATGCCGCCAAGAATATAAAAAATTCCAAGTTCGATCGCTGTATGAAGTGCGATCCTGTATACTACAAGTGAATCAAAAACAAAACCATCCGTTCCGAGTGCTGTATATATCTGCATGAACATCAGGATAAAATACTCAAGAAGCGCAATTTTGAGCATGATCGGACGCGCGAATGTCAAAAAAGTGATCATGACAAGTGCAGAGATTACTACGATATCAAAGAAACCTGAATCATGTGCGCCATGATAGAAAGCAAGAATAAGAGCATATATGAAATAAAAATTTTCTCTTCGCACAGCGCTTCCATACTGAATAATATGAAAAACCCACGCCGCAATGATACCGGCCAGGATAAGAGGCGGTACCCAGTATTCCAAATTTTGGGTTATACTCTCAATGATGGCACCAAAAGCCGATAAAGTAAGGATGACCAGAACCGAAACATGTGCGCTGTTTTTTTGAATACTACTTTCGTTCAAGCTCTTTCCTCCAATCTACAGAAAAACCGATATTAAAGTATATCAGAAAAAATAACATTTGTCACATATCATTAATGAATCTGCTCTTTCGTATTTTCCCGTCTTCCGATTCCGTATACGTTATGAGGAGATTGCTTTTTGCTCTCGTCATTGCTACATAGAATACTCTTCTCTCCTCCTCCAGAGTATCCTGATCCGGCATTTTACCGTGAGGATACTCTCCTTCAATGCATCCGGGTATTATTACTTTATCAAATTCCAATCCCTTTGAAGCATGCGCTGTCATTAGCCACACAAGATCATCATAGCGATTTTCGACTCTTTCATGCTTTTTCGGTAGTTCTTCTCTGTACTTTTCAATGTATGCATCCCACTCCGTGACATCTTCAAATGCCTCCGATTCTCCTATCAGGAATCTGATGATATCTGCATATTCACGCTGTTTCCCACTATCATTTCCTGCCTGTTTGTTTATATATCTCTTATATCCTGTTTTTTCGCAGATATACCTTATCATCCCGCTTATCCTAAGCTTCCGCATGAAAGATATATCCTTCTCAAGTTCCGAAACAGCCTGAAGTCGTTCCTTCCTGAAAGGAGCATCTGAGTTCAAAGCATAATACCTCTTTGCATTTACAAGAGGATTCCCTTTACCGTAAAAAGCCTCTCTCCCCAGAAATCTGTTTGGTCTGTTTCTGATCCTAAGATGATCGTCCATATCTGCACATTCGAAAACTATCCTCAGATAAGACAGTATATCAACAGCAATGAAGTGATCATAAATGCAGGAGACCTTCTCCTTCATGTGAAACTCAATATTAGAGCGCATTAAACGCGAAGCAAATGACTGCATTGATACATTGGTCCTAAAAAGCAGAGCCATACTGCTACTGCCTCTCTCTCTTATCATCTTTTCAGCAAACTCATATTCATCTTCTTCGGATTCGAATTTCTTTATTTGGACCTCTCCCTACTCTTTTGCAGGAACAGTTCCGACGTTTTCTTCGAGGTATGACTTTATATGCTTTTCGTATCTGTTTTTATTCTTCTGTATAACACGACCGGCAGCATTCACAATACAAGGAAAGCTCCTGTAATTAATATCCAATTCCATTACGGTTGCTGAATATTCATTCTCAAATCGCTTCATGCATTCCGGCCTCGATCCCCTGAATCCGTATATGGACTGATCGTCATCACCAACCGCAAAGATATTTGATCTTTTTCCCGTAAGGAGTTTCAGTGTTTCATACTGAGAGGGATTAATATCCTGAAACTCATCCACAAGTATATGATCAAATCTCCTGTTCCAATCATTTCTGGTTCTCTCATCCTCTGCGAATATATTCATACAGTCATAGACCATATCATCAAAGTCCAGTATTCTCTTTTTCTTTCTCAAAGATTCGTATGCCCGGAGTACATCAAAAAATCTGTCTGCATACTTGTCTCCGATAAGGCTTATTGCCTTTTCCTTATCCAGCGTATTTTTATATTCAGACATCGCACTTATGAAATGCATGACAAATAAAGAAACTTCGTCCCTGTCAGTTTCTCCTGTGATCTTGATCATTAGATCCGATATTATCTTCTTTTTAATCTCTTCTGAAACGATCCCGTTACCCGAGATCCCTCGCGATATGCGAACGATATTGTAAAAGACTGAATGAAATGTTCCGAATACAATGGGGAGATCCTCCCCCGATGTGTCGCGAAATCTCTTTTCCATCGATCTCGCTGCATCTCTCGTAAAAGTGATGACCAGTATCTTTTCGGGAGGGACTCCTCTGTCATGAATAAGACAGAGGAGTCTTTTTACGATCGTGTAAGTTTTACCGCTTCCGGGGCCTGCCAGCAATAGAATGGCTTTATCTTCGGAATAAACCGCCTTCTTTTGCGCTTCGTTGAGGCCGTCAAGATCAGGTGGCTGCTTTTTCAAGCCTTGTGATCCCATCGCGAAGTCTGGCAAGGGATTCTTCCTTTCCGAGGATCTCAAGGATCTCTGTAGCTCCGGCAGGGGTCATCTGCTTGCCGGAAAGAGCTGTCCTTATGGGCCACATTACATATCCGTTCTTGTAACCCTTCTCACCTATATATCCAAGCAGCATCTCATAGAGCGAGTCGTTGGTATATTCACTATGAGCCTCCAGCAAAGGAAGCACATCCTTAAGCACCTGCAGTGATGAAGCTGCATCCGTCTTCATCTTCTTATGAGTATACATCCCGATATCATAATCGGGAAGCGCTCTGAAGAAATCAACATGACTCTCGATATCGGGGAATACTTCTATCCTCGATTTGACCATAGCCGATATCTTTCGGAGCTTATCCTCGGAGAATCCGGGAAGAGATTTCTCAAGGTAGGGCTTTGCCATCTCGTAGAATTTATCCTCATCCATTGCCTTAAGGTATTCACCGTTCATCCAGCGAAGCTTAACGATGTCAAATACTGCAGGCGACTTGCTGATACGACGATAATCAAATTTCTCTATAAGCTCCTTAAGACTGAATATCTCGTTATTGTCCTCAGGGCTCCATCCAAGAAGTGCCACATAGTTGACTATAGCCTCGGATACAAATCCCTGCTCCAGGAGATCTTCAAACGAAGCATGTCCGCTTCTCTTTGAAAGCTTATGATGATTCTCATCCGTGATCAGAGGAAGATGGATATATACAGGCACTTTCCATCCGAAAGCATCATAGAGTCTCACATACTTGGGCGATGAAGAAAGATACTCATTTCCTCTTACGACATGGGTGATATTCATCGTGTGATCATCGATAACATTCGCAAAATTATAAGTCGGATATCCGTCGGATTTGATAAGTATCATGTCATCGAGTTCCGAATTCTCCACCGTGATATCTCCGTAGAGTTCATCATGGAAAGTGGTCGTACCCTCATTAGGGATATTCTGTCTGATGACAAAGGGCTTACCCTCGGCGAGATTCTTCTCAACCTCTTCCTTGGAGAGTCCAAGACAATGCTTGTCATATACCGTGATGGTCTTACCCTCATCAGCATCATCTCCCTCGCTCACGTAAGTCTTAAGGGAAGCCAGTCTCTCCTTATCGCAGAAGCAATAATATGCCTCACCCTTCTCAATGAGTTCCTTGGCGTACTTCATATAGATACCGGTCTTCATACGCTCACTCTGAACATAGGGACCGTATCCTCCGTCTTTATCGGGTCCTTCATCGTAGGTCATGCCGGTCTTTTCAAGCGTACGGTATATGATCTCGGTAGCTCCCTCAACGAATCTTTCCTGATCCGTATCCTCTATACGGAGCATGAAATCACCGCCTGCATGCTTGGCGATAAGGAATTCATAAAGCGCCGATCTTAAATTTCCTACATGCATCCTTCCTGTGGGGCTCGGTGCATATCTTGTTCTTATCTTCTCCATTTTGTCACCTCTTTCCTACTGTCTGACCTGTCCGTCGCCGTATACTTTATATTTATATGATGTAAGTTCCCTTAATCCCATAGGGCCTCTGGCGTGCAGCATCTGTGTGCTGATACCTATCTCCGCGCCGAAACCGAATTCAAATCCGTCGGTAAATCTTGTGGAGGCATTTACATATACACATGCCGCATCCACTCCGTTAAGGAATTTCTCCGCAGTGCTTTCATCCTTTGTAATGATTGCTTCAGAATGGCCGGTATTATACTTATTGATATGTTCTATTGCTTCTTCCACACTGTCAACCGTCTTGATAGAGAGGATATAATCCAGATACTCTGTACCGAAATCCTCTTCAGTCGCTTTAACAGCTTCTCCACCGAGCGCTTCAAAAGATCTCTCATCCGCACGAAGCTCAACATTCTTCTCATCAAGTCTCTTCTTAAGAACGGGAAGGAATTCATCCTTTATCGCACTGTGAACGATCAGCGATTCGCAAGCGTTACATACGCTGATACGCTGCGTCTTGGCATTAAATATGATATCAGTTGCCATATCGAGATCAGCCTCTTTGTCGACATACACATGGCAATTGCCGGATCCTGTCTCTATAACAGGAATGAGTGCTTCTTCCGTGACGCTCTTTATCAATCTTGCACTTCCTCTTGGGATCAGCACATCGACATATTCTTTCATCTTCATGAATTCTTTGGTCACTGCGCGGTCAGTATGCTCGATCAGCTGAACGACATTCGGATCCACACCGTTTTCCTCGCAGACACTTCTGAGTGCGCCTACGATAGCCATATTGGATCGGAGCGCATCACTTCCGCCCTTGAGTATCACAGCATTTCCCGATTTAAATGTAAGTGAAAATGCGTCAGCCGTTACATTCGGTCTGGATTCAAATATTATCCCGACTACTCCGAGAGGAACTCTGACTTTTTTGATATTCAGTCCGTTCGGTCTCGTGGTTTCCTCGATCACTTCGCCGATATAGTCCGGAAGATCTGCAACCTGTCTGATACCTTCGGCTATTCCTTCTATCCTCTCGGGCGATAGTCTGAGTCTGTCTATAAGTCCGGGATTCATACCCGCTTCTTCGGCTTTCTTTATATCAAGGGCATTAGCCGACAGAAGTTCTCCTTTGCAAGCGACCAGTTCCCCGGCACACTCTCTTAATATCTTGTTTTTAAGTTCGGTACCAAGAGCAGCTGCAGCATACTTCGCTTTAACAGCATTTTCACCGATACGTATCAGTTCTTTATTTTCTATTGCCATATCTTTACCTCTCTTATGTATCTGCCGATCATACACATATTATCTGATAAGGTTTCATGTCTTTATCACTGCATGGCACTTCTTCAATCATCTGTTCCCTGAATCCGACCGCTACGGAATGAAGTCTTAACATCTCCTTGTTCGAAAGATATCTGTCATAATATCCTCCGCCGTACCCGAGTCTTCCCTTCATGAGATCAAATGCCACTCCGGGCATGATCATAAAATCTCTCTCCGGTTCCGCCTGACTGTCAGCGTCGGAATATACATACATATCACTGTCAGGTGAAGGCTCCCGTATCCCGCGAAATCCTTCTTTAAGATCCTTCAGATCATATACTCTGTAAAACTGTATCTCCTTACCCTCCGGATATGTGACAGGCAGATACAGTTCTTTGCCCTGTTTAAGCGCTTCTGACAGGATATCTGTTATATCTATCTCCGAACCGTACGGATAAAAAGCTATCAGCCTCTTACATCTGTAGAACCACTGATGTCCGAGGATCCTTTCCGTTATCAGGATCTTTCCCCTTTCGCGTATATCAGGAGAAAGACTATCCCTTATGCCGAGCATCTCGCGTCTCAGACCTTTCTTAAGGTCTGAAGTATCCGCAGCGCTCTTTTCAGTCATGATGGATATTCCTTATGAAACCGGGAAGATCGAAGTCGTCTTCGGGATCAGACAAAAAGATGGTTCCTTCATTGCTTCCATCGATAAGTCTGTTCAAGATCCCGAGGTCTTCGCTGCTGCAGATTATCATATCGGCTCCTGATCTGGTTGCAATCTGTGCCGCTGTGAGTTTTGTATTCATTCCGCCGGTTCCGACGCTGCTTCCGGTACTTCCCTTGCCCATCTCAAGGATCTCATCAGTCAGATCCTCAACAGTATCCAGGAGTTTTGCATCCGGGTTCTTCCTTGGATCATCGGTATAGAGCCCCTTGATATCCGAAAGAAGTATCAACAGATCAGCACCTACCATCGCAGATACTATCGCAGAAAGAGTATCATTATCACCAATCTCTATCTCATGGGTAGCAACGGTATCATTCTCGTTTACAACCGGAATCGCACCCATATCCATAAGTTCGGTAAAAGTATTTATGGCATTTATACGGTTAGTATCGTCAAGTACCGTATTTTTAGTCATAAGTATCTGCGCAGTCAGCTGATTATATTCGCCAAAAAGCTTCTGATAAGTCATCATCAGTCTGGCCTGACCGATCGCCGAGCATGCCTGCTTTTCAGCCATCGTCATAGCTCCGCATCCGGTTCTGTGTGCCTTCATATTGACCGCATTTCTTCCCGCAGCGATAGCTCCCGATGATACCAGGATCACGTCCATACCGCGATTTTTAAGATTGCAGAGCTCGCGCACGAGTTTTTCCATCCTTGCATAATCCATTCCGCCGGTCTGGGCATGCTGGAGTGAGGATGAACCGATCTTTACAACTATTCTTTTCTTGAATTTTAGATCTTCTCTCTTGTTTTTCATATGTTATCTAATTTACGCATTTTCATCCGTTTTGTCAAACGGAGCATATCGTCCTATCACGGCTTCGGCGACTCTAAGGCCGTCCATGGCAGCCGATGTTATTCCGCCCGCATAGCCCGCACCCTCGCCACAGGGATAGACTCCCTTGATATTTGATTCAAGATCTGCGCCCCTGACTATCCTTACAGGGGAGGATGTCCTGCTTTCCACGCCTGAAAGTATCACATCTCCGTCATCAAAACCCTTGATCTTCCTTCCAAACACCGAGAAAGCCTCTATCATGGACCTGTTGCATTCATCGGGAAGTATGCCGGACAGATCGGACCATTCGAACCTTCCCTTATGCACCGGTCTGATCTCTGCCCGCTCTTCCGATGGGCTCACAGGGTACTCCTCTCCCATTACGCTACGGTAAAAATCAGTAAGCCTTTGGATCGGCACTTTACCTTTTCCGGCATTATAAGCTTTTCTCTCGAGATCTCTCTGGAACTCTATCCCTGAGAGCGGATCGGATCCTTTTCCGGGGAAATCATCGGGAGTCACCGATACTATTATGGCGGAATTGGCGTTTTCGCTGTCTCTTCCGCTATAGCTCATTCCGTTGACGGCTATCATTCCTTCCTCGGACGACGCATCAACGACATATCCACCCGGACACATGCAGAAGGAAAAAACGCTCCTGCCGTTAGCCGTTTGAGCTGTCAGCTTATACGAAGCGGCTCCGGGGATCTCTTCTCCCTTTCTTCCCGTCTTTCCGTATCTGCCAAGGTTGATATCTTCCTGTCTGTGCTCAGCTCTGAATCCCACAGCAAAGGACTTGGGCTCCAGGACAAATCCCTGCCCACTGATACGATAGAAAGTATCTCTGGCAGAGTGTCCGGGCGCCAGTACCAGTATCTCACAGGGAATCGTTTTCTCGTTTCCTTCTTTATCCAAATACCTGATGCCCGTCAGATGTCCATTCTCTTCAATGACAGAATCGAATCTGCTCTCAAAAAGTACACTTCCGCCAAGAGTCTTGATCTCTTCGCGCATATTCTTAACTATACCGCAGAGCTTGTCCGTCCCAAGGTGGGGTGCGGCGTCATAGATTATCTTCGGATTGGCACCGAAAAGGGTAAATATTTTCATTACCTCTTTGCATCTGCCCGAAGGGTCTTTTACGGTAGTAGCAAGCTTACCGTCGGAAAATGTTCCGGCTCCGCCCTCTCCGAAACTGACATTTGATTCCCTGTCAAGGATTCCGGTCTTCCAGTATTTCTTTATATCCTCTGTCCTGTCTTCGACCTTTCTGCCCCTTTCGAGCACTATTGGACGATACCCCTGCTTCGCGAGCAGGTACGAGCAGAACATCCCCGCAGGTCCGAAGCCGACTATAACAGGCCTGTTCTTAAGCAGTTCGTTTCCGCTTTCGGGCAAAACATAACTTACAGGCGTATACGGCTTAACCTTGCCGAAAAGCTTCTTGTTTTTCTTTATTCTCTTTAAAAAATCCGATTCATGCCCGATACAGGCAGCAATATTATATACAAAGAATAGATCCGGTTTTTTTCTGGCATCTATCGAACGCTTTATGATCTCAAATGAAATGACATCAGACGCAGCGATCCCCAGAAGATCCGCTATTTCTTTCTTATCGGGATCATCCGAGGGATAAGCCCTTTTCCATTCCTCTATGATGATCATTATGTCTCATCCGCATCCGCAGCATATTCGGCCGCAGCCTCACCTGCGATATATCCGGTACACCATGCCCACTGGAGATTAAATCCTCCGCATTTGCCGTCGACATCCAGCATCTCCCCCGTAAGGAAGAGACCATCCGTGATATCGGATTCAAATCTGTCATTTACTTCCGAGAGAGGAACTCCTCCCATCGAAGTCTGAGAATTCTCATATCCCACGGTTCCGGTTATCTTAAGATCAAAATTCCTGCACATCTTCCAGATTTTGTCCTCAGCATTATAACTGAACTTAAGGACATCACTCATCTTGCTCCTTGCGCTTATATGGCAGAGAGACATGAAATACTGTATAAGTTTCTTATTGATCATACCGACGAAATACTCATCGGCAGTCCTGTCAAAAGTAAGAAGATGTCTGGAATGTCTGAGCTTCTTCTCATCCGCAGCAGAAAGACCGGGTAGAAAATCAATCCTGGCATGCACATCCCTTCCTTCTCCTGTTGCTTTGGAAGCAACATGGCTTATCTGGAAAACAGGTATACCCGAGATCCCGGAATCAGTAAGCTGGAGTTCTCCCGTCTCCGAGCATGCTTTCTTATCATCAACATAAAGCGTAACTTCCGCAGTCGCTCTGACTCCTGATATGGCTTTGATATTCTCCTCGCATGTAAGAGCACAGAGAGCCGGACGCACTGTTCTGATACTGTGTCCGAGAGCATTTGCGATATCATATCCCGATCCGTCAGATCCTGTCTTGGGTACACTCCTGCCGCCGCATGAAAGTATGCATGCGTCAAAGTTCTCTTTTATATTCCTGCGGTGATCCTCCGTAGTCTCCTTGTAGCTGATCGCGAATCCGCCCTTCTGAAGTGAAGAGATCTTTTGAACCAGACAGTTGGTGCGGACTTCAACTCCGAGTTCCTTCATCCTGAATCTGAGCGCATCCTGAACAGATGATGCCTGATTTGACATGGGATAATAATAGCCGTTCTTCTCATATGTCAGAAGTCCGATATCATAAAAGAAAGAAACAGTCTCCTCATATCCGAATCTTTCGAGGATAGATGATAATCTCCCGGGAACATCGCAATAATAATTCTCGGCACTTATATTCTTGTTGGTGAGATTGCATTTGCCGTTTCCGGTCATGAGGAGTTTGCGTCCAACCTTGTCCCCTCTCTCAAAAACAGTGACGGATGCACCGCTCATAGCCGCAGAGATAGCAGCTATCATCCCCGAGGCTCCTCCACCTATTATTGCAACTTTGCCCTTACCCATTCTTAACTCCTACAGTACACGCAAAAACTGACCAAGCGCCGTCAGGAATCTGCTCAAGGGGAGTACCTTTATCTCCCTTTCATCAATATTCCTGAGGAACAGCAAGATCGTCGGATATGCTGTCAGCATAGCGACAAAACATATAAATGACGTAAATGCCCCACCCAGATGCGGCGTAGCCATTTTGGAAATGATCATATTGAACACACCGATAACTGCACAGGACAGGAAAGGAACTATCGCACCGGCTATCGGATCGTAATTCAGATTAAGACGGATAAATGTCAAAGCGCCGAGTCCGATGCAATTTATAATCAGCCATATGATGATGGATACAACAATCCCCAGATAGATATCCTTGGATCCCGGTATGCCTCCGATGCCGATGCCTGCCGCACACGCTACCATGTTGCAGACAAAAGCATAGAGACCAAGACCTCTGAATACGAGCAGTCTGTAGAAGAACCATGCAGGGCCGGCCAGCAGACATACTATTGCACCCTTAAAAAGCACGTCTCCGATATTTATATTTTCATTGGCAAGAAGAGCCGACAGATTGCCTGATAAAGAGATGAGAAATACCGAAAAGAGCGATCCCATGATCACCGATACATGTATTCCGTATCTGAAATACTCTCTTACTTCCCTTATCACTTCTCTCTTAAAAGCCTTGCAGCACTTAAGACAGATCTCACAGGTAACAACGATGGTCAGTCCCACAGCAAATACCACAGGAGTAAGATAACCGCATATAAACGCGCCATACTCTCCCGCCATGCCATAAACATTACTTGTGCCGGCTCCCGATACACGGATCATCAATATCAGGAAGAGCATAAGCATCGCAAGCGAGTTCAGCATCTCGGGCAGTCTTCCCTCCACGGACGCAAAAAGAACGGTCCAGGTATTCTCCCGTACTCTTCCATACTGTGATTCCGGAAGAGGCGAACGCTTAATACCCCATTTAACGAATTCAAGATAAAGAAATACTATTACCTCGGCAAGTACATAGGCAATGGATATTCCAAGGCATCCATAGAGATTGGAATAACCCTCCTCCAAAAGGAGCCTGCTCACCTTGGTGCCGTACTCTCCAAGGAAATGCTGAAAAAGAAATCCGAAAAGCAGTATGCAAATGGGCCTGATCATATCAGTAATCCAGGTTGCCTTCGCTACGCCTCTTCCCTTTGCATACGCGGAGAGATATTCATTCAGATTTCTGATCAGAAGTGCAGGTGCAAGGAAGATCGGAATATAGTATGCATGCGGCATATGAAAAACATCCGAAAGCATCTTTTCGGTGAGAAGTACATAGAGAACGGAAGATACAAATCCGATAACGATCTGAAGGTTTCTGAACACAACCTTCATCGTAACAAAATTGCCTATCTGACCTTTGTTTGCAGCCAGATACATCTTCCTTCCGATCACATTTCCGGATTCATACCCGGATAGTACCCTGAATATATAAAAAGGAACAAGGCATGCAGCCATATAGCCCAAGCCAAGATCTCCTATGGTCGTCCTGAAAAGTAAGATCGAGATAGCCGCTATGACTATGGAAAAATATTCTATCTGTTTAGATGATGATATCTTCATCGTTAATCCCTTTTAATTCCCAGATCATCAAGTACCTTTTTTTGTTTCTCTTCCATCACGAGTCTCTCGTCGTCCTCCATATGGTCGTATCCAAGGAGGTGAAGCATACTGTGTGCAACGAGGAATGCAAATTCGCGTTTCTGAGAGTGCCCGTATTCTTCGGCCTGCTGTTTAACTCTGTCCGCATTGATATATATATCGCCAAGGATCAGTTCATCGGTATCGGGGTCGTAATAATCCGCCCTCTCTTCCTCCGGTATATCTATCACAGCGGGCTCTTCAAATTCAAGATTCGGGAAAGACAGAACATCTGTCGGATTATCAATATCCCTAAACTGCTTATTGATCTCCTTTATCCCGGCATCATCAGTAACGAGCAGATTGACACATATATCATCATACGCGATCTCCTCTGATGCAAGGACTCCTTTCCCGACCGTCTCTGTTATCTCTTCTAAATCAAAATCAAATTTTGCCTGTGTCTCATTCTCAACGTAAAAAGTCATAATAGAGCTTATCCTCTGTAAAGATCTTTTTAAGTGTGCCAAGTTCTCCAATGCTTATCTCGCATTTATCGAAAGTACCGTTCGAAGTAAATCTGGCAAAAGCAGCCTCTGTGAGCTTGTCCACATCCGGTTTGGAATCAGGATGTTTTTCATACATCATGAGTACAGCTTTTACGATAGTATGTGCGCACAGAAGAGCTGCACTCTCTTTTCTGATGATGGTACCGGACTGTGCTCCGTTCATATAGTCTGCGAATTCATCAAGCACCATCCTTATTGCGCCGGTAAACTCCATCTCATCGTAAAAACTCTCTCTCTCTTCAGCTTTGGCAGGAACAAGAGTATGAAAGTAACCTGCGCATTTAAGGATATCATTATCCAGTCCGAGCTTAAGTCCGATACGGTCACAGAAATATGCGGTATGGATACTCTGCATATATTTCTTTTTGTTGGTCTCTTTAAGCGACTGCAGTGCAGGATGTTCAGTATCTCCGAGTCTCTGATAAAGATCTCTGTACTTAAATACAACCTTTGTGGCATAAAACCTTACTCCGAAGAATATAAGTATCGAAGTAAGTATGATATTTACTATCGGGAGAAGGAGCTGTTCTAATCCGAACAATCCTCTCTCTGCGATCATGATGCCGCTGACCTCGCAGATAAAAAGTCCTATCATGCTAAGTATCATCGGAAATGTGATCTTTACATCCTTCTCAAGAGGCAGGAAGCATATGATCGCAAATACTCCGCTCAGGAAATACAGAAAGAAAAGCGGTGCTCCGCCCTGAGTAAGGAGCACAGATGTCATGAGAAGTGTCGAACCCGATATGATACCGATACCCGGAGTTCCGAAGAGTCCGGTGAGCACAAATACAGCGACTATCGGCCATGAAGTATTGGGCAGATAAGTAAATACCAGCACGAGCACGGCACTTGCAAAATTAACTACCCAGAATCTGTTAAGCGACAGTCCGGTAAAATCGGGATCGGTCTCCGAATAGGGGAAATACTTCTTTACTGCATATCCCGTTATAAGAGAACCGAAAAACGTGAATATAAGCACTTTATATACTTCTATCCAGCCAAGGCTTCTCGCCATGCAGAGTCCGAATACGCTCCCGGTGAGAATAAGCGAATACATCACCGGAGGAAGTGTCCATACGGCTTCTGATTTTTTCTTTTTTATCTTTCCGGTTTCGTCCTTACCGCTCATCGGTTATTTCTTGTTTCCTTTTGCAGGCTTCCTATCCTTACGTCTGCTCTTTTCGTATTCTTCGTAAGACTGAACTATCTTCTGGACGAGAGGGTGTCTGACTACATCTTTGCTTGTAAGTTCGCAGAAAGAGATTCCCTCTATCTTCTTTAAGACCTCACTTGCTTCATCCAGTCCGGATCTGATTCCGGGAGCCAGATCTTTCTGAGTAAGATCACCGGTTATTACGGCTTTAGACCCGAATCCGATCCTGGTAAGGAACATCTTCATCTGCGCAGGAGTCGTATTCTGAGCCTCGTCAAGTATGATGAAAGCGTTATCCAAAGTGCGTCCTCTCATATATGCAAGAGGAGCCACTTCAATAAGTCCCTTCTCGGTATTCTTAAGAAAACTCTCCGCTCCCATGATCTGATACAAAGCATCATACAGAGGTCTGAGGTACGGATCGACCTTGCTCTGCAGATCACCGGGCAGGAATCCGAGTTTTTCGCCCGCTTCGATGGCCGGTCTGGTAAGTATGAGTCTTCCGACTTCCTCATTCTTAAATGCGGTTATCGCCATGGCCATGGCCAGATATGTCTTTCCCGTACCGGCAGGTCCCGATCCGAAAGTGATCATATTCTTTTTGATGGCTTCCACATACTTTTTCTGGCCGACAGTCTTGGGCTTTACAGGCTTGCCCTGTACGGTGTGGCATATGCAATCAGAATCGATCTCACTAAGTACATCTGCGTCCGATTCCTTACCCATCTCTATCGCATAATCAAGAGTCTGTTCTTCTATGTCATTACCCCTTTCGGAATGTCTCGATAATTCTTCTATAACAGCACATGCCTTTCTGGCATTTTCCTCTTCCCCGGTGACAGTCAGATACCCGTTCCTGTCAACGACCGCCACATCAAAGTCTCTTTCAACCTTTCTGATATAGCTGTCTCCCGCGCCAAATACGATCTTCATTGCAGACATGGGAAGTTCGATCTTAATGGAAGTTTCCGCCATAGACTATTATCCGATCTCCTTTTTGATAAGTGTCTGATGTGTCACCTCTTCATCCCCGATCGAATAACTGCTGAGGAATCTGAGTGTCGCTTCTCTGCACTTTGCTTCATCGTTTGCATAGATCACTGCGAGAGCTTCACCTTTATTGACATAGTCTCCGACTTTCTTTTTGAGCACAAGACCTACGGACAGATCAATATCGCTCTCCTTGGTCACTCTGCCGCCACCAAGTATCAGGCTGCACATTCCTATCTCGGAACATGCTATGCTGCTGATATATCCGGAGACCGGAGCCTCAATCTCTCTGATGATACTTGCAGTGATAAGCTTGGATGTGTCATATATAGCAGCGGTATCACCGCCCTGTGATGCAATAAACTGTGCGAGTTTCTCCAGAGCTCTTCCGCTCCTTATCGCATCTTCAAGCATTTCACGGGCTTCCTTTTCATTCGAAGCCTTCTCGCCGAGCACAAGCATCTTACTTCCGAGTTTGTAGCAAAGCTCGGTGATATCTTCGGGGCCTTCTCCCTTAAGAGTCTCTATTGCTTCCTTAACTTCAAGGGCGTTTCCTACCGCAAGTCCAAGAGGCTGATCCATATTGGATACAACTGCGGCCATCTTTCTGCCCGCGCCTTTTCCGATGCTTACCATTTCATTGGCCAAAGCTTCGGAATCTTCCTCGGTCTTCATGAAAGCTCCGCTTCCTGTCTTTACATCAAGTACGATAGCATCCGCACCTGACGCCAGTTTCTTACTCATGATGGAGCTTGCGATGAGGCTCAGGTTATCTACGGTAGCGGTAACATCTCTGAGCGCATAGAGTTTCTTGTCTGCAGGAGCCAGATCCTTTGTCTGTCCCATTATCGAGATGCCGTTTTCTTTTACATTCCTGAAGAAAAGGTCCGTAGGAATATCAACCTTAAATCCGGGGAAAACTTCAAGCTTATCGATAGTGCCTCCGGTATGTCCCAGGCCTCTTCCGCTCATCTTTGCGACTTTGACGCCGCATGCCGCAACCATTGGAGTAAGAATCAGGCTGGTTTTGTCGCCCACTCCTCCGGTGCTGTGCTTATCAACCTTCACTCCGTCTATGGATGAAAGATCGAGATGATCTCCCGAATCAGCCATAGCCATGGTAAGAGCTACAGTCTCTTTCTCATTCATACCGCGGAGGAATATAGCCATCATAAGAGCTGATGCCTGATAATCAGGGATCTCTCCCTTCGTATAACCTTCAACGAAAAATCTGATCTCAGCCTCGGATAATTCTCCGCCGTCTCTTTTTTTCGCTATGATCTCAACCATCCTCATAGGTCATACCTCCCTTTCTCTACGGTTTGTATTTACATATATCGGACAGACAGCAATTCTCACAATCGGGATCTTTCCTTGCTGAACATACTTTACGTCCATGATCGACAAATCTGTGGCACAGATTGTTTCCCTCTTCGGGAGGAACTATTTTCCACAATGCCTTCTCGACCTTTGCAGGATCATACTCATCCTTCACGAGACCGATACGATTGCAGAGTCTGATGCAATGCGTATCCGTCACGATAGCAGGTTTCCCATACACATCTCCGAGGATGAGATTGGCGCTCTTCCTCCCCACTCCCGGAAGCCTTAAAAGATCATCCATGGTATCAGGGACTCTGTATCCGTATTCATCCCTAAGCATACTCATGCAGGCTTTTATATCTTTTGCTTTGCTCTTGCCGAGCCCGCAGGGTCTTACGATCTTTTCGATATCATTTACATCGGCATCTGCGAGAGCATCAATATCAGGAAACTTATCATACAGATCACGAACAACGATATTTACTCTCTCATCGGTACACTGAGCCGCCAGTCTGACACTGACCAGAAGTTTCCATGCATCCGAATATTCGAGAGAACATCCCGTATCGGGATATTCCTTTTTCAGTCGCTTTATCACTTCCGATACGAGCTCTTTTTTTGTCATTTATGATACGGTTCCCCCGCATTGATCTTAAACGCTCTGTAAACCTGCTCCGAAAGGATCACTCTCATCAGCTGATGAGGAAATGTCATTCTCGAAAAACTGAGAGCATGATCCGATCTGGCTTTGACTGCATCCGAAAGTCCCAGAGATCCGCCGATGACAAAAACGATATCGCTCTTGCTGCCAACCGTAAGTTTCTTAATCATCGCGGCCAATTCTTCCGAGCTGCATCCCTCTCCTTCTATCTCCAGGGTTATAACATATGCACCCTGTTTTATCTTGGAAAGGATCCTCTCTCCCTCTTTGCGAAGGACCTCCGCCTTAAGTGCATCCGAGAGATTCTCCGGAGCTTTCTCATCAGGCAGTTCGGTTATGATAAACCTGCAATACGCCGAGAGTCTCTTTTCGTATTCCGAGAGAGCGTCTCTGAAAAACTTCTCTTTGATCTTTCCTACACAGATGATCTCTACAGTCAATTCTTTCCTCTTAAGTACTCGTCAATGCCCTTTGCTCCGGCTCTTCCTGCACCCATTGCAAGGATAACGGTTGCAGCGCCGGTAACGGCATCTCCTCCGGCATAAACACCTTCTCTGCTGGTCGCACCGTTCTCTTCCTCGGCAACAATACATTTCCACTTATTAACTTCAAGACCTTCGGTCGTTGAAGAGATGAGAGGATTGGGGGATGTTCCGAGAGCCATGATGACGGTATCTACTTCGGTGATGAATTCGCTTCCCTTTACTTCTACAGGACGACGTCTTCCGGACTCATCGGGCTCTCCGAGTTCCATCTTTACACACTTGATCCCCTTTACCCAACCGTTCTCATCTTCGATGATCTCGACAGGATTGGTAAGAAGGTCGAATATGATGCCCTCCTCCTTTGCGTGATGAACTTCCTCAACTCTGGCAGGAAGCTCTTCCTCACTTCTTCTGTATACGATATGAACCTCTGCTCCGAGTCTGAGTGCGGTTCTCGCAGCATCCATAGCCACGTTTCCGCCTCCTACAACAGCAACCTTCTTGCTCTCCATAATGGGAGTGGTTGAATCGGACTTAAAAGCTTTCATGAGATTGCTTCTGGTCAGATACTCGTTAGCGGAGAATACTCCGTTTGCATTCTCACCGGGGATGCCCATGAACTTGGGAAGTCCTGCTCCGGATCCGATAAATACTGCATCAAATCCCTCGTCCTCGATAAGACTGTCGATCGTAACAGACTTGCCTACGACTACATTGGTCTCGATCTTAACTCCGAGGCTCTTTACATTCTCTATCTCTCTCTTAACAACAGTCTCCTTGGGAAGACGGAACTCGGGGATACCGTATACGAGAACTCCGCCTGCCTCATGAAGTGCTTCAAATATAGTTACATCATATCCGAGCTTCGCAAGGTCGCCTGCGCAGGAAAGACCTGCAGGTCCGGATCCTATGACGGCAACTTTCTTTCCGTTCTTCTCAGCGGGTGCAGCGGGCTTTACACCGTTCTCGGCTGCCCAGTCAGCTACGAATCTTTCAAGTTTTCCGATGGAAATAGGATCTCCCTTTATACCGCGGATACACTTTCCTTCGCACTGGCTCTCCTGAGGACATACTCTTCCGCACACAGCGGGAAGTGAAGATGATTCGCTGAGAACCTTGTAAGCTCCCTCGATATCTCCGTCCTTTACCTTCTCGATAAATCCGGGGATATTGATGGATACGGGGCATCCCTTAATGCACTGAGCATTCTTGCAATTGATGCATCTGCTTGCCTCTTCCCTGGCTTCATCGATATTATATCCGAGGCATACTTCTTCGAAATTGCATGCCCTCTCCTTTGCATTCTGTTCTCTTACCGGTACCTTCTTTAAAACGTCCATTTATCTCATCCTTTCATTAATCAAGATTCATCGATGCTGTGATAAGTGATAAGTGCTGTTACTGTCCGCACTTCCCGCCGCCTTCAAGAGTTCCTTCAAGTGCGAGCATTGCTCTTCCCTCGCGTGATTTATAGAGGGTCTGGCGTCTCATAGCTTCATCAAAGTTTACTTTGTGTCCGTCAAATTCAGGTCCGTCTACACAAGCGAATTTGGTCTCTCCGCCTACGGATACACGGCATGCACCGCACATCCCCGTTCCGTCTACCATTATCGGATTAAGACTTACTATTGTGGGTATGCCAAGCTTTTCGGTGAGCTTGCATACGAATTTCATCATTATCATAGGTCCTATAGCAACACAGTGGTCGTACTTTTTACCCTCCGTAACGAGATCCTCGAGACACTTGGTAACCATTCCGTTTCTGCCGTATGATCCGTCATCGGTCGTGATGTAGAGATTTCCGGATACAGCTTTGAACTCTTCCTCGAGGATAACGAGTTCTTTATTCTTGGCACCGATGATGACATCGACATTCACTCCTCTCTCATGGAGGTACTTAACCTGAGGATATACGGGAGCGGTTCCGACACCACCGGCAATAAATACGATACTCTTTTTCTTTACTTCATCTATAGGATCGGTAGCAAGATCGGAAGGAGTTCCGAGAGGTCCGACAACATCATGGAATGAATCGCCTTCATTAAGATCACCCATGATCTTGGTTGCAGCACCGATCACCTGAAATACAAGCGTAACGGTTCCCTTTGCTGCATCATAATCACAGATGGTAAGAGGTATCCTCTCCGCATCCTCATCTGTTCTCACGATGAGAAACTGTCCGGGCAGACATCTCTTTGCGACTCTGGGAGCCTCTACGTCCATCAGGATGATGTTCTTTGCAAGTTCCTTCTTCTTTAGGATTTTGTACATAATTCTTTCCTTTCCTGCTCTTATTTTCTATTCCTGCGCGGTTACATGGTATTCCGCGCTGACTCTCTCTCCGATAACGCCTCTCTTATCAACAGCAAAGGCCATAACCGTGGTCTCGCCTTCATCGATAAGTATCGGCACTCCGTAGCACTCACTCTCCGTGGTGGGCTGTTCACCGTCGGTGGAGTAATAGATCTCCACCCCTTCGGTGTCGGATGTCAGGCGAAGCAGCTGAGGTGTCTCGTAGTACCCGCCTTCTATGCTAAACTTAACTTCAGGTCCCAGGAAGCTCGAAAACTGAGTCTTGAGGACAACATCCTCGCTGCTCGCCAAAAAGTCCGCTATACCCTGATAGTCACCCTTCGAAGCGTACAATACGAATAATCTGTCATACGCAGTGTATTTATCGGCCCTGGCTATTCCTTCGAGATTGATCACTTCCCACAGAGTTCTCTCGTATGCATCATCATTTCCGGATCCTTTAAATGCCGATGCCAGTCCGAGCATATACTGCGCATTTCCGGGATTCTTATCAAGCAGCCTCTCATATATCGAAGCGGCTAAATCATATTCGCCGGAATTGATGGCTGTCCTTGCCCTGCTCTCCTGGATGCCGTCACTCATCGCGATATTGTAGAAAACTATCGAGAAGATGACGAGGACCGTGATGAGCGCATACCCTCCGAATACCAGTCTGTGATTCTTCAGATGTGCTTTCAGTACGCCCTTATCCTTAATACTCTCCGGGCGTTTCTCTTCATCCTTTGTATCGTCTTCCGGAAGGGTGGTATCACCTGCCTGCTTCGAGCGTCCGCTCTCCCACAATTCATCGGTCATATGCCGGATACTCTCGGCATAAGCCTGCTCCGCCTCAGCATCAAAATCAGGTACGATATGAACATCTTCACCGCAGTTATCGCAGTACAGCGATCCTGCTTTTATCTCATTTCCGCAAACGGAACATTTCATTTATCTTCACCACAAAAATCAGGTATCAGATGAGTCCCTGTAATTCAACGGACTCTGCACAGTTCTTCATAAGCATCGCGATGGTCATGGGACCTACTCCGCCCGGTACAGGCGTGATCTTTGATGCCACTTCGGATGCAGATTCAAAGTCAACATCTCCGCAGAGCTTACCGTCTTCTTTTCTGTGTATTCCTACGTCTATTACAACTGCTCCGTCCTTGATATACGAAGCGTCTATCATCCCGGGTTTTCCGACAGCGACAACGAGTATATCAGCTCGTTTTGTCACTTCTTTGAGATCTGCGGTCCTGCTGTGACAGACCGTTACGGTTCCGTTCTCGCGAAGAAGGAGCATTGACATGGGTTTGCCTACGATATTGCTCCTGCCGATAACAACGCATTCCTTGCCTGAGATCTCAACTCCGCTCCTCTTAAGGAGTTCAATGACCCCTGCGGGAGTGCAGGAAACAAATCCTCTCTTTCCGATGGAGAGTTTGCCTACATTGACAGGATGGAATCCGTCCACATCCTTAAGCGGAGAGATTGCATCGGTCACTTTATCTTCATCCATTCCCTTGGGAAGAGGAAGCTGAACAAGTATACCGTTTATATCCTTTCTGCCGTTAAGTTCATCGATAAGGTCGAGGAGTTCCTTCTCGGTCGTGGTCTCGGGAAGTTCATAAGCAACCGATCTGATACCGACTTCCTCACATGCTTTCTTTTTATTCCTTACATACACGCTGGACGCAGGATCTGCACCAACCTGAATGACAGCCAGTGAGACGGTCACTCCTTTGGCATTAAGAGCAGCCACCTTCTCTTTGACTTCACTCTTTATCTGTGTGGAGATTACTTTTCCGTCTATAAGTTCGGACATATCACCCTCCTTTAGAAAAGACCGGTTATCTTTCCGTTATCATCTACATCAATGCTGTACGCTGCGGGAGATGCCGAAAGTCCGGGCATCGTCATGATATCTCCCGTAAGAGCAACTACAAAACCCGCTCCGGCACTCACATATGCATCGCGAACGTTAAGAGTAAATCCGGAAGGTCTTCCGAGTGCCTTAGGATCATCGGAAAGCGAATACTGGGTCTTTGCCATACATACAGGCAGTTTGCCGTATCCTGCATCTTCAAGGTTCTTTATCTTCTTTGCGGCCGATGATGAGAATGATACTCCGTCGGCACCGTAGATATTCTTTGCAACCGCTTCGATCTTAGCGGTAAGACTTGCATCATCGGGATAGGTAAGTTTCTTCTCACCCGCTCCTTCCGTTGCGGCTATAAGCTTCTCAGCGAGTTTAACAGCGCCTTCGCCGCCCTTCTCCCAGCCTTCACATATTTCAAATCCGCATCCCTTGGACTCGCAGAACTCTTTGACGAAAGTGATCTCTGCGTCAGTATCTGAAGAGAACTTATTGAGCGTAACGACCATTGGAACACCGAAAGATCTGATATTCTCAATATGCTTCTCAAGATTGACTATACCTGCCTTGAGAGCATCCACATTCTCGCTTCCAAGTTCGGTCTTGGGCACGCCTCCGTTGTACTTGAGAGCTCTTACGGTAGCAACGAGACATACTGCATCCGGCCAGAGTCCCGAAGTCCTGCATTTGATGTTGAAGAACTTCTCCGCTCCGAGATCCGCACCGAATCCGGCCTCGGTGATACAGTAATCAGCCATCTTGAGAGCTGCTCTTGTCGCTCTTACGGAATTGCATCCGTGTGCGATATTGGCGAAAGGTCCACCATGCACGAGTACGGGAGTATGCTCCAGAGTCTGTACAAGATTAGGTCTCATCGCATCAAGAAGAAGTGCGGTCATGGAGCCTACGGCTCCGATATCCTTAGCAGTGATCTCTTTGCCGGTAAGGTCATACGCGACAACAATGCGCGAGAGTCTTTCCTTCAGATCGTCGATATCCTTTGAAAGACACAGGATTGCCATGATCTCGCTGGCTACGGTTATGATGAAATGATCCTGTCTCGCAAATCCGTCTGTCTTGTTTCCGAGTCCTACGATGATATTTCTGAGAGCACGGTCGTTCATGTCCATGCATCTCTTCCACACGACATTTCTCGTATCGATACCAAGTTTATTGCCCTGATAAATATGATTGTCGATAAGGGCAGCAAGAAGATTGTTTGCGGAAGTTACAGCGTGAAAATCGCCTGTAAAATGCAGGTTAAGCTCTTCCATCGGAAGCACCTGGCTCATACCTCCTCCGGCAGCGCCTCCTTTGATACCGAAACAGGGGCCAAGCGAGGGCTCTCTTAACGCGATGATCGCATTCTTGTTAAGCTTTGCGAAAGCCTGTCCGAGTCCTACCGTAGTAGTCGTCTTTCCCTCTCCGGCAGGAGTGGGATTGATGGCAGTAACAAGGATGAGTTTTCCGTCCTTTTTGCCTTCAAGGCTCCTCAAATACTCTTCGGAAAGTTTTGCTTTGTACTTTCCGTAGTTTTCAAAATCACCCTCCTTAAGGCCAAGATCATGAGCTATCTCGGCTATGGGTCTTATGTCCGCTTTTTGTGCGATCTCAATATCAGAAAGCATAAAAATTCCTCCTACATACCTTTCATATCGATCAAAAATGATTCAAATTCCTCTTCCGTCATGAGTATCTCTCTGGCCTTGGTACCCGATTCGGGACCGACAACACCATACTCGGCTAAGCTGTCCATTATTCTGGCGGCTCTGTTAAAGCCGATCTTAAACTGTCTCTGGAGATATCCTATCGATGCTTTTCCGGACTTGATAATGCATCTGCCCGCATCCGCAAAATATTCATCCGCCCCGTCGGAATCACCGCCTGCAGAAGCTCCGCCTCCCGGCATCATATTCTCCATGCTTCCAAGTTTCTCACCGAAAGCATCTCCGTAAGGATTACCGAGTTTTTGATTCTTAAGGTACTCTACAACATCAGCAACTTCCGAATCTGATACGAATGCACCCTGAAGTCTGGCCGGCTTGGGATACCCCTGGGGATAGAAAAGCATATCTCCTTTTCCGAGAAGTTTCTCTGCTCCCACACTGTCGAGGATGGTCCTGGAATCCACGCCGCTCGAAACTGCGAATGCTACACGGCTCGGCATATTCGCTTTGATAAGTCCTGTGATGACATCCACACTGGGGCGCTGAGTCGCAACTACGAGATGTATGCCTGCAGCTCTTGCCAGCTGTGCGATACGGCAGATAGCCATCTCCACATCTCCCGGCGAAACCATCATAAGGTCTGCAAGCTCATCTATTACGATGACCATCTGAGGAAGCTTGTGTGCATCGTCTCCCGCCAGTCCCGCTTCGACCTTTTCGTTATATCCGGCAAGGTCTCGAACACCGGTATCCGCAAACTTGCGGTATCTTTCTTCCATCTCCTTGACGCCGAGCATAAGAGCTGCAGCAGCCTTCTTGGGATCAGTTACTACAGGTGTTGCAAGATGAGGGATTCCGTTGTATACGGAAAGCTCAACAACTTTGGGATCGATGAGTACAAGCTGCACTTCATCAGGAGTTGCTTTATAAATGATGCTCATGATGAGGGTATTGATACATACCGACTTACCCGATCCCGTAGCTCCCGCTATGAGAACATGGGGCATCTTTGCAATATCCGTTACAACTACTTTTCCTGCTATATCTTTACCAACGGCAAAAGACAGTTTCGACTTGGCATCCTTAAACTCGGGTGAACTGATGAGTTCACGGAGCGATACGGGAGTGATCTCCCTGTTCGGAACTTCGATGCCTACGGCGCTCTTGCCCGGTATAGGTGCTTCAATCCTGATATCCGTAGCCGCGAGATTCATCTTTATATCATCCGCAAGTCCCACGATCCTTGATACTTTGACCCCCACTTCAGGCTGTATCTCATATCTGGTTACAGTGGGTCCTATGCTTACATCTGTGACTTTGACCTTTACTCCGAATGATTCAAGAGTAGACTCCAGTCTCTCACTGACTTCCTTCTGCTCGGACGATCCTCTCTTGGATCCTCCCGCGCCTTTCTTTAGGAGATCTATGGGAGGGAACTTGTATTTCCTGTTGTAATAAAGCTGCTCTGCGGGAACAGGTTTCCTTGCGGCGGGCTTTTCGCTTTCCGCTTGAACTCTCGGATCCCTTATCTGCGCTTTCCTTACGCCGATCGGTCTCTCTGCTTCGGTTCTGACAGGTGCTGCCGTTTCTATCGGAGCAGGTTCCGGGGTAAAGATGCTCTCCTCGTAAGGATGGGGAGCCGCTTCGTCATATTCTTCAAAATAATCCGTTCTCTCATCTTCTTCAGATACCGGCTCGGCATCCAGCATTTCCACCCTGTGAGAATTCCTTACAGGGATCTTTTCAAAAACGGGAGCAGTAGGAACAGGAACTCTCGGAGTCTCCTGAGGTATATATGCATTCTCTCCGTATGTATCGCTCTCATAGTACTCATTCTCGTCAAAGTACTCCGACTCATCATCTGAATAATCGGCAGACAGTTCACGCATTCCGCCGGACAGGATCCTCTCGGTCTCCTTTTCTTCTCTGAGAAGCTGCTTTTTGGCATTTCTCTCCTCTTTGCGGAGTTCCTTCTCTGCAGCGCGTTCTTCTTTCTTCTCGCGCATCTTTTCACGGACTGTCTTGGTATATACGGGTTCTCTTTTCTTCTCTTCTGCAGGGGCCGGAAGCATTACTCCTTCGGTTGCAGTCGCACCCTCTGCTTCACCCGGAAGTGCCGGTACCGAAGATGCATCGGATCCCTCTTTATCTTCGAGATACATCCTGTTCTCAGCAGCTATCTGAGCCCTCTCTCTTCTGGCTTCATCATATCCTTCTTTGAATCCCTTGCCGGCTTCACCGATATTAATACCGACATTCTTAATGATCTCGATAACAGACTTCTCTGTGAGCATTACAATGCAGATGATCATTCCGATGATCACCACTATGATGCATCCTGCTTTTCCTATGATCGACTGCAGGCCGTAAGAGATCGATCCTTCGAGCACTCCGCCGCCTTTTCCGGAATCTGCGGAAAGAGTGTACAATGCCTTGATATCATACTTTTCGAGGCCTTCGGCGTATTTGGCAAAAAGATCAAATACGACTCCGAGCAGTATGATAGCCGCTATTCCCGCTATCGTTTTCCTGATAACGGAACCGTTATGCTTATTTGCAGAGATAAAAAATCCTCCGAGAAAGATCAGAACGGGCATGACGTAAGCAAGAAGTCCGAACAGGCCGAACATGATCTTGCTCAAAGTATCACCGAACTTCCCGATGATATGAAAATTGCAGAGAAAAAGGATTACTGTCACCAAAAGAGAAAGCCAGAAAAGAGCCTCTTTGGTGAGGTCGTTTCCGCTTTCATCATAAAATCTTTCGGAATGGTCTTCACGTCTTCCGGGCTGAGGGTTTCTTCGACCGTTTCCTCCGGATCTATTTCTTTTTCCGTTATTTCCTGAGGGCATACAGATCCTTCTTAAAACTTGATATCGTAGTCGTCATCATCGGCCACTTCGTAATCGTAATCCATTTCTTTTCTGACGGCTTTCTTCTTCGGAAGGGGCAGAGGGTTTTTTAGAAGCTCTACTTCTTTCTGCTCTCCGTCTATCACAACACTGACCTTCCGCGCTTCTTCCTTTTCCCTTTCGGCCTTCTCTTTTTCAGCCTTCTCTTTTTCCAGAGCCTCATAGGCATCGGAAAGAAGTGCGGTATTGATCTCGCCGTGTCTCTTATTCTTTACCTTCTCATAGGAGATCTCATCCAGGTCTCTTCCGAGAAGCTCGTCGATGGATCTTCCCGCAAAGAAAGCAAGTATGGACATGAGTCCCCAAATCGAATACTCCTGTCTGTAATAGACCGCATAAGCGACAAGAGCAAGTGCCGGCATCGGCATAAATACGTTAAGCAGTCCGCCGGGCTTTACTCTTCTGACAAAAGCCGTCGGTACACTCATAAGGAGCAGGAATGTTATGACCAGTATTCCCGCTCTGGGTTTTAAGATATTAAACAGATCTTCGTAATCTATCTCCCATATCTCGCCCATATAGGCAAAATAAGCAAGTGCGGCGAAAATTGCGATACTGATCACGGTCCTTATGGCAAACGGTACAGGCTTCTGATCCCGCACTCCCATGATGGGCACAGCGCAAAGAAAAGCGCCGCCGAATATCATCATGATGAGACAATCCTTCTCCTCGAGGCAGCACTGCGCTCCGAGTTCCGAGAACATCCAAAATGCAGTAACCGTGATGGATGCTGCCGGTCCCGAAAGTCTGTATGCACCGTATGCACAGAGGATGACCGTTATGACGAGCAGGATCGCCTGATATGAGAACTGAACATCTCCGCGATTTCCGAATGTAAAGAACAGGGGGTGTAAAAGCGCCACATATATGCGCTTGCACATACCAAGTCCACCCATATCACGGGGATCGCCCGAGACAAGTGCCGCTTCGGCGAGCTTGCCCTGTACAAATCCGTCACTCTTGTAAAGAAATGCTCTGAATGCTGTGCCGGCAATGATCATCAGACCGGTGACGACAGGAACCGAAAATCCTTTTCCGAATACTTTGGCATAGAATGCTTTGGTCCTGTTGGCACCTCTGGAGATGAGAAATGTCGTAAAAACAAAAAGAGCAAGAAGGACAAGACATCCTATCATGCCATAGATCTGGGGTTTGCCAAAAGCACGCGCAATCCCTCCCGCAGCCAGATACGAAAAAGCAAGGATCGGTACACAATATATAAATGCTATGACTTTGTTACCGCTTTCCTTCACTTCACGTCATCTCCCTGCTCAAGTATCTTCTCGATCGCATATCTGGGTCTGCGCTTAACCTCTGAATAGATCTTTCCGATGTACTGCCCCACAAGTCCGATCGCCAGGAGCTGTAATCCTCCGAGGAACCAGAGTGAAAGGATGAGTGATGTCCATCCGGGAACCACTCTTCCCATACCGTATGAGACTAATGCGTAAACAGCCGCAATTATACTCAGGAAGATGATAAAGAATCCTATCGACAGGATCATGGTAATGGGCTTGGTACTGAACGAAGAAATGCCGTCAAAAGCAAGAGCGAGCATTTTCTTAAGCGGATATTTGGATTCGCCCGCAGCGCGTTCTTTGCGGTCGTAATATACGCAATCTGTCTTAAATCCGATAAGAGGGACCATTCCGCGGAGGAAGAGATTGTATTCACTGTACTTGGCAAACTCTTCCAGAGCACGCTTGCTCATGAGTCTGTAGTCGGCGTGATTGTAAACAGTCTTTACTCCCATCGCTGCCATGAGCTTGTAGAAGCCCTGCGCAGTGGTCCTCTTAAAAAAGCTGTCGGTCTTTCTCTCCTTGCGGACACCGTATACGATCTGGCATCCTTCATAATATTTGTCGATCATATCCTCGATGGTCGCAACATCATCCTGAAGGTCAGCATCAATCGAGATCGTTACATCACACATATCCTTGGCGGTAAGGAGTCCCGCGGTCAATGCATACTGATGACCGACATTGCGCGCAAGCTTTATGCCGATGCATTTATCTTTATAAAGCCTGTGCTGCTCCTCGATGAGTTCCCAGGTCCTGTCCTTGCTTCCGTCATTGACGAACATTATGAAGCTGTCGGATGCTATCTTACCTTTGGAGATAAGATCATCAAGAACTGCGCGAAGTGCTTCGGATGTCATCCCAAGCACTTCCTCCTCGTTATAGCACGGTACTACGATCCCGAGTTTATTCATATCAGTTTTCCTTATTCGTCCCAGTTGTGATATACAGCCTGTACATCATCATCGTCCTCGAGAAGATCAAGTATCCTCTGCAGGCACTTAACATTATCCTCGTCGGTTACTTCAACATAGTTCTGGGGTATCATGGTAACTTCAGCGCTGAGCATGGGAATCTTCGCATCCTCAAGAGCCTTTCTTACATTCTCAAACTCATCGGGATCGGTGAGGATCTCGAAGCTGTCCTCCTCCTCATTGAAGTCTTCCGCACCCGCATCAAGTGCAGTCATCATTAGATCGTCGGCAGCCATATCACACTCTTCACGATCGATGATGATCTGTCCCTTCTTGTCGAACATGAATGATACGCATCCGGGAGTTCCGATGCTTCCGCCGCCCTTGGTGAATGCACTTCTTACATTCGCAGCGGTACGGTTTTTATTGTCGGTAAGTGTATCAACGATGATAGCGGTTCCGCCGGGGCCGTATCCTTCGTAGCTGATGTATTCGTAGTTGACCGATCCGCCTTCTCCGGCAGCCTTCTTGATACCACGATCGATGGTATCGTTAGGCATATTGTTAGCCTTAGCCTTTGCGATTACGGTAGCAAGCTTGAAGTTGTTGGCAGGATCAGGTCCGCCCTCCTTAACTGCTACTGCGATCTCACGGCCTATGATGGTAAAGATCTTACCTTTGGCGGCATCGTTCTTCTCTTTCTTGTGCTTGATATTGGCAAATTTTGAATGTCCTGACATAATCCCTCCGTCTTTGTTACTTTGTACTTATTTTTATATAACATTCCCTTTATTTTATCATTTTAAGGGCCTATTAACAAGTTTTACGGGGCTTTTGCGCTCTTTTTATATATATGCGGAAGCCTGGCGTTAAGCAGGCAGACAAGCTCATAATTAAACCTTCCCGAGAGGTCCCCGAGTTCCTCTGCGGTTATCTGTTCTGTGCCGTACCTTCCCAGGAGAACAACTCTGTCTCCGGCCTTTACATCCCCTGCATCCGTGACATCCGCCATGAACTGATCCATGCAGATACGTCCCAAGATCCTGCATCTTTTGCCGTTTATGAGCACTTCTCCCTTGTTGGAAAGAGACCTGGGAAAACCATCGGCATACCCGAGAGGTATTGTCGCAACCGTCATATCACGGTCTGCCGTGAATGTACCTCCATAGCTTATCGTAGTACCCTTTTTGACTCTCTTCACATAGGTTATATGGCTCTCGACGCTCATAACGGGAGACAGTCCCAGTTCAAATCCGGTGACATCATCGGAAGGAGCAAGTCCATACAGAGATATCCCGGCTCTTACCATATCGAGATTAGCCTCGGGAACAGCGATTATGCCTGCGCTGTTTGACGCATGAACAATAGGTATCGGTGCAATATTTGCTTTGATGTCATCGGTAAATCTCTTAAACACTTCAAGCTGATGATCTGCACTCGAAGGATCCTTTTCATCTGCTTTGGCGAAATGTGTAAACATTCCTTCGAGAATGATGCCATCATAAGAAGCTGCTTTTCTGACAAACTCCGATCCGGTCTCATCCGGGAATATACCGATCCTTCCCATTCCGGTATCTACAGGAATATGAATATAAGCGCTGCGTCCCATCTTTTCTGCAGTGGCGGACAGTTTACCAAGCGAATCCTCGTCAAAAATACTTATCCTGACATCTCTTCCGATAAGCTCCTCATAGCATTCATCAAAGACATATCCGAGTATGAGTATGGGCTTACCGATGCCTGCATCTCCGAGTTCGATCGCTTCATCCGCAGACGCGACGGCAAAGCCCCAAAGGCGATCATCTCCTTCGAGGGTTTTGGCGATCTCCACAGCCCCGTGTCCGTAACCGTCAGCCTTTATGACAGCCAGCATACGTGAGCTGTCCGATACTCTGCTCTTTAAAATATTGAAATTGGAAACTATTGCATCCAGATCGGTCTGAATAAAACCTCTTTTATAGTCATCCATCAGTCTAGTTTTCTTCCTTTTTACCGGCATTTTTGCCGCCGAATCTGCTCTCGGGATCGTACTTTAAGTCAAAAAGATCCACCACTCCGGCTCCGAAAATATCGTGCATATAACTGTAGATCTCGTGATTCTTAACTTCTTTTTCCTGTTTGCGGATGAGGTTTTTCTTAAGCTCCACTCTGACGTCTGCAACCCACTTCCCGAGTGCTTCTATCTCGTCGGTATTCTCCTGCATCGTCTCGTAACAATGCTCCATGGTAACGAGCAGAAGCTCCTTGTTGACCTCGTCTATCCGCACAGGCAGATCCAGCTCCTCATCGCTGTAGCTTTCAAGCTTTTCATTGCATTCCGCGATGAGTCTCTTGTTCTCTTCGAGTTTTTTTTCAGCTTCTTCTCCGCCGCCTCTGGCTTCATCGGCAAGCGGCACCATCTCTTCCATGAGCCTTTTTTTTATCTTCTTGATCTCACCGGTCTCAGTATGAACCTTGCCCTGGCGCTTCAGCAGATCGTTGAGCTTTTTCTCGAGTTCTTTGACATCCTCGTTGCCCACGCGGTCAAGAAGCCGGTACCACTTGGGATCCAGCGTCAGGATCGGTACGTTTTTGCCTTTTAGGGCCTCCCTGAAAAGGTCGGCTTTCTCAATCCCGGTCAAATCAGTATCTCCGTCGGAAATGATTATTCCGCTTTTGTCTCAGCACTTCTGGCGATATTGTAGCTGAGCTTCATGAGGCTGTCGGAAAGATGTACATTCTCAACCTCTATTCCCTGGGGAACATTAAGGTCTACATGAGCAAAATTCCATATTGCCTTTATACCGTTCTCCACCAATACATCAACATACTCAAGAGCGCCTGTCTTGGGGATTGTAAGAACAGCGATATCTATATTGTTCTCTCTGATGAAAGAAGCAAGTCTGTCCATAGGCATGATCTCGGCATTTCTTACCTTCTGTCCGTGCAGAGCTTCATTTGCATCAAACATACCTTTTAAGATAAAGCCTCTTTTCTCGAAATTCATATAGTTTCCGAGCGCTTTCCCGAGGTTTCCGGCACCGATAATGATCAGATTATAGCTGTGATCAAGGCCCAGTATCTTGCCAATCTCGCTGTAGAGATTATCTACATTGTAGCCGTATCCCTGCTGTCCGAAACCGCCAAAATTGTTGAGATCCTGGCGGATCTGAGATGCAGTTACTTTCATAAGCTCTGAGAGTTCCTGTGAACTGATCCTCTCAATGCCCTGGTCCTTAAGATCTCCGAGGTATCTCAAATATCTCGGAAGTCTCGATATAACTGCCTGTGAAATATCTTTTTCCATAGTATTTGCCTCCAAAATATAATCCATATAATTATAGGTTTACTCGACGAGATTGTCAAATTTTATACAAAGTCCGTTCTCTTCTATTTTTCGCCACTTTATGCTATATTACTGTATTATTGCTTAAGAAATGGAATGGGTTATGGATCCCGTAGAAAGATCGGAAAAAAAAGGCAAAATATCGGGTAAAAACATCGGTGTGATTGCAGTGATCCTCACCGCTCTTACGCTTATCACCGCATATTGTACACACAGGCGCATCCCCTTTATGATGGACGACGAGTGGTATTCCACGCTTCTCTGCTCAGACGAACCGATAAGGAACCTGTCCGATATCGTCAAAGCCATGCAGTGGCACTACAACAACTGGGGCGGAAGGATCATGACTCACGGTCTCCTTCAGATAATACTCCTCTCCGGAGAGCTTGTCGCTGATATCCTGAATACGCTCGCAATGCTCATTCTGTCCTATCTGATCGTTGCCGTTGCTGATGTACCCAGGAAATCCAGGCCTTTGGCGCTCTTTATCGCTCTTGCCTCCATAACCGGGCTCAATGCCAACTGGAAAATGAGCATGTTCTGGGAAGCCGGAGCAGCCAATTATCTTTATATCACTATATTTATACTGCTTTTCATACTGCCATATCTGTATATCCTCAGAGGTAAAAAGATAAGCATCCCCGCTCCCGTCCTAAGCATACTCATGATCCCGCTCGGATTTATCTGCGGATGCAGTAACGAGAACATGGGGCCCGCAATGTGGATACTTTCCCTATGCGTCATCATAGGATATTTCAAAGGATCCGGACAGTTTGAGGGTTCTAAGCCTGCTGTTTCGGACCTTGTGTGGATGATCATCGGAAATGCATTCTGTCTTATCGGAAGTATCGTATGCATCGCAGCACCGGGCAATTTCGCAAGAAGTGCGGAAGCTCCGGATGCCTCTTTAGGAATGCTTTGGAAGATCTTCCTCAGGTCCTATTACGAGTGCAGAGCATTTTTCGAGTATCTGATCCCTTCGATACTTGTATTCATCATATTCGCTGTATGCTGCAGGAAGACGACCGGGAAATACGGCAAGGATGTACTTCTTTTCCTTGCATGTGCGCTCCTTAGCTTCGGCGCTATGTTCTTAAGTCCACACTACCCGGACAGAGCCACATTCGGCACCATGATCATGATCATATGCGCTGCTTTATCCCTTTTCGGTAAGTACGCATCCGATGATGAATTCGAAAAAGATTTGTTTTCCCGCAGGATGATACTCGTTACATCTATGATCATCTGGCTGCGCGGAATGTACTTTATGTGTGAATATCTCGCAAATTTCAAAGGCTGGATCCGATAAATGATACTCTCATGTCAGAATATATCTAAAGAGTTTGTAACAGGCGTCGTATTGTCCGACGTCTCTTTCCACATCGAGAAAAATGATCGTATAGGTCTCATAGGCATAAACGGAAGCGGCAAGACCACACTCCTTCGGATCATAACGGGTGCGCTGTCCCCTGACTCAGGTTCCGTTACATTTGAGAAAGGACTTCGTATAGGTTATCTCGAGCAGACGACCGAGATAAGCGGTGACGAGAGCATCCTTGATTACCTGATAAGCGTAAGAAGCGATCTCGCTGAGATGGAGGCAGAACTCCGAAACTTCGAGTCACAGATGTCTCATAAATCCGGTGATGAACTTACATCGCTTATGAATGCATATGATCAGCTCTCCGAAAAGTTTGACCGTGAAGGCGGATATACATACAAAAGCGAAGCTGCAGGCATACTCAAAGGTCTTGGATTTGACGAAGAAGACTTCTCCCGCTCTCTCTCCACACTTTCCGGAGGTCAGAAAACGAGAGTATCTCTTGGCAGGCTCCTTCTTCAGAAGCCCGACCTCATCATCCTCGATGAGCCTACGAACCATCTCGATATGAAGAGCATATCATGGCTCGAGGGATATCTATCCTCCTTCCAAGGTGCTGTGCTTATCGTATCTCATGACAGATATTTCCTGGACCGTATAGTAAACGGTATCGTGGAGATTGAGAACGGGAAGTCCCTGGTATTTACGGGGAACTATTCCGACTTCGCACACAAAAAAGCAGAGCTTCGCAAAGCTCAGTTAAGCGCATATCTAAATCAGCAGCGCGAGATCGAGCATCAGGAAGCTGTAATAGAAAAGCTCAAATCATTTAACCGCGAAAAATCCATAAAG
>DFKT01000024.1:0-3261 GCA_002373595.1 Lachnospiraceae bacterium UBA3638 | reverse complement strand
GAGAGCCGTGAGAAGATGCTGGATAAGATTGAAAGGCTTGATAAGCCTCAGGACATTGACGCATCCATGACGCTGAAACTCACTCCCCGCATCATGAGCGGTGATGATGTGCTCACGGTTAAGGAAATGAGCAAGTCCTATGATGATCTCCTGCTCTTCTCAGATGTCAGTCTGGGGATCAAGAGAGGCGAGCATGTCGCGATCATAGGTGACAATGGGACAGGCAAGACCACACTGCTTAAGATCCTGAATGGATTGGAAACACCTGACTCAGGAAGCTTCGATCTGGGGACTAATGTGGAAGTCGGATATTATGATCAGGAGCATCATGTACTCTCTCCCGAGAAAAATCTGATCGAAGAAATATCGGATGCATATCCTTCTCTTACCACCACGCAGATAAGGAATACTCTGGCTGCATTTCTTTTTACCGGCGATGATGTATTTAAGAGGATAAAGGATCTCTCCGGCGGAGAAAGGGGACGGGTATCACTCGCCAAACTGATGCTGAGCGACTGCAACTTCCTTATCCTCGATGAGCCTACGAACCACCTCGATATTTACTCCAAGGAGATCCTTGAGGATGCAATAAGAAGCTACGAAGGCACGGTGCTATATGTATCTCACGACAGATACTTCATCAACCGCACTGCTTCCAGGATACTTGAATTATCCGATCATACATTTACAGGGTATCTCGGAGATTATGATTATTATCTGGAAAAGAAAGCTGAGAAGGCAGAGAGTGCAATTTCTGCAGTATCATCTTCTGCAGGTGACGATAAGGGGATTTCATCCGGTGCGGCTGATTGGAAAGCTGCAAAGGAAGAAGAAAGCCGTCGCAGAAAGCAGGCAAATGAATTAAAAAAATGCGAAGAGAAGATCTCCTCGCTTGAAGAACATATGTCTGAAATTGATGCTTCACTATCCGATCCCAAGAACGGAAATGATATCGTCCTTCTCCAGAAACTTACTAAAGAAAAGGAATCAATTGAGTCCGAACTCGAAGTCCTCATGGACAAATGGACTGAGTTGTCATCGTAAAATCATTAGTGGTGGCCTTCATTCATCAATGATACTATTGCTTATCATAATACTTCTTCCCGGAATCGGGGAGGAAGTAAGTGCGGATATAACCGTCTGTTGATACAACTACAAACTCATTGGTAGCTTCAACATAATAAACATCGTCGCCATCTTCTTTCTCTGTCTTATGAAGTGCATTCGGGTTGCTTACTACCGCAGCAGCCGCAGCCTCATAATCCGCAGCGGATGCGAATCCCATTTCTATACCGTGCTTTTCATAATGCTGGTTTAAGAGATTCTCATTTCTGAATGAAATATCAGAAGCAGATTCAGATTTAGTTTCCGGTTTTTCTTCTGCAGATATATCCTGATCCGCTACCTGATCATTCTTATTATCTTCCCCACTATAATAAACATCATTAAAAAAAGAAACAAACGAATCCCTGTTATATGCACATATTGCAATAAAAAATGCAGTCACAAGAAGTGCAATCGCTGTTAACGCTTTACTCTTCTTCATTATCTGTCTCCTCCGGCAAGGGTCCTCTTACCTTTTCCTTAAATCTTTCCTCACACGCTTTGAAAGCCTTATAGTTTTCTCTCGCCTGATTAAGCGATACGGTGTTTGCACCGCCTTCCATTTCAGGCTCTCCGGTCTGCAGAGGATCATCCTCCCAGTAGCAGACCGGGCAGATCTCATACTCTCCGGACGTTTCCAATGTATAAAAACCACAGCATGGACACCTCATTTTTCTATCGGCACCGATCGGTGCCGCAGAAGGTTCCATGCTGCTTTTCTTTCTGCAAATCCTCTTTATCAGATTCTTAAATATCATTTTTGATCTCAGTCTTATCCAAGGAGTGAATCAAGTGTCTCTCTTATAGCCTTGATGAATCCGAGGCTGTCGAGAATGGTCGGATTCTCACAGGTAGAGATAAGTGACAATGACTTGGTCATCTTGCCATCCTCGATAGTCTTGATACATGCCTGTTCAAGCTTATCCGCAAAGGTGACAAGTTCGGATATACCGTCAAGTTCTCCGCGCTTTCTAAGGGCTCCAGTCCATGCAAAGATGGTTGCCACAGAGTTGGTGGAAGTCTCCTCACCCTTGAGATATTTGTAATAATGTCTCTGAACGGTACCATGAGCTGCTTCATACTCATACACGCCCGAAGGAGATACAAGCACGGAAGTCATCATGGAGAGATCTCCGTAAGCGGTTGCTACCATATCGGACATAACATCTCCGTCATAGTTCTTGCATGCCCATATGAATCCTCCTTCAGAACGGATAACTCTGGCTACAGCATCATCGATGAGAGTATAGAAATACTCTATGCCAAGCTTTTCAAATTCTGCCTTAAACTCAGCATCATATATTTCCTGGAAAATATCCTTGAATGTATGATCGTACTTTTTGGAAATGGTATCTTTGGTTGCAAACCAGATATCCTGTTTGGTGCTTACCGCATAGCCAAAGCATGCCCTTGCAAAGCTCTCGATGGACTTTCTGGTATTGTGAATACCCTGGATGATGCCGGGGCCATCAAAGTTGTGAATGGTCTCCCTGATCTCCTGTCCGTCCTCTCCCGTAAATACAAGTTCTGCTTTACCTTTGCCGGGAACCTTGATCTCGACATTCTTATATACATCACCGTATGCATGACGGGCGATGGTGATGGGCTTGGTCCAGTTGGAAACATAAGGGACGATACCCTTTACGAGGATGGGAGCTCTGAAAACAGTTCCGTCGAGGATTGCTCTGATGGTACCGTTGGGACTCTTCCACATCTCCTTAAGCTTGTATTCCTCTACTCTCGCCGCATTGGGAGTGATTGTCGCACACTTTACTGCCACGCCATACTTAAGAGTCGCATTGGCAGAATCAACAGTAACCTGATCATCGGTATTATTTCTGTTCTCAAGTCCGAGATCGTAATACTCCGTCTTAAGATCGATATAGGGAAGAAGGAGTTCATCCTTGATCATCTTCCAGAGGATCCTGGTCATCTCGTCTCCGTCCATCTCAACGAGGGGTGTGTTCATCTGAATCTTACTCATCATTTCTCCGTTCCGGCGTGATCTGTATCTCCGCCAATCTTATTACTAAACAGCCTGTCTTATGCATTCTCCGATGAAGGACTGATAAGTCCGCTCTTTACCATATTCTCATATGCATTGATTATATGCTGATGTGCAAGGCTCTCTGCCTCATCTGCATTTCCGGACTTTAT
>DFKT01000053.1:4190-12256 GCA_002373595.1 Lachnospiraceae bacterium UBA3638 | reverse complement strand
GCTCCTGCTCCATCCAGTCCATCGTTGCGGTACCTTCGTGGGTATCGCCGATCTTGTAGTTGATACCGGTATAGTACAGTATACGCTCGGTAAGAGTGGTCTTACCTGCATCGATATGTGCCATAATACCGATATTTCTTGTTCTCTCAAGGGGATATTCTCTTCCTGCCATTGACTATCCCTCCTTAGAAACGATAATGCGCGAAAGCCTTGTTTGCCTCGGCCATCTTGTGCATATCTTCCTTCCTCTTAACAGCTCCGCCGGTGTTGGCTGCTGCATCAAGGATCTCGTTCGCCAGTCTGTCGACCATGGTCTTCTCAGGGCGCTTGCGCGCAAACATGGTGATCCAACGAAGTCCCAGGGTCTGGCGTCTCTCGGGCTTAACCTCGAGAGGAACCTGGTAGGTGGCGCCGCCGATACGGCGAGCTTTACACTCAAGGCTGGGGCATGCATTGTTCATAGCCTCCTGGAAAACCTCGAGAGCAGGCTTTCCGGCCTTCTCTTCCACCTGTGCAAATGCTCCGTAAACGATCTTCTGAGCTACGCTCTTCTTGCCGTCAAGCATTACGTTGTTGATAAGCTTGGTAACGACCTTATCGTTATACAAAGGATCTGCTAATACGTCTCTTTTTGCTATATGTCCTTTTCTAGGCACGTCTCTTCCCTCCTTATTAATCCGGTCACATTCTTACATGACCATCAATAAATCATCGGTACTCACTGTGTATCCCTTCAGCGCGGTGCCTGAATCAGGCTCATCAAATGAATCCCAATTCAACACTTTAACCTTAGTTCGTTTCGCTTTTCCGATCCTGTACGTTGCTACTCCTTAGGTCAGCTTATTACTTCTTAGCTTCCTTAGGTCTCTTGGCACCGTACTTGGAACGCGCCTGCTTACGGTTTGCCACACCTGCGGTATCGAGAGTTCCGCGAATGATGTGATACCTGGTACCGGGCAGATCCTTAACACGGCCGCCACGGATCAGCACTACACTGTGCTCCTGAAGATTGTGACCTTCGCCGGGAATGTAGCTGGTAACTTCGATTCCGTTTGAAAGACGCACTCTGGCGATCTTACGAAGAGCAGAGTTAGGCTTCTTAGGGGTTGCAGTCTTAACTGCAGTGCAAACGCCGCGCTTCTGAGGAGAAGAGGTATCGGTAGCCTTCTTGTGAAGAGAGTTGTATCCCTTCTGAAGAGCAGGTGCCGTCGACTTCTTAACGGAAGTTTCGCGTCCCTTTCTGACTAACTGGTTGAATGTTGGCATTCTGGGTTCACCTTTCCTTTCTATAATACTATGCGCTGAATTTTTCTTATTTTAAGGCGCACTTATCCCGCCTTTTTGCGCATGCTAGAATATTATACGCACGTAAATACCCCTTGTCAACGAAAAATTAAGGTTTTTTCGGGGATTGTTATTTGTTTGACCAACTGCCCCGGTAGGGGTAAAATACATTATATGGAAAAAAGAAAGCGCCGATTCTTCTCGGTATTGGCAATTTTATATCTTCTCATACTTCTGGGCTTCCTGATTTATATCTTCGTCGGAACAGACATCTACAAGCTCAGCAGGAACTACGACAACGACCACTACATCAACTATGCGGGCGGTTGGAAGAGCAGTGCGGGCCGAAATACCTCGCTCACCAAGCTTCCGCCTTCGGACAGTCGCGGATACATTACCGTATACAATACTCTCCCCGCAGGAATACTCTCAGGCGACGACTTAAACCTCATCAGCCGCAATGTAAGCTTCTCTGTCAAGATTGACGGCAGTACTGTCTATGTATATTTTCCCAGAAAAAATCTCACCGGATGGGGCACCGGAGATATCTATCATAACATCTCACTCTCCCCTTCGGATGCCGGCAAAACGGTTACGATAGAGATCGCACTTCCATATATCGGAGAGAGCAGCGGACGATTTCCTGACTGTGCGATCTGCAACAACCGTACATTCTATCACAGGATCTTCAGTGAGAATGCCGCAGCATTCCTTGTGTCCTCTCTCATCGTATTCTTCGGCATAGCGATCATGGTCGTACATCTCGGAATGTATCACGAGACCAAGTTCCCCTATAATCTATTTGCTCTCGGCGGCGCTCTGGTGATCATGGGTTTTTGGACTCTTATCGAATCATCTGTCCTTCAGATTCTCATCGACAGCACCGAGGCGATCCGTGTTCTCGATTACCTGCTTATACCTTTTGTCGAATATCCTGCGATAGTCTTTATCAATTCGATCATAAAGAAAAAGAATAAGATCTATCCGCTGATCGCATTTATACTGTCGGCAGCGACCCTGGCCCTGACTCTTTTCCTCAGGCTCGTCTTCGATATCGATATGCATAAACTGATGCCTATCTTCTATGTATCATATGCTCTGGCCACGACCCTTGCGATCGTTATGTTCATAAGGAACCGTATCTATTGCAAGAAATACAATCTCCCCACTTCTTTGGGCTTTTTCAGAAACGGAGCGATCTGTTTCATATTCGGAAGTTTCGTAGATATCGCCAGATACTCTCTGTCCGGCAATTCCAAGCAGAACAGCGGTCTGTTCATGCAGATCGGACTCATGGTCTTCATGGCTGCGATATTTATGCAGATCGTCAAGTGGATCTCTATGGAGCGAAAGGGCAACAGGCAGGATAAGTTCGTAAACTCACTCATGCAGTACGCGATGTCCGGAAAGTCAACAGAAGAGACTCTCCACCAGATGCTCGAATATATGGGCAAAGAGTTCCGTGCGACCGATGCTTACATCTACGAAGATCAGAAAAACGGTAAACTGGACAACACTTACATCTGGAGTGCCGAAGATCCGACGGACGATGCTCCCAGGCACGAAAGCGTTCCCTACACCGGTATCGTGGACAAGTTCTATGAGAAATTTAAAAACGGCGAGAATATCGTCATTCGCGATATTGAAAAGCTTAAAGAAGCTGAACCCGTTATCTACAATGAGCTTTCAGGGCGCGGCGTAAAGAGTATCATCACCGCTCCGATACTTAACGGATCCGAATACAGAGGATTCTTTGGCATCAACAATCCTCCTCCCGATCTGATGGACGAGGTGGCCGGCATAGTTCAGCTCCTCGAGTACTTCTTATCCGAGACCTTAAGTCAGCGTGACAACGAGCTCAAGCTCATACAGTACAGTTACTACGATCAGATGACCGGCGTCAAGAACCGCCGTGCCATCCAAGAATTCGAAGAGTATAAGCTCGACCGAAACCGTCCTTACGGATTTGTTATGTGTGATATCAACGGTCTGAAAGTTGCCAACGATACTCTCGGACATGAAGAAGGCGACCGCATGATCAAGGATGTCGCAACCGTACTTGCCGAAGTATACGGCAGGGAAAATGTCTACCGAATGGGCGGAGATGAATTTGCGGCATATATGGTAACAAATTACGAGAGCATATTTACCGAATCCGTTGAACACGTCAAAGAACTGCTTAGGGAAAAAGGAAGAAGCGCTTCGCTTGGTTTCATCTATGCTTCTGACGGCAACCCCGATTGTGAGGATGTCAAGAAGCAGGCCGACAAGATGATGTATGAAGATAAGGCCCGCTACTACGCAGGCAGAAACGACAGAAGAGCCGCAAGACGATGATCCGTCTGCGACTCTTTTATTATCCTGACTCTATATTATTCTGCAACGGTCATACGATAATCAGAGAACTCAGCGCAGCCTCCGGGCTGCTCTTTTGAATATACAAAGAGTGCGAACCTGCACCCCGTGAACATATCGAGTTTGAAGTACATGGGATGCTCCCCGCCTGCTTTTTTCTTCTCACCGGCTTTAACATACTCAAAGTACGACACATCCCGCTCTTTGGAAAAATCCGCATTTGCAATAAGCGTTATGACACCTGTGTCAAGTGTGTCGATGACGGTTTCCTCCGGATCTCTGTCGAAGAAACCCTTATCACCTCCCACGCCGGGATTTGCAGCATCTGCATTTACAAGAACAAGTTCGTTCTTGCCATCATGCTTCCTGACAGCCAGAGATCCGTAGTGAGCATTGTAAACAGCGATGCCCGCGTAATCGCCCTCATTCAGTCCCGATACATCGATCTTAACACTCGCCTTGCTCGCAGGTCCCATGCAGCGCACTGTAAATACATTTCTCGCATGGAGCAGATTGGGAACGGTCCTGTTTGTCTTTATCTTGATCGAGTGCCTGTCCGTAAAGGATATGCACCCTTTATCCGGATTATGTGATATCTGCCACCACGGTGATGAAGCGAGCATATCATCCACATCTTTATATCCAAAGTCATCATCCGCATATATAAGGTCCCTTATCCTGTCATTCACTGCAGGATCATATTTACAGCCTTCAAATGATATCGGAACTTTCCCATCGGGTGTATCGGGCATGGGATATCCGTCATCGTCAAATCGCATGGGCATGATGACAGGAGCACGTCCTATAGCACCTCTGTCCTGGAACATAAACATATAGAGATTACCATATGCATCATCGACCATTCCGCCCTGTGCGACCTGCAGATAAGGTCTGTATCCCATGCAGTCATTTAATATGAGTTTACCTCTGAATGACCCTTCTAAGCTGTCCGATATAAAACAGTCCTCTGTCTTGCGCCCGTCTGTCTCTTTGGGCATATGGCAGGTGAAAAGGTAATACTTACCATTGTATTTATACAGATGGCATCCCTCGTAGCCGAGGAACTGTCCTTTTTTATCCTCTATCAGAACCTTCGACAGTCCGCCTTCCTTTTTCTTCCATGTCTTCGGATCCAGTTCATTGATATTTATTGTGGTATTGCCCGAGACGATATACACTCTGCCGTCGTCATCAAAAAAGAGCGATGCATCATGATAGAAATCATCAAGTTCGGTCAGTTCCCATTCTCCGAGAGGATCCTTTGCGGTATAGAGGAGAGATTTTCTCTTTTCATTACATGCAAATGTCACATAGAAAAGGCCATCATGATACCTAATGGAAGGAGCCCACATTCCGCGCGAATACACATTCTCGCCATTAGCCAGCTCGTATCTGTCCCCCTCACCCAGATCCGCAAATATATGTCCTACTATCTCCCAATGCGCCAGATCATAAGACCTGAGGATATCTCCCCCCGGCATAAAAAACATAGTGGTGCTTATCATGTAAAAGGTATCTCCGACCCTGACTATATCGGGATCGGGAAAATCAGCGTTTATGATAGGATTTAAAGGCATATGGATCTCTCCTTTCCATAACAAACAGACATAAAACCGCAAGTACACAAACTGTTATCGAAGCCGGCAAAAATGCAATTTCCGAACGGCTCATCTTATATACAAAATAATTTACTATAAACAAAAAAACAAAAACAAGAGCCAACCGGATATATGACCGTATTCTGTCTCTGACGCGTTCGGCCTTACCGTTTTCGTTTGATATCGCAGACGCATACTTCTCATACAGGTCACTTCTTTTTCCAAAGTTTCCAAATCTGATACTCTCTGCCGCGCCGCGTACCGTCTCGGAAATAAATGCATTTATCCCTTCTGAAATCTCGCGATCTCTCGCATCGGTCGACCCCTCATCATAAAGTACAGGCATATCCGAATGCCTTATATCAAGCACTGTATGCGCATATGAAATATCATTAATGATACTTTCTATCACTTTACGGCTTTCATCATCGACGCCCGATCTCACATTGTCGAATACATAGACAGGTGTATCGTGAAGCAGCGCTCTTGCGACAAGGAGTCTCATCCTTTGCCCCTTTGACAGATTTCCTCCATCCTCGGCGACTCTCGTATCAAGTCCGTCCGCGAGTTCGAGTGCTATGATAAAGCTCACCTTCTTAAGTGCCGCTTTGCATTTATTGTCATCCGCATCAGGATCGCCCATCAGGAGATTGTCACGCACAGTCCCGGAAAAAATATAACTGTCATCACCGACATAAGTAATGATATCGCATGCAGAGCCTGGCGAGATCCCTGACAGTTCCACACCGTTAAGTTTTACATTTCCGCTTTGGTAAGTCTTCCTGCCGCTCAGGATACCGGCGATCACTCCGCCTTCATCGCCATCATATACAGCTACTCTGCCCGAGTGGAAACAAGCGTTTATTTCGTCCGCACCTTCGTCTCCGAAAAGGCATACATTATCAAATCTGATATCTACCTTATCCCCGAGTCTTCTGTCGAGCCCTGCTTCTCTGTCCCTAATACCGAACAATATTCCAAGCTCGGATATCGCATTCTCTCCCTCTACAGCTATCCCAATAAGCGATCCCAGTCTCCTGAAAGGAAGCATTGCCACTGCTGACACAATAAAAGATATTATCGCAGGCATCAGTCTGATCCTGCCCTGAAAGTACCCGGCAGCTGCGATACACATACCGACGAGTGAGCCTCCGTATGTGATGATATCAATGATCGATCCGGGTTCATTTTTTGTCTTTATGATGATAAATGAAAAGATAAAAGATATGATCGAAAAGAGCAAAAGCACAGATGCTGTTTTGGCATCATAATTGATCATAACAGCAAAGATCGTCACTGCAGACAGAGCGGAAAACAAAACCGTCGGGATAAATTCAGTTATGTATCTTTCCAGACTCCCTGTACCTTCACACAGAAAGCCAATCACCGTTTCATCAGATATGTTCTCCCTGTACGACGGTCCGATGCTTTCAATCTTATCAAGTGCCATCCTGCCGGTTATCCTTCTGATATCGGATACTGACTTTATCTTACATTTGACTATGCACTCATCCGATAAGAATCCGACCAGCAAAGCACCCATTATGATCGTTACAAAAGGCAAAGGGTGACTCACTCCCGTAAGGAGCGAAGCCACCCCATATATCATAAAAAATCCTGCAACCAGCGATATCCATCGCCAGAACACGCCAAATACAACATACTTACGTGATCGCGGTAAAAGTCTCAGAAGTCCGGAGATCATCAGATTACTCCGCTTTCCTTAAGGTATCTGGCGAGTGCATCCTTCCACTCCGGAAGAGGCTTAAATCCGTTCTTCACCAGTTTGCTCTTGTCCAGCCTGCTGTTGAAAGGCCTTGCCGCCTTGGAAAGACCGTATTCGGCGGTCGTGACCGGGATCACTCTTGTCTTCTTCCCTGCCTGTCTGAATATCTCACATGCGAAGTCATACCAGGAGATATATCCGCCTTCATTGGTCGCATGATAATATCCGTATCTGTCAGTCTGTATCATATCGACAAGAAGCCTTGCGAGATCGTACATGTATGTCGGAGTACCTATCTGATCGCTCACCACACGGAGTTCGTCATGATTATCAGAGAGTTTAAGCATAGTCTTGACGAAGTTATTGCCGTTTAATCCAAAGGCCCATGCTATACGTACGATAAAATACTTATCGATCGTCTCAGCGAGCGCCTGCTCGCCGCGGAGCTTACTCTCACCGTAAACGGATATCGGTGCGTAGTCTTTGCAGTCCGGATCCCAGGGAGTCTCTCCCTGTCCGTCAAAGACATAATCGGTGCTGATATAACACATAGATGCATCTATAGCCTTTGCTGCCACAGCCAGGTTCCTTGTACCGTCCACATTGATCTTCATGACCTTGTCACGATTCTCAGGGTCTTCTGCGGCGTCTACGGCTGTCCAGGCTGCACAGTGAACGATCACATCCGGCTTCACCGATCCGACCACTTCGCGAACCTTCTCAGCATCGGTTATATCCATTTGGATATATTCCATCTCAGTCACGGGCGAACCGTCCTCAATACCTGAATATGCAGGTGCAATATCCGAACCCACACCCATACTTCCGCGTGAGTGCAGTTCATTCATCACATCATGTCCAAGCTGTCCGCCCACTCCCGTAACCAGTACTTTCATATCCTTCTCCTGTTAAAAAAGGAGTTGCCGGAGATTCCTCCTGCAACTCCTTCATAAAACGAAAGTATTACTCTTCCTCTGCTGCGTTTGCTGCAGCTTCCTCTGCTGCCTCTTCAGCATTCATCTGATCGGTAGCATTCTGATAATCCGTTGAGAGCTCGGTATTTCTGTATCTCTTAAGCCCGGTTCCTGCAGGGATCAGCTTAC
>DFKT01000053.1:3444-4133 GCA_002373595.1 Lachnospiraceae bacterium UBA3638 | reverse complement strand
GATGATAACGTTCTCTTTAAGTCCGGTAAGAGGATCGATCTTGCCCTTGATCGCAGCATCGGTGAGAACCTTGGTGGTCTCCTGGAATGATGCGGCCGACATGAAGGAATCAGTAGCAAGAGCTGCCTTGGTAATACCGAGGATGATACGCTCTCCTTCTGCGGGAGTCTTGCCCTCTGCAGCAAGCTGCTTGTTGAGCTCTTCAAACTCGATGAAGTCAACAAGTGTGCCGGAGAGATATTCGGTATCTCCGGGCTCGTCAATGCGTACCTTGCGGAGCATCTGACGAACGAGGATCTCAATATGCTTATCTGCGATATCAACACCCTGGAGACGGTATACACGCTGTACCTCGCGAAGGAGATAATCCTGTACGGAACGGATTCCCTTGATCTTGAGAAGATCGTGAGGATTAACCGATCCTTCGGTAAGCTCGTCTCCTGCCTCAAGGTGCTGTCCGTCTACAACCTTGATCCTTGATCCGTAAGGGATGAGGTAAGCTTTGCTCTCACCGGTCTCTTTATTGGTAACGACAACCTCTCTCTTCTTCTTGGTGTCTCTGATCTCAGCCACACCGTCGAACTCGCAGATGATCGCAAGTCCCTTGGGCTTTCTGGCCTCGAAAAGCTCCTCTACACGAGGAAGACCCTGAGTGATGTTGTCTCCTGCAACACCTCCGGTATGGAAGG
>DFKT01000053.1:1617-3382 GCA_002373595.1 Lachnospiraceae bacterium UBA3638 | reverse complement strand
AGGTTCTCATGGTAAGCTGTGTTCCGGGCTCACCGATGGACTGTGCCGCTATGATTCCGACTGCCTCACCGATCTGAACGCCTTCTCCGGTAGCCATGTTAGCACCGTAGCACTTAGCGCAGATTCCGTTCTTGCAACGGCAGGTGAGAATGGTACGGATCCTTACGCGGTCAACGGGCTCTCCCTTGGCGCTGACACCCTCAGAGAGGATCTTCTTTGCTCTGGCGGGAGTGATCATCTGGTTAACACCTACGATGGTATTGCCCTTCTTGTCCTTGATCTCCTCACAGGAAACACGTCCTGTGATACGATCCTGAAGTTTCTCTATGGTCTCCTTGCCGTCCATGAATGCCTTTACGGTCATTCCGGGGATCTCATCGAGTCCCTCTGCGCAATCCATATCGTGGATGACAAGCTGCTGTGATACGTCTACCATTCGACGGGTAAGGTATCCTGAGTCAGCAGTACGAAGAGCGGTATCGGAAAGTCCCTTACGTGCACCGTGTGCGGAAAGGAAATACTCCAGAACGTCAAGTCCTTCACGGAAGTTGGACTTAATGGGAAGCTCTATCGTACGTCCGGTCGTATCAGCCATGAGTCCACGCATTCCGGCAAGCTGCTTGATCTGCTGGTTGGAACCACGGGCTCCTGAATCGGCCATCATGAATATGTTGTTGTATTTGTCGAGTCCGTTGATAAGGAGATCAGTAAGTTCCTTATCGGTCTCGTTCCAGGTACGGATAACCTCGGCATATCTCTCTTCCTCGGTGATAAGTCCGCGGCGATAGTTGAGAGCGATCTTGTCGACGGTGTTCTGAGCCTCCGCAAGGAGCTCGGGCTTCTTCTCAGGAACGGTCATATCGGAAATGGAAACCGTCATAGCCGCTCTGGTCGAGTACTTGTATCCGATAGCCTTTACATCATCGAGAACCTCAGCGGTCTTGAATGCACCGTGGGTGTTGATGACAGCCTCGAGTATAGCCTTAAGATGCTTCTTGCCTACAAGGAAATCGATCTCGGGCTTCAGGAACTGCTCCGGATCAGATCTGTCTACAAATCCGAGATCCTGAGGAAGTATCTCGTTGAAGAGGAGTCTTCCGAGGGTGGTATCTACCATTCCCGTGATAGTCTCTCCCTTTGCATTTACGGCACTCCTGCGCACATGGATCTTGCTGTGAAGAGTGATATATCCGTTCTCGTAAGCGAGTATAGCCTCGTTTAAGCTGCTGTAAGCACTGCCTTCTCCGATCTCTCCGTCTCTCTCCTGAGTGAGGTAGTAGATTCCAAGTACCATATCCTGTGAAGGAACGGCAACGGGGCCTCCGTCTGAAGGCTTAAGAAGGTTATTGGGTGACAGGAGAAGGAAACGGCACTCTGCCTGTGCTTCCACCGAAAGGGGAAGGTGTACTGCCATCTGGTCTCCGTCGAAGTCTGCGTTGAATGCGGTACATACAAGCGGATGAAGCTTGATCGCCTTACCTTCTACGAGGATGGGCTCAAATGCCTGTATTCCGAGTCTGTGAAGTGTAGGAGCACGGTTCAGCATAACGGGATGCTCATGAATGACATCCTCAAGGACATCCCAAACCTGTGAATCCCAACGCTCAACAAGCTTCTTTGCATTCTTGATATTCTGGCTTATGCCGCGGCCTACGAGTTCCTTCATAACGAAGGGCTTGAAGAGCTCAAGTGCCATCTCCTTGGGAAGTCCGCACTGATAGATCTTAAGCTCGGGTCCTACGACGATAACGGAACGTCCGGAATA
>DFKT01000053.1:0-1568 GCA_002373595.1 Lachnospiraceae bacterium UBA3638 | reverse complement strand
AACGTCCGGAATAGTCAACACGCTTTCCGAGAAGGTTCTGACGGAAACGTCCGGTCTTACCTTTAAGCATATCGGAAAGAGACTTAAGAGGACGGTTGCCGGGGCCGGTTACAGGGCGTCCGCGGCGTCCGTTGTCAATAAGCGCGTCTACAGCCTCCTGAAGCATTCTCTTCTCGTTTCTGACAATAATGTCAGGTGCTCCGAGATCAAGGAGCCTGCTAAGTCTGTTATTTCTGTTTATTATCCTGCGGTAGAGATCGTTGAGGTCGGAAGTGGCAAATCTTCCGCCATCGAGCTGTACCATTGCACGAAGATCGGGCGGGATGACCGGAAGTACATCGAGGATCATCCACTCGGGCTTATTGCCGGAGTCGCAGAATGCCTCAACTACCTCAAGTCTCTTTACTATACGGGCTCTCTTCTGTCCTGAGGATCCGGGAAGCTCGTCACGAAGTTCCTTTCTCTCTGCCTCGAGATCGATCTGGGAAAGAAGCTCTTTGATAGCCTCTGCGCCCATGCCGACACGGAATCTGTTGCCGTACTGCTCTCTGGCATCCTGATATTCCTTCTCGGAGAGAACCTGCTTCTTCTCAAGAGGAGAATCTGCGGGATCAAGAACTATATATGATGCGAAATAAAGGATCTTCTCAAGTACCTTGGGAGATATATCAAGTATAAGTCCCATACGGCTGGGGATTCCTTTGAAGTACCAGATATGGGAAACGGGAGCTGCAAGCTCGATATGTCCCATTCTCTCACGACGTACGGTAGCCTTGGTAACCTCGACGCCGCACTTGTCGCAGACAACGCCCTTGTATCGGATCTTCTTGTACTTACCGCAGTGGCACTCCCAGTCCTTACTGGGTCCGAATATTCTCTCGCAGAAGAGACCGTCTCTCTCCGGCTTAAGGGTACGATAGTTGATGGTCTCGGGCTTAGTAACCTCGCCATGTGACCATTCACGGATCTTCTCGGGAGATGCAAGTCCTATCCTTATCGCGTCAAAGGTAATGGGCTGATATGTATCATTCGTCATTTCAGGCATTTATAACACTCCTTTTCAAGCAAATTAGCGGTTACTTACAGTGAGCTTATTCTTCGGGATTTCCGCCATGCTCCATGGCTGTGAAATACTCATCCGAAGGCTCTTCTTCCGAGTCGTCATCCGCATCAACATCTTCCTCGTACGAATCATCTTCGTCGTCGGACTCGCGGATGGAATATCCCTCGCTGGCAAATCTGTCTTCTTCCTGATCGGATCCCCTGCGATCTCCTTCCATGACTCCACGGAAATCGGTATCACCGTAATCAACATTCTCCTTAAGCTCGATCTCGTTTCTGTCCTCATCGAGTACACGAACATCAAGTCCGAGTGCCTGGAGCTCTTTGAGAAGGACCTTAAAGGACTCAGGGATACCTGCATCGGGTATGTTGTCTCCCTTGATGATCGCTTCGTAGGTCTTAACACGTCCGTTGATATCATCGGACTTAACGGTAAGGATCTCCTGAAGGGTGAACGATGCACCGTAAGCCTCAAGGGCCCAAACTTCCATCTCTCCGAAACGCTG
>DFKT01000092.1 GCA_002373595.1 Lachnospiraceae bacterium UBA3638 | reverse complement strand
TCTTTTTGTATCCGCAGTCGCAATATGGTCCACCTGAAGCAAGCGTATATTCTCTCACAAACGTTGAAGCTCCGCCCATATTACTCATCACATAGTCAAGATTGCACATGGCGGGAACCAGATCAAAGAACCCATATTCCTTCATAAGCGTGCAGATACCGCACTTTGTAAATCTGGCTTCATATCCGCTGTTATCGTTGTACGGAAGGTACTCCATGTTCCAAGAATAAGGATTACGATCCGCTGCATTCAGTGCTGCGCTCTTTTTCATGCCTTCGATATCTTTTGCTGAGAATTTGCTTTTCCCTGCGCTCTTGCAGAAAATTTCCGTTGCCTTTGTGGACATCGCATCAGCATAATACTTCGTAAGTTCTTCAACCGAAGGTCTTCTGTCCATGCTCTGCAAAAAAGCAATAAGTAATGCACAATTTACGATGTTCGTCTGAAAGCGGTCTCCCTTTTCAAAATCGGGAAGCTTTTCAATGATCGACTTATACCTCGGCTTTGCATTTGCGGTTATACGCTTTGCACTGCCAGCATCAAATCCGAGATCGATTGTAAGATGATTTCTAAAAGACTTCTTATAAAGAAGCCACATAAAGGCAGGCATCCCAGTGTATTTCATACTGTTTTCATCTCCTTCTTTTCCAAGGTATGCAGCGGTTCACACTTTTTTTGTACTCTGCGTACTCATTTCCATACAGATCAAGCAACCATTTTTCTTCCGTGTTTATCAGGGCTATTGTCATGATCACCCAGTCTATTACAGGGAGAATGAGCATCCATGCATTGTGCCACATGAGAGTTATCCCGGATAACGCTATCCACCAGCCGCTGTACATAGGGTTTCTTACCCATGCATAGATTCCCTTTGTCTGAAGCTTGTTCTCCGTTATGGATGCGTCCATATCTGATTTCACGGCTCCGATAAACCAGACGGCAATCCCTAGCACGATCAGAAGCCCCCCGACAATACGGAATATTAGTATCCATGGGCTGTCTAAGATACCAATCTTAAACACATATCCGAACAGAATGATCCCAATGAGATTCACCATCGCCATTCCGTAAACAATATATGGTCCGACTCCGAACATAGGGAGTTTCTGGCCTTCCTTCATATAATTCTTCAGCATACTGTTACCCTCAGCCGGTTCTTACATCATCGCCGCATACACCGAAATAAGAAAGGCACTCTATCGTGATACCTATCAGTCCAAGTATGGCAGATGCGAAAACTCTGGTATCTGAAACAGTCATGTATCTTGAAAAGTACGCATCCATACCTGTAAGCGTTTCATCTGTAACACCCCATCCAAGGATCATGTCTCCGGCAAGGACCATAAGCGCCGCTATGATCCCTAATTTAAACAGATGTGTTATTCTGTCCCAGTCCAATTCACTGTCTATCCCGATATCGTTAAACCTTCCCACCGTGTCAGCCTCCTTTCACCCATGTTAGGCATTGCTAACCCAATTGATATTATAAATAGATGGGTGCCATTTATCAAGACATAAATTCAAAAAAAGAGCACGTTCCTCACGTGCCCTTTCCGTCTGTCTCATCTTTACTTATCAATTCATCTACTGCCCTGCGAAGAGTATCAGCCTTTGATAATCCGTGTCTTTTGGCATATGCCTCAAACCTTTTCAATTCTTCTTCAGACAATCTCATACTGACCTTGTTTGACTTTGGATCATCTAATTTAGGTCTTCCGGCTCCTTCTCTTCTTGGCATTGCGCACCTCTCTTTAACTCATGCTCCCTATTATAATATATGACTTCTCACTTTTGTCAAATCACTTTGGAGCCGAATTTTGTTTTTTCCATTCTTCAAGAAGAGAAAACAACACCTTCTCCATCTGAGACTTGGTATAAAAGGTCGGGAAGTATTCCTGCAGTTTCTTCTTGGTGATCGTGAGCTGCTGAAATCTATTGCTCTCATCCTTGGGAGCATTCTCGTTCAGGATCCGCATGAGCTCCATCTTGGTGATGGTATCATTTTCCTTCAGATAATCTCTCAGAGCGAAGATCTGAAACGTCTTGCAGATATCATTTTCAATCATGTACTCATAAAGCATCTGCTGAACTTCGTGATCCAAGAAAGAAACTTCGACCGCAGTAGCAAGTGCCAAAGCTTTCTTGTCTACAAGTTCCAAAATCGATGGAATGAGTTCAACCAGGCGAAGATACCTATGCAACTGTCCGCGACTTTCACCGACTTGTTCGGCTAATTCATCATCTGCCCGACCCTCTGGAAAATTCGTCCCGAATTGGGACGCATTTTTTGATGGCCTTCCCGCTCTCCTCCGCATCGCATCATAACGCATCTTATACGCAAATGCTTTTTCACTTGGCAGAATCTCTTCTCTCTGCAGATTTGAGTCCACCATAGCCAAGACTGCTTCATCATCGTCGTACTTCTTTACGATAGCAGGAATCTTATCGAGGCCGATCTCTTTTACTGCAAATAACCGGCGGTGCCCTGAGATCATTTCATACTGTCCGTCTTCAACCGGTCTTACAGTGACCGGAACCAGCACACCGTTTAACATGATGCTTTCCACAAGTTCATGCATCTTGTCATCATCCAAAACCTTGAAAGGATGATTCTTGAACGGACGGATCTTTGCGACTTCAATCTCATCACATCCTGCTACAGCCGGAACGCAGAGAAGTTCATCGATGGATGTCATCTTGATCTTCTGACCTACTCTCTTAGGCATGTCGCATCACCTCCTCTGTCAGTGTCCTGTACGCAGAGGCGGCTTTGCCTTTCGGATCGTACTGATAAATACTGGAACCTTCCGCGCTGATCTCTGCAGCTCTTACAGAAAGAGGGATCAATGTTTCAAACACTCCGATCTGATCAGAGTAGGTATCAACAACAAGCTTGGAAATATCCTTGGCATAATTTGTCCTGGCATCAACCATCGTGAGCAGGATCCCTTCGATACGAAGTTTCTTGTTAAGTCTCCGCTGGACACGGCCGATGGTTTTGATAAGCTGCTCTAATCCCTTTACCGGAAGATAAGCTGCCTGGACAGGGATCAACACGCTGTCCGCACAAGCCAGGGCATTTATCGTAAGCATTCCAAGAGAAGGCATACAATCGATGATGATATAATCATAATATGGTCTTATATTTTCAACAAGACTCCGGAGCATCACTTCCCTGCTCATGACATTTACAAGATTGATCTCAAGAGCTGACAACTCGATATTCGCCGGAATCAGATCCACTCCTTCCTCATGATGAATGATCGTCTGACTAACCGATGGTTTCTGCTCTTCCATGACTTCGGAAAGTAAAGAAGCCAAAGTATGATAAAGTCTGTCCGGTTCTCTGTAACCGAGACTGATCGTCAGAGACCCCTGCGGATCTCCGTCGATCAATAAAACCTTATTACCTTCGGAAGCCAGTCCGATGCCGAGATTTACAGCTGTAGTGGTCTTGCCGACTCCACCTTTCTGATTACATATGGAAATAACCTTGCACATATTTTTCACCCTCCTATTCCGGATCATCGCTGTACATCACTTCGATGTACTCATCCAGTTTTTCTGTGTTTACTAAAACGATTCTTTTGATGTGATAAACTGCCTTGGCTTCCTTGGCTAAATCCGTAAATGAATGAATCCCCATGGAATAGAGCAAAGCGCCCTCATCATAACGCACCCATTTTTTCTTACCGCTTGTAGCAAACTGCTTTGCCATGGCATCCAGTTTTTCCTGCTTATCGGGATTCTTCGATTTTCCTCTACTATACATCCTCACTACCTCCGTTTTCTTCCATGCACTGTTTTTCCAAGTATTCTTCAATAATATCCAGATCGATGACCACGTTTTTCTTGATTCGGATATTCGCTTTTGCCGCTTTAGCAAGAGTAACGAACGAGTAATAATTCATCGAATAGATCCTTGCACCCTGGGCATAAGAAACAAAAGTCCTCTTTTTACCTTCAAGAAAACGCTCAAGATCCGGGCCTCTGCGTAATGCCCGAAGTTTCTCCTTCTCTTTTTCTGCAGCAATCTCTTCTTTGGTTCTCTTTGGCATCTTGATCTCCTTTCAGCTAAAACCGATTGTTTACAGTTACACCCAAGCACGAAAAAAGGCACCTACTCCAGTTTTCACTAAAGTAAGTGCCTGTTAAACCATTCAAAAGCTGTTCCTATTGATTGGTTACTTGTTCTGTTTAAGCTTTTTCGAGGTCTACACTGTGTTCCGTGATAATCCTCGATGCATTTTCTCACTCTGACATCCCGTTCCGCTACAGTCCACTTTCGTCCTCAGAAATCGAGACAATTTGCATCGTTCCGTCCTGATACGACTGTGACCGTTGCGCCACGACACGTAGCGTCTTAATGCGTCCTTCTACATCATTTGCTACTTTTTAACGTGGGAAAGAGGAGACAATCTCTTATGCTGGGTGAGTCTGTGAGCAACATAGCGAGACGGTCCAGTCCATATCCTATTCCGCCTGTGGGCGGCATTCCTATCTCGAGTGCATTGAGGAAATCCTCATCGGTGTGCTCAGCCTCTTCGTCACCTGCTGCCGCGTTCGCATCCTGTGCGGCAAAGCGCTCTCTCTGATCGATGGGATCGTTGAGCTCGGAATAAGCATTACACATCTCCCAGCCGTTGATGAAGAGCTCGAATCTCTCTACCTTTCCGGGATCGTTCGGCTTCTTCTTGGTAAGGGGCGAGATCTCGATCGGGTGATCCATGATGAAGGTCGGCTGGATCAGCTTGTCCTCACAAAACTCTTCAAAGAAGAGATTGAGGATATCCCCCTTCTTATGTCTCTCTTCGAATTCGATATGCTTCTCCCCGGCAAGAGCCTTGGCTGCTGCATCATCAGGAACCTGTGCGGGATCGTCGAAATCGATGCCTGCATACTTCTTGACTGCATCAGTCATGGTAAGTCTCTCGAAAGGCTTGCCAAGGTCGATCTCCTTGCCCTGATAGGTTATCACAGTAGTACCGCAAACCTTCTCGGCAAGGTATCTGAACATGCTCTCGGTGAGTTCCATCATGCCGTTGTAATCGGTATATGCCTGATAGAGCTCCATGAGCGTGAACTCAGGGTTGTGTCTGGTGTCGATACCCTCATTACGATATACGCGTCCGATCTCATAAACTCTCTCAAGTCCGCCTACTATGAGTCTCTTGAGGTAGAGCTCGAGGGATATGCGAAGCTTTACATCCTCATCGAGCGCATTGTAATGGGTCTCGAAAGGTCTGGCTGCCGCCCCGCCTGCATTGGGCACGAGGGTGGGAGTCTCGACTTCCATAAAATCACGATCTGCGAGGAAGTTCCTGATCTCGCGGATCATCTTGGATCTCTTGATGAATACCTCTCTGCTCTCGGTATTCATAGTGAGGTCTACATATCTCTGACGATACCTCATATCGGTATCGGTAAGGCCGTGGAATTTCTCGGGAAGTATCTGGAGGCTCTTGGTAAGGAGCGTAATCTCCTCAGCATGAACGGATATCTCTCCGGTCATGGTGCGGAATACATATCCCTTTACTCCGTAGATATCTCCTATATCAGACTTCTTGAAGTCGGCATAGGGCTCCTCTCCGATGCTGTCTCTTGCGACATAGACCTGTACATCGCCTTTGAGATCGCGGAGATTGCAGAAGGATGCCTTGCCCATTACGCGCTTAAACATCATCCTGCCTGCGATGCTGACATGGATCGGATGTGCATCCATTATCGCACGACGCTCATTGTAGTCTGCCTTTTTGGCTTCCTTTGCCGCTTCCTCATCCATACCGGTCACATCGACGGGTGCGCGGTCGCCAAGGAGCTCTTTCTCAAGAGCCTCATAGAGCGACTTTACATCATCTGTGTGATGAGTCTGGTCGTATTTCGTGATAAGGAAGGGATCGCGTCCCGCTTCCTGAAGCGCTGCGAGCTTCTCCCTGCGGACCTTTAAGAGCTGATTAAGGTCCTGAGTCTGATTGTTCTTGTTTTCCTTAGCCTCTGCCACTTTTATGACCTCGTGATATCAATGATCTTGTATGTAAACTTTCCTCCGGGTGTTTCTACGGTTACCGCATCACCCGCTTTGTGACCGATAAGTGCTTTGCCTACGGGGCTCTCGTTGGAGATCCTGCCCTTGAGACTGTCGGCCTCGGTGGATCCTACTATCTTGTACTCTACTTCCTCTGAAAGCTCGAGGTCGAGTACCTTAACCTTGCATCCGATGTTGATGGTGCCGAGATCTACTTCGTCCTCATCGACTACTTCAGCGTTCTTGAGGATATTCTCGAGTTCCTCGATACGAGCCTCGATGTCTCTCTGCTCGTCCTTAGCAGCATCGTACTCAGCGTTCTCGGAAAGGTCTCCCTGCTCTCTTGCTTCCTTGATCTTCTGGGCAACCTCCTGACGTCTTACGACTTTGAGATTGTGGAGCTCTTCCTCGTATTTGGTCAGTCCTTCATAGGTAAGAATGTTTTTCTTATCTGCCATTTTAATTCCCTTCTTTCTATGATTATTGTTTACCGAAAAACAATACGCTAATTCTACTGATATTTGACTGTGGTGTCAAGAACGGCACTTCTACAAAAAAGAATCCCGTCCGGCAGACGGGGTGTCTTAAAAAGACGGGATTCCTTGGTTTTTTATCCGAAGAGATTGCGGAGTGCCTCAACGCCCTCGGTTGCCTCTTTATTGGCATCCTGGATCTGAAGGTATACCTCCTTGCGGTAAATGGGCACCTCCTTCGGTGCGGAGATGCCGAGCTTGACCTGGTCTCCCTTGATCTCAAGCACGGTGATCTCTATGTTATTGTTGATTATAAGAGCTTCGCCCTTTTTACGGGAGAGTGCGAGCATATCAGTCCTCCTTCTTTGCCTGCTGAGCCTTGAGGATCTCGTAAATGTGGAATTTGACCGAATAGTCGGGGCTGTCCACGATAACCTGTGCAGCCTTGCAGGTCTCATGATTGATAACGATGGGTCCCTGAAGGTTAACGGTCATCTTGGTAAGGTCTCTGGGTACGGTAACGGTTACAAATACTACGACGTTCTCCTCGGTAAGATCGCCGAGTCCGGAGAGGAGCTCTGCGTTAACCTGAGGGTTGTAGTCGGGCTTTACAATGAGGGGATCCATAACGGGCATCGCAAATGCGGGCTCGTCGATGGACTGAAGATATCTGATGCCTGCGTCCGATCCCTTTTCTACATCGTGAACCAATGCGAATTTCTTGAGATCAGGGAAACCGATAATGCCGTTGTCAAAGGTGATGATCTTGTCGTCTGCGATTTCAACTTCTCCGAAAACTTTGGTGTTTACAAGCATGCTGTGCTCCTTTCGCGCTCCGCGCTAAAAAATATTTTCAACCGATCAGAGTCTGATACGGCTGGGTAGCCTTGGTAACGGGTATTACAGGTAGTTCAGCAGAGTGTTCTGCATTATCTTGCCGGTCGCCATAAGTGCCGCCTGGTAGGTGGTCTCCGCGCTGGAAAGATGGATGGCAACTTCGGTCACGTCTATGTCCTCGTTCTCGCTCTGCAGGGTCTCGAAAGTGGTCTTCTGGGTCTGCAAACGGCTCTTTATCATATCGAGCTTCGCCGAGCGGGTACCGTTGGCGGTGATGGCGTGGCTGGTCTCGCTGAGGTACTTCTGGAAGGTAGTGATACCCTTCTCAAAACGCTTCTGACAGATGTCTCTCGCATAGGTGAGGGACTTATTTACCGCATCCAGCTGGGTATTTAACTTGTCGAGGTCCGTCTGGTTGTTGGTGGCTGCGATCTTGGCCTCGATGTCCTCTTTTACCTTCTCGAGCTCGTCGAGATTGGAAAGTCCTTCGAGTATATCGTCAACCTCTCTCCTGATACCGAGCTTGAAGCACTCGTCGGCGGTGGAGTTGATACGGATCGTGGTGTTGAATCCTACATCGTACTCGATCGGCTGGCGCTCAAGTGTGGTATCAAGGTAATCTTTATTATACTCTATCTCACTTGCATCGTCCACAGTTATCACGCCGGTCGAAGGGTCTTTTACGGCATCCTTGGCCTTGCAGTAGAAGTAATGCTCGGGGCGAAGGTCCGTAGCGGTCCATTCGGACTTCTGATAGGTGATGCGGATCTCGCTCTCGTCCCCGGCAGTCGTGGGATCGTCGGTGACGCCCATGAGCTTGTCGTAAGCGTTCTTGCCGAGGAGAAGCTCTCCGGTCTCATATACCATTATGACATCATCGTCACCTACGTTGGAGTAGGGATCGGTATTTTTGCTGACTACGCTCGTTACTCCGAGTGTCTGTGGGGTCTTAGATCTGTCGGGACCGGTCCAGTAGCTGATGTCGATCCCGGATGCATCGACCTGATCGAGATTGTCGTATGCGAGTCTGATGCGGTAGTTGGTCTTCTGGCTGATGTCCTGCTCATCAAGTGCGGTTACATCGGCATCGGTATCAAAGTTCGCAGCAGTCCATTTCTTGGATGCGCCGCTGTTTACGGTTGTGATGGTATCTATCACGTCCTTGTCTATCTGCTCGGTGAGAGTATACTCACGGACGGCCGCCTTCTGGAAGCTAAGCGGGGTATCGGTGCGATATCCGGTGAAGACGTATCTGCCTGCATAGTCCGCATCGCCGGTCTTGTAGACTTCATCGGAATAAGCACGGAGCTGCTCGAGGATGATCTGTCTGTCCTTCGCGGTAAGGTCACCCTTGGAGCCGCTGGTGCACTGTCCGATCATACCGGTGATAACATCGGAGAGAGACTTGAGTGCATCCTCGGTGATGGTGAGCCAACTGTTCGCATCACTGACATTTCTGTCATAATACTGAGTAACCTCGGTAACATTGGTGCGAAGTCTGAGAGCTCTTATCGCTATAACAGGATCATCGGAAGGTCTCGTAACCTTTTTCTCGGTTGAGAGCTGGTTGGAGAGCTTATCCTCGAGGATCTTATTGGTATTGATATTTGAGAGGTTATTCCTCTGCATTATCTTGTTGGTTATTCTCATATATTATCCCTCATTGATATGTATGTATCCCCAACATCAAGAACATTTTTCTCTGAAAAATATTCTTGCGGACTTGGATGCCCTTTCCAAGTCCTATACGCCGGTTTCGAGTATCAGTCTGTTGTATATCTCCTGGAATACCTGGATCATCTTGGAGTTAAGGTTGTATGCGTTCTGGAACTTAACCAGGTTGACCGCTTCCTCGTCCTCATCTACTCCGGATATCGAGAGTCGGTTGGTCTCTATGGTATTCTGTACTGTCTTGTAGCTGTCCCTGAATGTATCGGCTGCGGAAGCATTAAGTGCCACATCCGAGATGACCGATTCGAGGAATTCCGCTGCGGATCCTCCTCTGAATGCGGTTCCCTCTTTCGCGTTGACCATTTTCTTGAGGTCTGTGAGGAGGTCGTCCTGCTCTACTCCGTCCGCTGTCTTATACTTATTGCTCATCAGCTTGGGGTCGCTCATCATCGCCACGAGGGTGCTGAAGTTGCCTGCCGTGAGCTTGTAGTAGCTGTCATCGTGTACGTTTACTTCCAGCGAAGTACCGTTTGCCGCTTCCTTCTCAAAGAGGTGATAGTCCTTGTTCTGATTGAACTGGTACTGATCCGTATCGGTGGCATGGTTTCCGGTGAAAAGTATGGTACCGGTATTGTCATTTCCCTTCTTTAATATGTCGTTGAACTTCTCTGAGAAAGTCCTTACCCACTCATTGAGCTGGCTCATATAGTAGGGAATGCCTTCGTATTTTACACTCGATCCGATCGTTGCGTTCTTGCCGATGCGGTCATTGGTGATGTGGCTCGAATTCTTCGAAGTCTCATTGGAGAGGACGAAGGTGTACTCGTAGCTGATATTGCCGGAACCATCCTTGGTTGCCTTGTAGGTCCAGGAATCATAGTAGAATTCCTTGTTGCCGAGATTGAGGATGCCGCCCTGATCCGAGAGATTTGACTTGTTCAGATCGGTGAGGTAGTCCTCGGTGACCTTGATGGTGACGGTATCGTGGAGGCCTCCATTATCGTCCACATAATCGGAAACGGTTGTGTTGGTTATGAGGCCGTTGAAGTACTCGCCGTTATTGCCGTCTCTCATCTGAACGAGACCTCTTAATTCCCCGCCCATGGAGGCATTGTAGAGACCGAATTTCTGAAGGGGCTCTCCCTCGGGAGTGACCCAATATACATCGTAAAGGCCGTCTATGTCACTCATATTGACCTTTTCGTAATTCTCTCTGGCCTTGCAGTCGAGCTGGTTCAGGCTGTTCATATCAACAAGGATCTGTCCGCCTGCGATCTTGACGACGAAACGGTTTGCACCGGTCACACGGTCGGGATCGTTAAGGTCCACAACGGGGGTCTCGCTGATGCTGACGTCCACTATTTCGGAGAGTCTGTCTACGAGAGCGGTACGGCGGTCGCGAAGTTCATTTGCCTTCATTGCTCCGCCCATCTCGATGGTGTTGATCTGCTTGTTGAGCTCTACTATCTCGGAAGCGATGGAATTGATCTCATCGACTTTGAGCTTTATCTCTGCGTTCAAGTCCTTCTGAACCTTCTGGAGGTTTCCGACGGTGCTGTTGAAATAATCGGTAAGCGCACTCGCGTATCCCACGAACTGGGTCTTGGTGGAGGAATCGCCGGGATTCTTCATGAGTTCTTCGATACCCTTGATCATGAGGGTGTCAAATACATCGGAGAATCCTGCCGTAGTCGAGCTGTCATAGAAATACTGCTCGATCTGCTTCATATAGTAGGCCTTCATCTCGTATTCGCCCACATTGGTATTGTTCGACCAGTATTTCTGGTCGTAGAACTCGTCCCTTATACGCTCAATGGAGAGCGTCTCAACACCGGCTCCGGCACTTCCGAAGGTCGTAAAGGTACGGATGGCGGAAGCGGCCTGCTGGTTAACCTGCTGGCGGCTGTATCCTTCAGTCTGTACATTGGATATGTTGTTTGCCGTGGTATTGAGGGATGCGTTGGATGCGAGCAGTCCCGAGTATGATATGTTTAGTCCGAAAAATGTAGATGGCATATATTAACCTCCGATTAATACATCGGCTTAACCCGCGAGAGAATTTAGCAAATGCTCCAACATTTCGTTTACTACATTGATAAATCTGCTCGATGCGTTATATGCGCTCTGGAACTTGATCATATTTGAAAGCTCTTCGTCCGAGGATACCGCAGTAACCTGATCTCTGGCGGTTCTGGTCGCCTCGACGGTATTCTGCTGGTTCTCGTGGATGGTCTTGTATACATATCCGGAGTTCGCAACCTGGGAAACGAGGTCTCCGTAGTAGTCATTTAAAGATACTCTCTTTAATACATTGGGGTTGAGCGTGTAGATCTCATCGGTAAATACCTGCTTGAGCTTGTCCATGGTGACCTTGTCCTCGGATCCGTCAGCAAGTCTGAAACCAAGCAGGGTCGGGGTCTGAAGGAGGTTTTGGTTGACGCAGGTATTGGCTGTGGTATAGAGGGACTCGTTTACATCATAGTCCTCATTCTTGTATACCCAGTAGTCGTCTCCGCCGATAGTTACCTTCTCGTAGCTGTCGGTAGTCTGCTTCTTGAAGAGGAGCAACGGGCTGCCGTCATTATCTTTCATATATGTGAGATCGGAGGCTTTGACGAGCTTGTAGGTCTTGCCGTCATAATAGTCTCCGTTTGCCTCATCCCCGGCCTTAAGGGCATCGTAAAGGGCCTGAGTCTGTGCATCGCCGCTTCCGTCAGCGATCTCCTTTACGCCTGCCGCATCCTCAAGCACGCTGTTGATGGCTCTCATGGTATTGTGAACAAGCTGGTCAAATTCAGCCTGGATGTTCATAAGTACGGACTGAGAGATGTTGTCGTAATTGGACTCTCCCGTCTCGGGATTGGTCTCTATATCGGTATAATCTGCTCTGTGGTCACCCCTTGCAAGGAGGATGGACTTGAGCCCGCCGATGTCGGTATTAAGCTCAGAGCTGATCTGGCGGGAAAGGTCGAATACTTGCGCATTCTCTATGTCATAATCACGGTTTCCCATGTCGTCGAGATGCCACTCTGCATTCTGGGGCCAGAAGGGTGTATAGAATCCGGTAAGGTTGTCGGCCTTTAATCCGATCTCGTAGCAGACGCCGCCTTTTACAAAGTCTTCGCCCTCGATCTGGACTTCCACATTACCGAAATAGTCCTCTTTGTAACTGATATCTGCGAGCTCCGCAAGCTTATCGAGGATAAGGTTTCTCTCGTCGCGAAGATCATTTGCGTGCTCGACTCCGCCCAACTCGACATTACGGATCTCGTCGTTGAGCTTTAAAAGGCTCTTTCCGAGTTCGTTTATCTGGTTTACTTTCTGTTTAACCTGGTAGTTGAGATTGTCCTGGAAACTGGAAAGTCCGTCGTATACTCCCTGCGCTCTGAAGAGGAACTCATTGGCCTCGGATACGAAAGCTCCCATGGTAACGCTGTTGCAGGGATCCTTGGTAAGCTCCTGGACCGAGGTCCAAAGGTCGCTTAAGGATTTCTGGAACTGTGTTCCCTGAAGCTCGCCGAGGAGATCCTCGACCTCGTTTAAAGTGCCGGAAGAAACGGAATAGAAATCTTCGCGGCCTACTTCCTGACGATAGGTCTTGTCGAGGAAATAGTCACGAACCTGTTTAACATTAGAATAATAAACTCCAAGTCCGACCTGCTGATATGATATCTTGGAGGCCGTCTTGGAGAGCGTTGTATATATTCTGTCCGCCTGCTCGACCTGCTGGCGTGTATAGCCGTCAGTGTCGACGTTGGTCAGGTTATGTGCTACGGTATTAAGTGCGTTTGACCCGGTCTGAAGTCCGGTGACTCCAACGGATAAGCTGCTCCACAGGGACATAATTCTCTCCTATTGTTTGGCGTCAAACCCTCCCCTGGAGATTCCCATTGTTTCGCCGGTATAGGTGCCTTTGGAGTAGTTTGCCGTCTCGGGAGCCGCTTTCATTGCCTGAAGCAGTGTTATCTCATATTGAACCATTTCCAGGCTGCTTGAGAGCAGTTCCGCATTTTGCTCATTTACCCTTTTGAGTTCATGTACCGATACATGAAGTCTGTCATGTATCTCGATGAGTGCTCTTTGTTCTGAAGGTCTCGCCTCCAGCATTTCTATCAGATCTTTGAGTTTGAGCTTGTTAACGTCCCTGTTAACTACATTAGCAATGTCAGCGGTTACCTCGACTCTCTTTTTCTCAAGATTCTGGATACGGCCGGCATACTCCTGTTCCTCTTCCGTGATTTTAGTCAGCTCATTCAGGTCACCGGTGATGATCACCGGAGTCTTCTTCCGTGACAGACTCAATAACCCATCATATGCATCACATTCGTCCCTCAGCGTTGCTATAAGGGTTTCCATTAAACTCGCCACGGTTTACCTCGTTCTTAATTACAGTCCCTGATACTTGGCAAGAAGTTTCTCCGCAAAGCTCTCTGCGCTTACATTGTAAGTGCCGTTCTGGATCTGAGCCTTGATGGGAGCGGTAACTTCCTCGCGGATATCGGGCGTATTGCCAAGAGCTGCTCTTGCGGTTGCAAGATCCTGGCCGAAGCTGCTTATCTGTACCTTATCGGTAGCACGAGCTGCTGCGACAGGCTTTGCTGTCTGCTTGGTCTTCTGTGTCTGATACAGGTTCTGTATCTGTGTATAACTTTCAATACGCATCCGGGATACCTCCCTCCTCTAAATATTTGCAGGAGCCGCCTCTTTTCATTTTGTGGGCCTTACTACTCCTACATCACATTTATCGGAGCATTTGTTATCAAACTTTAGTATATTTACGAAAAATTTGAGCTGTTTTCTCTATAATATCACAAAATCCTTCTGACACTGGTCGGCTGGCGATAATACATGCCGTTCGTCTTGATACCGCTGGCCGGTGTGGAGGCGTGTACCACGTATCCCCCTCCTATATATAGTGCCACATGTCCGGGATACACCAATATATCGCCCGGTTCTATCTCTGAAACGCTGATCTCCCTGCCCTGAGTCGCCTGCATGGACGATGAGGGTGAGAGGCTGTAACCGAACTGCTGGTATACGAGCATGGTAAATCCGGAGCAGTCGGTGCCGTTGGTGAGGGATCTCCCTCCGTGTACATAGGGACAGCCTATGAACTGGCATCCGTACTTGGCGATCTGTTTGCCAAGGTCGGATCCGGGTGAAGCATCAATGACCGCATCCCAGCTGGTCGCATTGATGGTCGGAGCCGCACCTCCGCCGCCCGCAGAAACGGTTCCCGTCCCGCCTGCTGCCGCCTGTGCCGCAAGCTGAGCCTGTCTGGCTGCCGCCGCCTCCGCCTCAAGTGCCTTCTGTTTCTGATCCTGCAGTGCCTGGAGCTGAGCCTGTTCCTGTGAAAGGAGCGTTGCTGCTACGGAAGCTTCCTGCTTTGCGCTCTTTACGAGAGCATCGAACTCCGCTGATTTCTCCCGAAGGGGCTCCATCGATTCCTCGAGCTCGCTCTTCTCGTTCTCGAGGTCTGCTATCTCGGCATTTAAAGTGGCTTCCTCCTCTTTAAGAGAGGCTTCTTCCTCCTCGAGGCCTATCCTTATCTCTTCGAGTACTTCCCTGGTCTGTTTGTACTCATCGAGCTTCTCTCTGTCGTAATCATACACTTTCTGTGCCAGGCCGAGACGGTTTAATATGTCATAGATACCTTTGCCGGAAAAGATAAGTGCGAGCGTATTGTCATCACCGCGCTCATACATCGCACGCATTCTCTTCTGCATATCATCACGGCGCTGTTTCTCGGTCTCAAGAGCCTCCTCATACTCGGCTCTGATGCCTTCCACTTCCTCTTCCTTTTCGGCTATGAGTGCCCGCGTCTCCTCTATCTGGATCTCACGGCTCTCTATATCCTCCATGATGCTGTATACGGCATCTTTAAGGTCATCAAGTTCCGCCTTTATGACAGCCGCGTCACTTTCTATTCCCTGGAGTTTGGAGTTGATAGCACCCAGTTTGGCCTGGGCTTCTTTGATCTCTTTGTTCTTTGCATTGATATCTGTCTGGACCTGAGCCGAAGTGCGTCCCGTAGCCTGTGCAGTTATGGGAAAACATGACACAGTTGTCACAGTTATTATCGCTGCCGCAGCAACGATGCGTAACTGTCCTTTGCCCATTCTCGCAAGTTTATTTATTTTTCTCCTGCGATATGCCTGCATATTTTCTCTCTGCTATCCGGGCATTCGTCCCGGAATGAACGGCTTACTCTTCTCCAAATACCTTGGGCTCATAGATGCCCATAAGATAAGCCTGTACATCTTCGGTTATAAAGTAAACTCTGAGCTGCTCTTCGGAAAGTCCCGAGTACTTAAGGAGAGTATCGAGATCAGGGAATGAGCTCTCTGCCAGGAAGTTCTCAACCTTTGCATTGAATCCGGCGTCATCGAGTATCAGACCTTCCTTCTTGGCGATGCTGATAACCGCGGAATCCATAAGGAGATCCTGCTTGGCAACTTCCTCCACATAAGCATCTCTGGTGGTTCCGTACATCTGAAGGAAAGTGTCTCCGTCTATACCGTAAGTATTCTGTGCTCTGTAATCGAGTTCATTGCCGGCCGTCTGCTGATATCCGGTTACAAGGCTTACGGGGAATTCCGTCTTAAGGGTGACGGAACCAAGAAGCTTGTCGGCAAGTTCGTTGCTGAGCTCATTCTGTGCGGCAACCTTATTGACCTCGCGGGATACGGACTCAGTCTTTATGATCTTGCGAACGATCACCTCAAATACAACAGCCTTTCCCGCAAGTTCCTCAGCCTGATAATTCTCAGGGAAAGTGAGGTTAAGATCTACCTGCTCATCGATCGTTGCGCCTACAAGACCTTCTTCAAATCCATCGATATAGGTGTGCGATCCGATCCAAAGTATGGCTCCCTCAGCAGTTCCTCCGTCAAAAGCAACTCCGTCCTTCTTTCCTACGTAATCAAGGATCGTAATGTCTCCGTCCTCAACCGTGCGGTCGGTGATATAGTCATCATCCGTGAGGTAATCGGAAAGAATATCATATGAATAGTAAGGGAGCTCAGCTTTCAAAACTGACTCATCTGTCGGGTCGTACGTGGTTTCGATGTCCCAGTTCTTGTAATCACTGAGAGTGATGTAATCATCCACATCGATGCCGAGTACCGTCTCATAATAGGGAAGATCGGCTATTCCCGTATTGCCCTCGTCTCCGGTATTAAGCGGGGCGGCAGGAGCATCGGTTGAAGGTGTTGCATCTGCTGCAGACGCGGCCTCCTTTGCCCCGCATCCTGCGCACGTCATCATCAATACTGCAGCAAGTACTCCCGATGCGAGTCTGGCTGCTGTGCTTTTGTTATTTCTTATCATTTCTTCATAACTCCTTTTGATCTGTCGGTCACAAAATCCCGATTTTCTTTATTTTTCGGCAAATTAAACCAAATATATTGTAGCACAAACGGCATTTTTTTGCTACAATAGGTAAGGTCTGTGCGGGTTCGCACGGATGAAAGACTAACTATTAAAAGTC
>DFKT01000038.1:15471-16691 GCA_002373595.1 Lachnospiraceae bacterium UBA3638 | reverse complement strand
GACTCGTACCAGAAGTCATAGTTTCCGGCATAGAGCTGGATCTTGCCATAGTCGATATCAGCTATCTGAGTGCATACCTTATTGAGGAAGTATCTGTCATGGGATACTACGATGACGGTATTGGGGAAGTCTATGAGAAACTCCTCCAGCCACTCTATCGCATCGATATCGAGGTGGTTCGTAGGCTCGTCAAGGAGCAGTATATCAGGATTCCCGAAGAGTGCTCTCGCGAGGAGGACCTTTACCTTCATCGCACCGTCAAGGCTTCCCATGAGTTCATAGTGAAACTCTGTGGAGATGCCAAGTCCGTTAAGCAAGGACGCCGCATCACTCTCCGCTTCCCATCCGTTCATCTCTGCGAATTCTTCCTCAAGCTTACCGGCTTTAATGCCGTCCTCCTCAGAGAAGTCTTCCTTCGCATAGATAGCATCCTTCTCCTTCATGATATCGTAGAGGCGCTTATTGCCCATGATGACGGTATCCATGACGGTATACTCATCGTACTTGAAGTGGTCCTGCTCAAGGACAGACATTCTCTCTCCGGGGGACATAGCGATATCGCCCTTACTGGTCTCCAGCTCTCCGGAAAGGATCTTGAGGAAGGTCGATTTTCCCGCTCCGTTTGCTCCAATGAGTCCGTAGCAGTTGCCTTCGGTGAACTTTATGTTGACGTCCTCAAAGAGGGCTTTCTTGCCAACTCTGTATGTAACATTATTTGCTGAGATCATCTTTTACTCCTTAATCTGAATTTTGACACACAAGCGGTATTGTATCACAGAATGTATCTTTTTACTAATAGATCAGATATAGAATCTCCTCTTGAGCTCATTACGAGCCCTGGTGCCGCCGAAAATAAGCGTACCAACGAATACGATGACACTTACTGCGAATGCGATGACTACTACATTGGGATACTCTATCCATCCAACTATCGCTGCGATAAGGAGCACTGTGGCCACGGAGATCTCAAATATCTGTGTCATCATATAGCTCTGCCAATTGCGCCTGTTTATGAGCATCAGGATCGCTGCAACGAGATCCAGGAACATTACGGCGGCCGGCAATATAAAGTTCGTGCTCCATCCTCTAAAGCCCGTGAGATTATCAATAAGTATAAGGAATGTGACAGCAAGGATGGTCAGCGTCATAACTTTGAATCTATACCCAAGCCGTCCGGTAAAAGATAATCTCAGAGTCACATTTACATATATGAGTATCAG